>JAGWWX010000055.1 GCA_018970215.1 Acidobacteriota bacterium | reverse complement strand
CTGCAATGGCGACAAGAACACCTGCGGCGCGATGACACCGATATGTTGGTCAATGAGCGACGCTCCGGTATTTGGCCGACCATCGCCTCGAGCCTCTGACACAGAGGATTTGCGCCGTGGGGTGTTTCGGGGCAAGATGACCTCCAGGATAAGCGAGGAGTAAGCAAATGCTTCGACACACATCATTCGGGCGCCGTCTCGGTGCACTCAGTACTGGACTCATCGTCCTTTCGTCGATGTCGGGTGCGGCATTTGCGGCGACACCGAAGGCAACGAAGGATAACGACGTAGCCTCCCTCGTTCCCGCCAAGTACAAAGATGGACTGACGGTGGCAACGGACGCAACCTACCCACCAGATGAGTTCATGAAGGGCTCGAAGATGGTGGGATTCGATATTGATCTCATCAGGGCGATTGGTACCACGCTGGGGGTCAAGATTTCGACGAAGAGTGCCGTCTTCGACAACATCATTCCCGGATTGAAGTCAGGTCAGTATGACGTCGGCAACTCTTCATTCACCGATACGGCGGAGCGCCAAAAGGCGGTCAACTTTGTTGACTACTTCAAGGCGGGCGAGCAGTTCTACACCCGTAAGGGCAACAATTCTGCCCCGAAGACTTTGGCGCAACTCTGTGGTCACTCTGTGGCCGTGGAGTCAGGAACCATTGAAGAGAGTGATGCCAAAGCCCAAAAAGCTAAGTGCAAGTCGGGCACGACCATCAAAGTCAATACATACCAGACGCAAACCGATGCCGACCTTTCCGTTAAGTCGGGCCACAGTGATGTCGGATTTGCCGACTCGCAAGTTGCGGGCTACATCGTTGTTCAGTCAAAAGGTGCATTCCAGCTGTCGGGCAAGCCGTTCGGCGTTGCTCCGTACGGCATCGCGACGCAGCGCAGTTCTGAGGGGCGAAAGTTGGCTCGGGCTATCCAAGCTGCCCTCCGAGTTCTCGTCGATAACGGTGTCTATCAGCAAATTTTGGAAAAGTACGGCGTCGCTGATGGGGCATTAAAGAAGTCACAGATGGTTCTCAACGGCGGTAAGTAGCTCCGCCAACCGCCACGATGAAACCGTCCGGAGATTCTTCACTCGTCGTCGTTCCGGTTCGATACGTAGGGCGATATGTCGCGGGTGGTGCGGCGATTATCGCACTCGCGATGATCGTCCACACTCTCTTCTCCAAGATTCCGACTGACACTCCACAGTGTCACAACGCTTTCGATGCCGCTGGTCATCGCCACCGAGAGTGTGCGTGGCTGGTATGGCGTTTTAGCTGGGACATTGTGGCTCGATACTTCACGAGTTCGCTTATTTTGCAGGGACTGGCAATGACCTTGTTATTGACATCACTCACGATGCTGGTTGGCGTCACCATTGGCGTGATTGTTGCCGTCATGCGTCAGTCGCCCAGTCGAGTGTTGTCCTCATCCGCCTGGGTGTACGCCTGGTTCTTCCGGGGCACTCCTGTCTATGTTCAACTGCTCTTTTGGTTCAATATTGCGGCGCTATATCCCGCCATACATTTCGGTCTTCCGTTTGGATGGCGGTGGTTTGAAGTAGACACCGTGGCGTTGATGACGCCATTTACAGCGGCTCTAGTGGGATTGGGTCTTAATGAGGGCGCGTACATGAGTGAGATCGTGCGCGGGGGAATTTTGGCGGTTGACGAAGGTCAGATCGAAGCGGCGTCATCGCTCGGACTCACGCGCCTTCAGACTCTGCGTTTGGTCACTCTGCCCCAGGCCATGCGGGTGATCGTTCCGCCCACAGGGAATGAAGTGATCTCGATGCTGAAGACTTCCTCGCTCGCCAGCGCCTTATCCGTCACTGAACTTCTACGGGCGGCGCAGAATATCTATTCGAGCACATACGAAGTGATTCCATTGCTGATTGTGGCGTCTCTGTGGTACCTCATTGTGACCACTGTTCTCTCGGTTGGTCAGTACTACCTCGAACGACACTTCTCTCGGGGTGCCCAACGCCACACGCCGCTTACACCCTGGCAGCGGCTTCATCGCGATGCCAGGGGAATTGCGGCGAAATTTCCCGCTCGTCGAGGACGTGTCGCACCATGACCACCCCCATGATTGAGGCGAGGGGCGTTCGCAAGTCGTTTGGCAATGTCGAGGTACTGCGTGGCATCTCCATGACGGTCCAGCACGGTGAAGTTGCGTGTTTGATCGGACCGTCTGGTTCGGGCAAGAGCACTTTTCTGCGGTGTATCAACCATCTCGAGAGTCACGACGCGGGGGAGTTGCTCGTGGACGGCGAATTTGTTGGTTATCGCCGAAAGGGAAACACACTCTATGAACTCAATGAACGCGACGTGAGCCGGCGTCGCTCTGAGATTGGCATGGTTTTTCAGCGCTTTAACTTGTTCGCCCATCTCACCGCACTGGAGAACGTGACTCTTGGGCCGCGATATGTCCACCATCTCGATGACGAACTGGCAGTCGACAAGGCTCGTCATCTTTTGCGACGGGTCGGCCTTGCGGACAAAGAGTCTGCCTACCCCAGTCAACTTTCCGGTGGTCAACAGCAACGCGTGGCCATTGCGAGGGCGTTGGCGATGGAACCCAAGATCATGCTCTTTGATGAGCCGACGTCAGCCCTCGATCCGGAACTAGTCGGAGAAGTGCTGGACGTGATGAAGTCTCTCGCCGATGAGGGCATGACCATGGTGGTGGTGACTCACGAAATGGGATTTGCGCGTGAGGTTGCGGACACCGTCTACTTTCTCGATGAGGGCAACATTGCGGAAAGTGGTCCACCCAACGAGCTTCTTGGCAGTCCGTCGACCGAACGACTTACTCAATTTCTCGCAAAGGTCCTGTAGTGGCCTGGGAGTTAGATCCGCGGAACTGTGACACGGGTTTGCCTCTCGAAGGGGTTCGCGTTTTAGACCTCTCACGAGTGCTCGCGGGTCCGTACTGCGCCATGGTGTTAGGCGATCTTGGGGCGGACGTCATCAAGGTCGAGGGGCCACTCGGAGACCCCGTTCGTGGACTCGCGCCACCGTGGTATCGGGATGTGGCGACATACTTCTTGGCCGTCAATCGACATCGCCGTATGGTGTCGCTCGACTTATCCCGCCAGGATGACTTCGCAAAGTTGGAAAAACTTGCCGGTCTGGCCGACGTTGTAATTGAGAACTACTTGCCGCATCAAGACGACGCATTGCGTATGGACCAACTCCGTCGCGCCGCACCAACGGCCGTGTGGGTGAAAGTCACGCCCACGTCGGGACGTGGGAGCGAAGCGAGTGAGCCAACTTTCGATCTGTTGGCCCAAGCGCGGTCCGGTGTCATGAGCGTCACCGGATTTCCTGACGGCCCACCGACGAAGGTGGGAGTTCCTATTGCCGATGTCGTCACTGGTCTCTTCGCTGCCGTGAGTGCACTAGCCGGCCTTCTCGCACGTCCCGGAGGAAAGCAGATCACCGTCCACGTTCCCTTGGTTGAGTCCATGATGAGTGCTCTCGTCAACCAGGTACAAAGTCTGTTGGTCACCGGAAGTGAACCGACTCGCCTCGGTAACGATCACCCCTCCATCGCCCCCTACGGACCCGTTGTAGCAAGTGATGGGGATGTGATGGTCGCCGTCGGTACGGACGCTCAGTTCAGGGCGCTCGACCGAGCGCTCGGTGGCACCTTGCTGGCAGCTAACCCCCGGTGGGAGGCGAACAGTGCTCGCGTGATTGACCGCGACACCCTGCGGAGGACGATCGAAGAGGTAATCGGGAGTTGGACGGTGGCACGGTGCGTCGAGGAGTTTTCTCGCGAAGGTGTGCCGTGCGCTCCCATCTTGACCGTCGCCGGCGCATTGAATCAAGGTTTCGTACGGGACTCTCACTTCGTTCAAGAAGTGGACTCCGTGGTCGGTCCGATCCACATGTTGGCGTCACCAATGTTGTGGAATGGAGAACGACCCGCTATTCGCTTCGGTCCTGGCGCCCACGGTGCCGACAACGATCTCCTCGGGCTATAGAGCGGGCCCCTCAAAGGAGTCCACGGTCGTGAACTCCGGCACGCTGCGGCGTCGCAAGCTCGTGAATTCCCGTACGGGGTGACCCAGGGCGATGACCGTGGCAACCGCGTAGTGGTCGGGGAATGCCAGCAGGTCACGCATGAGATGTTCGTTGCGAATCACCATCGTTGTCATCACTCCGCCTAGCCCCCGGTCTCGTGCGGCGAGCAAAATATTCCAGGCGAAGGGATAGATAGAACCTCCACCCGCAAAGGTGTAGCGATCGAGGTCGCGATCCACCGCAGCCAGGGCACCAAGATCAGCCAACACCACCAATAGCACGGGCGATCGATCGAATGTCTCCGCGAAACCGTCGGGACGCGAACGCGCCATTGCCTCATCTCGTAGTCCAATCGCCTTCTCGCGATCAGCGGTCGTCGCTATGGGGGAAAAGGGGGTGAGGCCACCGAGGAGGTGGGCCACGTAGTCGTGCCATCCGTCGAGGTAGATCTCACGAATTCGCTGCTTCACCGTTTCATCTTTCACTGCCACTACGTGCCACGCCTGACGGTTGCCTCCACTGGGAGCGAAGCGGGCGTCGTCAAGAATCCCCCTGAGGTCGTCGTCGGAGACATCGTCGGCGGTGAATTCTCTGATGGCACCAGTGGTACGAAGTGCGTGGCGAAGCTCCATTGTTATGTGTCTCTCCGTTGGAATAGATACGCCGAAACTGCCGACAGCACGACGACGTAGGCGACAAAGATTCCCGCCGACGCCCACGGCGAGAAGACGGGATAGATGTACGCCGTCTCGCCGCTCATCATGGCCCGGCCAAGACTCGAGGGGAGATACTTGAAGGTTGCGTCGCGGATTGACGACGGCAAAAGAACGTCAATGATGGGGAGAACGAGCAGGACGACGACGAACACACTGATAGTCGCCGCAGTTTGACGCAGAAGGAAACCGATCGCGAGAGCGGTCAGACCTAAGAGTACGAGATACAAAATGGTGAGAATGATTTGTCGCCACACTCCGGGATCGCTGAAGTGTGCACGTGGTACTCCCGGACCGTTCAGTAGGGCTTGTCCAACAACGAAAGAGACAATCACGCTCATCGCACTCACCACGAGCAGTACAACCTTGAGAACGGCAGCCTTGGCGGCAAAGAGCGTCAGTCGACGTGGACTTGCGGCGAGCGTGGTGTGGATGGCTCCGGTAGCAAACTCACTCGTAATGAACTGTGCGCCGATAACGCCGGCGGCGAATTGACCGAAGAGTATGCCCGCGAATGAGAAGATCACGGGCTCAAACGTGAGTCGCTCTTGATAGGAAAGCGACGTGTATTGCTGATTCATGACGGCACAGATAAGAGCCCCAAAACCAATGGTGAGCGCGGCGTTCACGGTAATGCCAATAATGCTTGATCGAACGGTCAGGAATTTTCGAAATTCGGCTCGGAAGATGCGAAGGAATCCACTCATCGATTGGCCCCCTTACGCCTTTCCCGTTGCTTACCGACATACTCGACGGAGTCTGCCGTCAACTTCATAAAGAGATCCTCGAGAGAGGATGACTTTGTGGAGAGCTCGTGCAACGGGAGCTGATGTGCAAAAGCGATTTCACCGACTTCACTCGCAAAAACGTGCTCGAGAACGAATGTTTCGCCCTCCTCACGGTACGCCCAGTTTTCTCGAGCCGCAATCTCCTTGAAGGTTTCGCGATGGGGTGTGCGGACGAAGACAAATTGATCTGATGCCTTTGCCAGCTCGTCTCGTGAACCTTCGCGAATGAGTTGCCCGCGGCCGATGATGATGAATCGCTCGGCAACGAGCGACATTTCACTCATGAGATGTGAGGACACGAGCACCGCTCGTCCCTCATCAGCTAACGACTGAAAGAACTCGCGAATCCAGCGAATACCCTCCGGGTCGAGTCCGTTAATGGGCTCATCAAACATCAAAATGCCGGGATCTCCCAGAATCGCGGCGGCAATGCCGAGTCGCTGACTCATGCCGAGTGAAAACTTTCCAGCTCGCTGATCGGCCACGTCAGTTAATCCGACGATGTCGAGCACTTCGTCGACTCGCTGAGCGGAAATTGCATTGGCCGTCGCAAGGCTTTTGAGGTGATGGCGCGCGCTGCGTCCCGGGTGCACGGCTTTTGCGTCGAGGAGGGCACCGACTTCACGCATCGGAAACTCGAGTTCACGATAGGGGCGACCATTAATGGTCGCGGAGCCGCTCGTGGGTCGAATGAGGCCCAGGATGACGCGCATGGTGGTGGACTTTCCCGACCCGTTGGGTCCGAGAAAACCGGTCACGACACCAGGGTTGACGGAGAAGGTGAGATCGGAGACAGCTGCTCTGTCGCCAAATCTTTTCGTGAGATGAGAGACGGTAATCATGAGGGGCTCACTATCGGTTTAGCAGGGCAGTCGATGGGGTCCTCCAACTGCCAAACTACGAAGGTGAGTTTTCCGGACTACCTCGGCGAGCCAGCGGAGCTCCCCGGTCGACAGGAGCGTCCACGTCCGGCGAGAATTCGTGACTTTGCGCATGCGGAGTGGCTCGCGGTGGCCGCCGTATGCCTTGGTGCGGCGACAAGCCAAGTTGATAACGGGGTAATTACCGTCGCGTATCCGAGACTCGTGAGCGTTTTAGGTCGACCACTTTCCGAAGTGGTTTGGATTGGACTCGTTCCCTTTGTCACATTGGTTGCGACACTTCTCCTCTTTGGTCGTCGTGCCGATTCGCTCGGCCGCAAGAAGGTCTACGTCAATGGATTCGTTGTTTTTATCACGGGTGCATTGATGAGTACGGCGTTCGCAAAAACGTTCCCGTTGCTTTTGCTAGGCCGAGGTATCGGCGCATTGGGAATCGCGATGATCCAGGCGAATTCGGTTGCTCTCATCACCGCATCCGTGCGTGATCACCAACGTACGACGGCATTAGGAATCCAAGCAGCTGCCCAGGCCATCGGCCTGGCCGTCGGACCCTTCCTCGGCTCAGTGATTACCCCCCACCTTCCTGTTCGGTTCATCTTTTTGATCAGCACCCCACTGGCGTCGCTGGCGTTCCTGGCTTCAGTCCTCTTTCTTCCGCGCACGCGGCACGTCACGGCAAAAGCACCATTCAATGTGCTGGGAGCACTTCTTCTCGCACTATCGTCCGCCGGTGCCTTGGGCGGACTGACGCTGGCCGCCAAAGTCGGGTGGTCCCCGAATGCATTGGGCATGATTCTTCTCGGGGGTGTATCGACGATGGCGCTTATCGGTGTCGAGCGCCACGTCGCGCAGCCAATTTTCACCCCGAGAGTTTTTCGCCGAACGGACGTAAGGGTTTCCATCGCTCTGCTCACGCTGAGTTATGTGGCCTTCTTTGGGCTATTAGTCGCCGTGCCGTTTTTTGTTGTGAGTGACTTCGGTGCCTCGGCACGTCGCGCGGCGGAGGCCACGATGGCCATCCCCGTCGGCTTGGCGATTGTCGCGCCGTTCTCGGGTCGACTACGACGGCGGTGGGGAACTCGGATGTTGACAAGCCTGGCGGGTGCTGTGCTCTGCGTGGCGATTCTCGGTGCAGCAGTCGCCCCGAATGGAAAAGTTGTGGCGGCGCTGTTGGTGCTGGTCGGCTTTGCGATTGGCATCGTGAATACCACGACAAATGCGGTGGTCATGTCCGCCGTGGAGTTGAAAGATCGCGGCCTGGCGTCGGGAACAGTGAACCTTGCGCGCGCCGCCGGAAGTGCGCTCGGTATGGCACTTGCCACATCCGTAGTGGTCATCTTGCAAAATGCCGATGCGATATCTCTGCGGCCGGTTATCGCGATCTTGGCTGTGGCGGCAGGTGGGGTCGTGGGTGTGGCGTTCCGGAAGATTCCGCGCGACCAATAGTGTGCGGACGTGCGCACTACTACCTCTTTTGTTGACCCGAAAGTTGCCTTGCCGGGACGTGACATAGGCATCGTCGTCGACCGGCCACACCTCACTCTCGGAATTTCTCTCCATC
>JAGWWX010000054.1 GCA_018970215.1 Acidobacteriota bacterium | reverse complement strand
TCTCGACGGAATCTACGTGCCGATTGAAGAGACGGTCGAGTCCTTCGAAGCTCTGATCAAGGGTGAATTGGACCACTGCCCCGAGCAGGCCTTCTTGAACGTTGGTGGCGCGAATGACGTACTGCGCAAGACGGCAGAACTGGCGAACAGCTAACAATGGCCAACCTCACCGTTGAGATCGTGACGCCCGAGGCGGCGCTGTGGCAAGGTCCAGCGACCTCGCTCAAGTCTCGGACTTCTGACGGCGAACTTATGGTTCTCGCGCAGCACGCACCGCTCGTTGGTGATGTGCTGGCGGGAGTCGTCGTCGTCACCAGCACTGACGGTGTCGCTTACATCGCCGTTGATGGTGGTTATCTACACGTCGCCGGTGATGAAGACGGCGGAACGCGCGCCACGGTTCTCGCCAGCGTCGCGGAGGTGGCCTCGTCTGAAGCCGCCGCACTCGAGGCGCTGTCGCGCCTCACTGCCATCACCGCTGAGTAACTCGGTGGAGTTCGACTCCGTCACGCTCCTGCTCTACGTGCGATGTGACGACGCACCGGCGCATAGCGACGACGAACTACACGAGATTCAAACAGGGCACCTCGCACACCTACGCGCCATGGGCGAGGCCGGATACGCACTCACGGCCGGACCCTTTGACGATCAGAGTGACGAAAAATTTCGCGGGCTGGTGTTCTTTACCGTCAGCCCAGAAGAAGCATTACGACTGACCGAGAACGACCCCGCCGTGAAGGCGGGACATCTTCGAGCAGATGTGATGACCTGGTATCACGAAAAGGGGAGCGTCGTCTTCCCGACGCGTTCTTAGCGGGCCTGGACGTAGTCCAAGAGTTCTTGCCGGTCTCTCTCGAGCTCTTCAAAACGAGCACGAACGACGTCACCGATTGAGATCATCCCCACGAGGCGCTGTGCGTCAACGACGGGGAGGTGGCGAATTCGCTCTTTGGTCATTAGGCCCATCAGCGTGGAGCAGTGGGTCTCGAGCGTGCACGTCACGACATCGCGACTCATGAGCGTTCCGACGTCATCATTAAGAACCTCGGCGCCACGGGCGTCGAGGGCACGAACGATGTCTCGCTCGGAGATGATGCCCTCAAACGGGGACTGAGCGCCGGTCACGACGAGGGCACCAATTCCTCGTTCCCGCATCATGCCAACGGCATCTGCAATTGACCGCTCTTGAGAGATGGTGGCCACATCGTGGCCCTTAAAGTCGAGAAGCTGGGCAACGTTCATTTGGTACTCCTTCCGATAATCGGAGAGTACGCCTCAGAGCTCGAATTGATCGGAGAAAGTTTGTGAATCTCCGTACAAAGCAGCGCGTATTGAAGATTTACCAACTAACTCGAAAGGTCTAAAGCTCTGAGGGTCCGTTAGGAGTGGAAATCCTTGAAGGAACTACAGCGCGAACGTTGTGAAGCCGGCGCTCTTGTCACGCCGGTGAATCGTCTCGATCAGACGGACTGTGCCTGACTTAGTTCGTACCACCATCGAGTGGGTAATGGCTCCGAAGTCGAAGTAACGCACTCCTCGCAGAAACTCACCGTCGGTGATTGCGGTCATCGAAAAGAAGCCGTCGTCACCGGCGAAGAGGTCATCGGTGGTTAGCACCCGAGTGAGGTCGTAGCCCTGGGCAATCGCGGCGTTGCGCTCACTGTCGTTTCGCGGCCACAGGCGACCCTGAATTTCTCCGCCAAGGCCCTTGAGGGCCGCGGCAGCAATCACGCCTTCGGGGGTTCCTCCAACACCAAAGAGGATGTCGGCACCACTGGCGGGCCACGCCGTCGCGATAGCCCCCGCGACGTCGCCGTCGGTGATGGAAAGAATGCGAGCCCCTGCTGATCGAACTTCTTCCACGATGTGTTCATGTCGGGGGCGTTCCAAAATCACCACACCCAGCTCACTGACCTCTTTGCCAAGTCGTTTGGCGAGTTCTTTGAGATTGTCAGTGTACGACGCGGTGATATCGACGGCGCCACGTCCGGCCGGACCGACTGCCATCTTCTCCATGTAGACGCACGGACCTGGATTAAACATCGATCCGCGCTCACCCACGGCAATCACGGAGATGGCACCGTGGCGACCATTGGCCGTCAGGCTGGTGCCGTCAATGGGGTCGACCGCGATGTCCGACTGAAATCCCGTACCGTTCCCGACCGCTTCGCCGTTATAGAGCCACGGGGCCTTGTCTTTTTCGCCTTCTCCGATGACCACGATGCCGTCCATGGCAACGTCGTTGATCGTGCTCCGCATGGCGTCGACGGCTGCACCGTCCGCAGCGTACTTATCGCCCCGCCCCGCCCATCGAGCCGCCGCCAGGGCGCCGGCCTCGGTCACGCGAACGAGATCGAGTGCGAGGTTTTTATCGGGAGTTGCGAGGGTCATTAAAAGAATTCTACTCCTCGCGAGAAATCGGGCTTTTGGGCGATATTTACGGCATTCTCGGCAATACTAGAAGGCGTGTCATCCCTACGCGTACTGCCCTCCGGCCCTCTCGCGGGAGTCGTGAGAGCGAGGGGAGCGAAGAACGCCGTACTGAAGCAGATGGCCGCCTGCCTCCTCGCTGAAGGACGCCATCGAATTTTCAACGTGCCCAATATCTCCGATGTTCACACGATGGGAGAGCTTCTCGTTGCTCTGGGGTGCCATGTCCGAGTGGAGGATCACGTCGCCACCATCGACGTGCCGAACACTCTCTCTCCAGTGGCCCCTCACGAGCTCGTGACGGCGATGCGGGCGTCGATAGTTGTACTTGGCCCGCTCGTTGCCCGCGCCGCACACGCCGAAATGGCTCTGCCCGGCGGCGACGACTTTGGCGGTCGCCCAATTAACTTTCACACCGATGGACTTCGCGCGATGGGCGCCGAAGTGGAAAACACGGAGTCCAGAATCGTCGCTCACGTACCACGGGGGCGTCTTCGCGGTTCCCGATTCGTACTGGAGTATCCCAGCCACACGGCCACCGATAACTTGCTGATGGCGGCCGTCCTCGCTGACGGTCGCACAGTCATCGACAACGCCGCACGAGAGCCCGAAGTAGAGGATCTCGGTCGCCAACTACAGGCGATGGGCGCACAGATTGAAGGACTTGGTACTTCGCGGCTCGCCGTCGAGGGCGTCGCGGAGCTACACGCCGCCGATCATGAGGTGATTCCCGATCGGGTCGTGGCGGCCACCTACCTGGCCGCCGGACTTGTCACCGGTGGGGAAGTCCGAGTGAGTGACGCGAGGGCCGACCACATGGAAAATCTTCTTCGGAAGTTCTCCGCGATGGGCGCATCGATTGATATCTCCGACGGCATCGCCCTGCGTGGCCCGAAGCGAATTACTCCCGTTGATGTGGCGACGTTGCCGTACCCCGGAGTGGCAACCGACTACAAGCCACTCATCACCGCCGTGCTCTCGGTGGCCGATGGAGTATCGGTGGTGACAGAGAATCTCTTTGATGGTCGCTTCCGCTATGTCGACGAGTTGGTCAAAATGGGTGCCGTCATAGAGACTGACGGGCACCACGCGGTCGTGCACGGTGTGTCGCAGCTCGAGGGCACCGTGGTGGACGGACCCGATATTCGCGCCGTCGCCGCTCTCACGCTCGCGGGGCTGGTGGCGGTAGGAGAGACGGTGATCGGTGGGGCACACCACGTGGATCGTGGGTACGACGATTTCGTCGGGTGCTTAGGCTCGCTCGGCGCGAGGGTAGAACGACTGTCGTGACCTCCCGGGATCCGAACGCCCTACTCGACGACGCACGGAGTGGATCGCGCGTCGCCCTCGCTCGTCTCTTGACCTACGTAGAGTCCGGCGGCGAGCGTCACCGCGCGGTCGTAGCGCAGGCTTATCGCGCGCCGGTCCCGTACGTTGTGGGGATTACAGGACCGCCCGGTGCGGGTAAATCAACTCTCGTTGATCGAGTGATTTCGACGGCCCTGCAAGAGGGGTCGTTCGGCGGCCATCACGAGTTTTCGCAGATCGCGATTTTGGCCATTGATCCGACGAGTCCCTTTACCGGCGGAGCCATCTTGGGTGACCGAGTGCGAATGCAAGACCACGCTCTCGATGAACGCGTCTTTATTCGATCCATGGCCACGCGTGGTCACCTCGGTGGGCTGTCACTGGCTGTCCCCGACGCCGTGCGGGTTCTCGGCGCGGCGGGCTTCACTCTTGTCCTGGTTGAAACAGTGGGAGTTGGTCAGATGGAAGTGGAGATCGCGTCCGCCGCCGACACCACGGTGGTGGTTGCAATCCCCGGGGCGGGTGACGCGATGCAGGCCAACAAAGCGGGGCTATTGGAAATCGCGGACCTCTTTGTGATTAACAAGGCCGACCGGCCCGATACGCAATCGGTGCGTCGCGACCTCGAACAGATGCTGGACTTCGGAGGTGATCGGGCGTGGCGTCCGACCATCACCGACACCGTCGCCACCGATGGTCGAGGGGTCGAGGAACTGTGGCGTCAAATCGTCGCGCACCGCACGCACCTTGATGAAACGGGTGAGTTGTTCACGCGTCGTGCCCAGCGCGCCGGAATAGAGCTCGAACGAGTACTCGCGGCCACCCTCGCGTCGCGAGTCTCAACCCTCGCTGCCGGCACGCGCTGGGAGGCGCAGGTCGCCGCATTAATTGCGGGTGACACCGATCCCTACTCGGCCGTTGATCAGCTTTTGGCATGAGCATTCTGCACGGGGTCGTCTTCGTCGCGCACCTCGTGGTGTCGTTTGGCACCGTTGTGGTTCTCCTCGTGATGCGCTACGACGCCCAGTCCGGTCGCCTCACTACTTCACCTCCAAGGAGGAATCTTGCGGTGCGCCTCGCGCATCTCGTTCCCGTAACGGGCGCGGGTGTCGTGGTGACATCACACGGGGAGATGCGGTGGTCGGCATCGTGGATTGCGGTTGGGGCGGTCTGTTACGTCGTTGCTGCATACCTCATTGAGTGTCGTGCGGTCCCGGCGGAGAGGCGCCTGCGACACCACGGGGTGGCGTCCGATGCACGAATTGTGGTGAAGTCAGTGGAGTGGAGTCTCGCGCTCTTCGCCGTTGCGGCGCTCGCGATGCTGGTGCAGTGGTGAGGGGCTAAATAAAGCTCGCGTGACCGATCATGCCTGCGGCAACGGTTGCGTTCGTCACTTCGTCGATCAAGATAAACGACCCCGTGACGCGATTCGCTCGATAGTCGTCGACGACTATTGGATCGGCCGTGAGGAGGGAAACGAGTCCGATGTCGTTGGTCACCAGTTGATCGGTCGGTGTCACGGTCAGCGTTTCCACATCGAGCGTGCCGCTGATGGTGTTGACGCGTACGGGAGTAGATCGTGTCGTGTGCTTGAGTCGTAGTCGACTGTTGGGAGTTAACGGCCTGTCGGAGAACCAACAGAGAGTCGCTTCAAACTCGTCGGTGACCGTCGGAAGGGGAGCGGTGGCGAGAAGATCCCCCCGACCGGCATCGGTGTCCTGGTCGATGTCGAGGTCCACCGAGAGACCCGGTACGGCTGACGTCATCGATCCGCGCGGACCGTTGATGCCGGTAATGGTGGCCGTGACGCCCGACGGTAAAAGGGTGACGGCGTCACCGACCGAGAAGTGTGAGCCTGTCACCATGCCGGCGTAGGTACGACCGCCGCCATGCTGGCGCAGCACCCATTGAATAGGTAGCCGAGCTCCGGCCTCGGAGTTCGCCCACAGTCCGGCCGGCGCCTCCTCGAGAGCCTGGAGAACAGTGGGTCCGCTGTACCACGACGCCTCAAATCCCCGTTCGACGACATTGTCACCGCGCAACGCCGACACGGGGATCACGACGGTGTCCGAGAATCCCAATCGGGTTCCGACGTCGTTCATTTGAGAAACGACGGCGTTGTAGGTGGACTGACTCCACTGGGCGAGGTCCATCTTGTTGGCGGCGACGATGACGTAACGAACACCCAAGAGTGCGGCAATGCATAGGTGACGCCGTGTCTGTTCTTTGAGACCTGTCGTGGCGTCGAGGACGACCAATGCGACATCAGCGGTTGACGCCCCGGTCGCCATATTCCGTGTGTACTGAACGTGACCCGGACAGTCGGCGATGACGAACTTGCGAGTGGGCGTGGCGGCGTAGCGGTAGGCCACATCGATGGTGATGCCCTGTTCGCGTTCGGCCCGGAGTCCGTCGGTGACGAACGAAAGGTCGAGGTCGCCGACGCCTCGCTTCGCGGACGCGTGCGCCACGGCCTCGAGTTGATCGTCAAACAGCTGTCGGGTATCAACGAGAAGCCGACCGATCAAGGTCGACTTACCATCGTCAACGGAACCGATGGTGGCAAATCGAAGGAGATCCGTGGTGCTCTCACTCACTAGAAGTACCCTTCACGCTTGCGGTCTTCCATCGCCGTCTCACTAAAACGATCATCGGCGCGTGTCGCACCGCGCTCGGAGACATTCGTGACGGATATTTCGTTGATAATCGCGTCGATATTTTCGGCGGCCGAGCGCACGGCTCCGGTACACGTTGCATCGCCCACCGTGCGGAATCGAACGAGGTGGCGTTCCACCACTTCGCCGGGTTCGGGGTGAACAAACTCTCCCACTGCCAGCCACATTCCATCACGCTTGATCACGGGCCGCTCGTGCGCAAAGTAAATCGTGGGAAGCGGAACGTTCTCACGCTTGATGTAGTTCCAAATGTCTAATTCCGTCCAGTCCGACAGGGGGAATGCCCGAAGGTTCTCGCCGGCGTTGACGCGGCCTTGATAGAGCTGCCACAACTCGGGACGTTGTGCCTTGGGGTCCCACTGACCGAACTTGTCGCGAAACGACAAGACGCGCTCCTTGGCACGAGCTTTGTCTTCGTCACGACGTGCACCACCGAATGCAGCGTCAAATTTGTGCCGCGCGATGCCGTCGAGAAGGGCCACCGTTTGCAGACGGTTCCGCATGCCGAGCGGACCGGGGTCGGGTACGCGGCCCTTGTCAATGGCCTCCTGCACACTCGCCACTTCGAGACGAAGTCCTAATGTCGCCACCCTCTCATCGCGGTACGCAATGACCTCGGGGAAGTTATGGCCGGTGTCGACGTGCATCACCGGAAAGGGCAGCTTTTGGGGGGCAAACGCCTTTACCGCGAGGTGGAGAAGTACCGCGGAGTCCTTGCCGCCGGAGAAGAGGAGGACGGGACGTTCACATTCGGCAACGACTTCTCGAATGATGAAAATGGCGTGCGCCTCGAGAATGTCGAGATGATCTACCAGAGAGGGGGCTGATGTGGTCATGAGTGCATTTGCGCAGACGTGTAGCGCACGTCAATACTAGTTAGGGAAGCGAAAATATCGTGATGTGATGTGAGTCGAATGGTGGAAAACATGGCACAAAGTGACGCGAATCGTTACGACTTCGTAACGATTGCGACCCAGTTTGAATCAGCCACCCCGGCCGAAATCATCCAGTGGGCCTTCGCTGAGTTTGGCAAGGACACCACCTTCGCCTGCAGTTTTGAAGACGTGGCACTGTTACATCTCCTTCGTCAACAGCAACCAGATGTCGAAGTTATTTTTCTCGATACGGGAGGTCACTTCCCGGAGACGTACGAGTTTGTCGACCGACTGACCCGTGAGTGGAACCTCAACCTCCGTCGCGTGACCCCTGGTCCGAACGCGGCCGAGACGCCCTGTGGCGTGGGCAACTGCTGCGAACGGCGGAAAGTGGAGCCCCTGCAACGAGCAGTCGCGGGGAAGGCCGCGTGGTTCACTGGCGTGAAGCGTGTCGACGCCCCAACGCGAGCAGGGATGCCGATCGTGAGCTTCGATGAGAAGTTTGGACTCGTAAAAGTCAACCCTTTGGCGACCTGGTCGGACGAGGATGTGGCGTATTTCTTGGGTTCTGAGGGTTTGCCCGAGCATCCCCTCTGGTCGCAGGGGTACGCGTCAATCGGTTGTGCGGCGGTGACGGTCAAACCACTGCCGGGTCACGATCGCCGGAGTGGTCGATGGGCCGGCAGTGAAAAAGAAG
>JAGWWX010000008.1 GCA_018970215.1 Acidobacteriota bacterium | reverse complement strand
CCGACTTAGACATTCTGACGACGTACACACTGCCAGAAGGTTCGGTGGCGCGTCTGTCGGCCCGTGATAACGCGGTGATCGTCGTCGGGGTGACCTCGCTGCACATTCTGGACTGGACGTCGAACGAACTGCAACTCCGGGCGTCGTACGACTACCGCCGAGACGAAGAGGGCTACGGATGGGACGCGGTACTCACGGACGGTAGAGCGTGGTTCTTGAACAATGGTGTGGGTTCGAATGCCTTTGATGGTTCGTTGAAGGGCAAGGGAGTTGCCCTCGCTCCGCAAACCGTGATCAGCGTGACACTGGACCGTGGCGAGATTCAACGATTCGTGATCAACGAACGAGAGGGTTCACTGGTGGCGAATCCACCGGCCGTCGATACTCGTCGCCACGTGGTGGTCGGGTACGACTCGGCCCACGGTGTCGTGCGGGGCTACTCGTACTCATCGGAGCCTCCCACCTTGCTCTGGGAGCGAGCGCAGTGGCACGCCTGTCACCCGATTGTGTTGGAAGACGATGGCTGCGTCGTACTTAACGACTTCAACTTTGAGTTACAGCGTGACGAAGTGGTCGTTGTCGATGTCATGACGGGTGAGGAAGTCGCCCGCGCCGCAACGGAGTCGCCTCTTCAGTCTGTTCTCTTCGGCGCACCGGGCGATTCGAACGATATTTACCTCTGTTCGTTCACCCACGTGAGTCGCATTGCCTGGCACTAGGAACTCTGGGATACTGGAGGGGAGCTCCTGTGGCGCAACTGGTAGCGCAAGTTCCTCCTAAGAACTAGGTTGCAGGTTCAAGTCCTGCCAGGGGCGCTTATTTTGCGTACTTCGTCACGGCGGTTTTCAGGACCGTGGCGAGATAGTGCGCGTACGTGACGGTGATGTGGCTCCAGTCAAAGTAGGGCAGCATTCCGTTGATCACCATGGGGCATCGCTGGGCACTCCCTGTGCCACTACAAAACCACGAGGCGGTGGGGACGTAACCCACACCTGCCGCGAGCGCACCTGATTTCTCGCCGGCTGTGAGTATGACGTTCGGCGGCGTCTGGGTCGCGGGGGATTTCACGCAGTTCGTGAGGTTCGTTTGGTTCGCCGAGATGCACGAAGTGGGGTGCACCGCAAAGGCGGGGTTGTCGCCGATGACGGCAATCTTGGCTTTGCTCGCTTTGAGCGCCAGCAAGGTTGTTTTCAAACCGTTCGACAGTTCGCTGTCAGTGAGAGGGGATTGATCTTCGGCGAAAAGTGAGTACGTGGACTCGGCGACGAGCACCATGGCGGGCTTGGACGACACGATAGAGCTAATTGTTTGGGTTCTCCACGCAGCACACTGCGGATCAACGGAGTGAGTGAGTGGGCTGTAGTTAGAAATCGACGCCGGGGTGCACTCGTAGAGAGCGCTGACTTGAATTTTGTAGGTTGCGCCAAAGGCGTCAACGATCGCCGGCAGCCACTGCTGGGCGTGGGAGTCACCGAAGAGTCGCAACACTTTCGTTGACTTGGAATTACCGAACGTGCACGAGCCGTGGTAACTCGCACACTCCGGGTCGTAGGAAAGAAATGAGTCGTTGGCGACGTTGCTCAAAGTGGGCGTCACCGTGCTGGGCAGGGCCTTGAGAGCGAGAGCTGCTGTGACTTTGGTCGCCACCTCGGCATCGGTTTTCGCCGGTGCGATCTTGCCGGTTGCTCCGCTAGCCACGGGAAGTAGGGCAATCAGTAACGCTGACACGGGCACAATTCGGTGAAACCTCATACATGACAGTCTGCACGAGGTCACCGGGCAACGGCCGGCAGCCCGACCAATTTGGGACTTTTGGCCGTTAGGTAATCGGAAGGTGAAATATTGGGAAAAACTGCGTGGAATAGCGTGTTTTACTCGTCACGGAGTGTTTTCGCTCTGTTAGAACGAGCGAGTGAACAACACACTCATCCTCATTCTCGTCGTGGGAACGGCCTTGGCGTTTGACTTCACCAATGGCTTTCACGACACCGCCAACTCGGTCGCTCCGACGATTGCAACGGGGGCACTCAAGCCTCGCACCGCCGTTGCTTTCTCCGCGGCGCTCAATATCGTGGGCGCTTTCTTATCGCTGAAGGTTGCGGCGACCATTGCGAGCTCCATCGTGGATCAGACGTCGGTGACCCTGGCGATCGTGTTCGCCGGATTGGCCGGTGCCATCGCGTGGAACATCACCACTTGGTTCTTCGGACTGCCATCGAGCTCATCGCACGCGCTCATCGGTGGCGTGGTGGGAGCGATGTTTGCTTCGGTGGGTTCGGCCGGCGTCTTGTGGCACGGTATCGCCGCCAAGGTGTTCGTACCGGGCATCATTGCGCCACTCGTCGCCTTGCTGGTCGCTGGACTCGCGACGATCGTGTCGCGCGTAGCGACTTCGCGCGTCGACGATGGTGCGCGAACCATTGGAATGCGCGTCGGTCAAATTGGTGCATCGGGGCTCCAGTCGATCGCTCACGGAACGAACGACGCACAAAAGACCATGGGTGTGATCACGTTGGCGCTCGTTGCGAACGGCACGCTGGCAGCGGACGCCGCGGTACCGACGTGGGTCATCTGGACGTGTGCGATCGCCATGGCACTCGGTACCTTCATCGGTGGTTGGCGCATCATTCGGACAATGGGGCACGGACTAACGCACATCGATCCCACGCAGGGTTTCGCCGCCCAGATGTCCAGCTCCGTCGTTCTTCTGACGTCCTCACACTTGGGCCTCCCGCTCTCCACTACCTACGTAGCAACGGGATCAGTGGTGGGAACAGGAATTGCGACGCGCGGCCGCAAGGTCCACTGGAACGTGGCGGGGCGCGTTGTGGCGGCGTGGTTGATTACCCTCCCGGCCGCCGGTCTCGTCGGTGCGGCGATGTTTGGCGTGGAGTCGCTGTTCTCCGGATCGGTGGGTGAAGTTGTGGTGGCCATTCTCCTCGTGGGATACGCCAGCGCTATCTTCCTCCGGTCCCGTCGACAGGTCGTCGACCACACCAACGTCAACGAGCCGTGGAAGTCTGAACTCGACGAGCCGGTCGCAACGGCCGTGGCTGCGTAGGAGTCACGATGACTACTCCCTCCACTGTCACAACCGCAACTCCGCTAATTGACTGGCACGTTTTATGCCAAGTACTGCTTGCGTCCGTTTCCATCGGTGTCGCTCTCGTCACACTTTTCTCTCTCGGTGTCGCGAGCCTGTCGGTCTCTCGCTCAACCGACGGCACGACGCTCACTCGCAGCGCCGGTCAGTTCGGTGTACTGGTGGCATCCATTCTCGTGACGGTCGTTATCGCCTGGGGCTTTTACATCATCACGCAAAAGGGCTAACGGTCCACCACCTCACATTCGATTCATGCCACGATGACATCGTGCGTCGAGTGGATATGGAACCCAAAGTCACCGCGGAGCCCGTGGACTGCCTCAATCGATTGGGAGTGTTTCACGAGTGCCCTCACTGTGGTGGAGGCCTCACGCCCGAACACGCGCACTTCAAGTGCACGTCCTGCGGTTGGCGTGACAGTTGCTGCGACTAAGACACCCGAACGCGCCAGCCGTCATCGCGCCACCGATCGAGTCCGTCGGAACCGTTTTCGATAATCCAGCGCGCCAGGCGGCCCTTCGCGAATTTGGCGGCGTGCCCTCCGACGCCCTGCGCACTGACGAGATCGATTCGCCGCCAGTCACCGGTGGCGGTGACTGCCGCACGGTGAGCCTGGGGTAGCAGGTCCAAAATCACGTGGCGGCGGGCTAATCCCTGCAGAGTTTTGGTCAGCTCGTCGAGCCAAAACTGCGAGAGCTTTCCGAGGCGACTCGTTCGCGCGTCAATCGGTGCGCGATACTCCGGCACACCATCCGCAAGGCGTACCAGGCCGAGGAGTCCCGACACCACGACGATGGATCGCAGTGCCTCCTTCTTTTCTGAGCCACCCAGGCTCGCGACGTCGAGACCCTGGAAGACCACGCCGGTGTAGCGCTGATGCGCTGGTAGCGATGGTCCCTTGCCTATTCGAAGGTTTGTGCGTCGCGCGGCGATGGCGAGGTCTCCGCGGACTTTCAAGTGGGCATCACTCGCCGTGGCGAGGTCACGAATGACTGCCCGACGGGCCCGCTCGAGCTCGGGGCCAAATGAGCCGTCGCCCGGTTGCCAGATTCCGGTGCCACCAGGGGCTTTACCTTCTGACGGGGGCAGCAAAATGATCACTCCGGCACCCTAACGCCACACTTCTACAAGATTTCATCTCACTGTTCGGCGGACTTCACACTCAGATAACCCGGCACTTTTACTTTGCTCCTTGAGTTCTCGGGCAAGTCGCCAGAGGACGTAGTGAGCAAATTTCCTGAGGAGGAAAACGAATGAAGAAGACCCTGCGAGGCACACTGGGATCGGCAGCCGCCGTTCTCGGACTTGCCGCCTCCATCGCTGCGCCGGTCGGCGCGGCAACGGTCAAGGTGGACCCCATCTTGACGAACGACACGAAGATCAGTGCGACCGCCACCGTGGCGAGTGCGGGTGCGACGTTTGACACCCCGTTCTTCTCGGCGGCTTTCCCGGTGTACTCCGCGCGTAACTCGAAGGCAACTGTCGGTGCCTACGGTGCCGGTGGATCGGGCGCTGGTCAGGCTGCCATCATGCAGAACACCGTGAACTTCGCCGCGTCGGACGTTCCGATGACGGCGGCGGACATCGCCGCTAAGTCGTACCCCACTAAGGGAACGATTGACGACTACGTCCAAGTGCCCGTTGCTCTCGGTGGCGTCGCAGTGGCCTTTCACAACTCTGAGATCACTGGCAACAAGCTCTACAAGTCGAACGGGTTCAACGTCACGTCCGAGATTCTCGCCAAGATCTACACCGGCGCAATCACGAAGTGGAACGACACTGCTCTCTGCGCCGCTAACCCCAAGTGGCTGAAGACGGTGAACAAGAAGAAGGTCTGCGCGCTGCCGGACCACGCCATCGTCGTGAATGCTCGCTCCGACTCTTCGGGAACGACCTACATCTTCACGGACTACCTCCACGCCGCTCAGCCGACGATCTTCACCGCCGCCGCGGCGAAGACCACGCTTGTTACATCGGGCAACGGATTCATCGGTGGATCGGGTAACCAGGGTGTCGCCGCGAACCTCGAGAACACGGACTACTCGATCGGTTACGTGGAGTACAGCTACGTGCTCTTGAACAAGACCTTGGACGCGGCGAATGTCGTGAACGCTGCAGGTAAGTCGGTGGCAATTAGCCCCACCTCCATTGCCGCGGCCGCCGCCACCAAGCCGACGATCAGCGCGACCAACTTCTCCATCGTGAACGCCACCGGCGCCACGTCGTACCCGATCTCGGGCTACAGCTGGGTGATGTTGCGCAAGGACCAGAGCAACTCGAAGGCGACCTCTCTCGCCGAAGCCGAGTTGACGGTCAAGTTGGTGGACTGGCTCGCGCACTCCGCTCCGAAAAATTCGGGGTTGACCTTCGGTCAGGACATTGCGGCGGCGCAGGGATATGTTGCCCTGCCCACCCAGGCTCAGACTGCGGCGCGTAACGGTTTGAAGACGGTCACCTATAGCGGTGCCGTGGTTCTGAAGTAAGGACGAACAAACGACGACATGAGCTCACAGACAGCAACGCACTCTGGTGAGCGCGGTCACTTCCCGGCTCGGGGCCTACGGCCCCGAGCCGGGACAGACCGTGTTTACAACTTCTTCCTCAGGCTGGTCGCCGCAATCTTCGCGGCGATTGTTGTGCTGTTTGTCTGGAGCGTCGTTCACCAGTCCCTACCGGCGTGGTCGCGCTACGGCCTGACATTCCTGACGGGAACGAACTGGGCGCCGGCCGATGAGATCTTTGGTGCAGCGCCATTGATCTTGGCCACTCTGATCACAACCGGTGTAGCGCTCCTGTTCGCTGTGCCCGTTGGGATTGGTGCAGCTCTCACGCTGACGTTCATCGTCCCTCCCCGCATTTCACATCCGCTGCGTTCGATCATCGAACTACTCGCCGCCGTGCCGTCGGTGGTCTACGGACTCTGGGGTCTCTCCATCATCGTGCCGTGGATGTCGCACACCGTGCAGCCGTGGCTCGCGAACGTGACCGATAGTCAGGGCATCTTCTCGGGCCTCCAAGTGGGCCTAGGCCTCCCGACTGCCTCCCTGGTTCTGGGCATCATGGTGTTGCCGACGGTTGTTGCGGTGTCGCGAGACGTCTTTGCCAACGTCCCGCGTGATCAAATTGAGGGTGCGCTCTCTCTCGGGGCAACGCAGTCACAAGTACTCCGCAAAGTGGTCTTGCCGCACGCCCGCTTCGGAGTACTGGGTGCCGTTTCATTGGCGACGGGGCGCGCACTCGGCGAAACCGTTGCCGTGGCGATGGTCATCGGTCAGAGTCCCGCGATGCCACACTCTTTCTTCTCTTTGGGTTCGACTCTCGCCTCGACGATTGCGGGTCAGTACATCGACTCGTCGCAACTACACCTCGCGGCACTCGGTGCCTGCGCGGTGATCTTGATGGTGTTGACGGCCGTCGTGAACTTCCTGGCTCGACTACTCGTACGTAGAACGGCGGGTGGGCAGTGACAAACCAGATATCCCAGCTTCCGCCGGATCCCATGGTGGAGCGACGTCGCACGGTGCACGACATTGCGTCGCGCAAGTTGCGTGGACGAAAGATCCGTTCATCGATCTACATCGGCTTCATCGTGTCCGCCATCGTGGTGGCACTCATTCCACTGGGTTTCATCGTGGTGGCGTTGCTGGTGAAGGGCGCCCACGTCATTTCCGCAACGTTTCTCACCGCAACACCCGTACAGCCGACGTTGTTTGATCAAGACAACATCGGGGGCATTGGCAACGCCATCGTGGGCTCGCTTGTCGTCGATGGTATCGCCGCGTTGATGGCCGTTCCGATGGGAGTTGTCATCGGTCTCTATCTCTCGGAGCGCTCCACGCGCACCGCCACTATTTTGCGCTCGGTGTCGGAGATTATGACGGGACTGCCGTCAATTCTCTTCGGTGTGTTCTCCTACATCTATATCGTCACCTGGATGCGCGGCTACAGCGCCTTTGCCGCGTCGGTGGCGCTCGCACTCTTGATGACACCGGTGATTTCCAAGGCGGCGGAGACAGCGTTGCGCGACGTCCCGCTGTCACTGAAAGAGGCAGGATTGGCTCTCGGGGCTCGTCAGTCAACCGTGACGCTGAAAGTCATCTTGCCCTACGCCTTTCCCGGAGTCTTTACGGGTGTTCTGCTCGCACTCGCTCGCGCGGTCGGCGAAACGGCACCACTGCTATTCGTGATCGGTGCTTCCATCATCTACGACTGGAATCCGGCGCATCCTTCCACGGCGATGCCGTTGATGATCTTTAACTACGCCGGTTCGTTCTACGAGTCGCAACAGGCCGCGGCGTGGGGCGTTGCTCTCACTCTCGTGGTCATCGTGTTCGCATTAAACCTGGCGGCTCGCTTCGTAGCCGCTCGGATGAGGAGGGAGCAGTACTAATGGAGGAAATGGTGATGGAGCAGAATATTTCGACAGGTGGGTCAACGGCCGTTCTGACGGCCCCCGCGATGCGACTGCGTCAGGTGGGGGTTGCATTCGCCGGGCGGACCGCTGTGCGCAACGTGACATTTAACGTCGACGAGAACAAAGTCACGTCGCTGATCGGACCATCGGGATCGGGCAAGACGACCCTCTTGCGGTCATTGAATCGACTGCACGATCTGACCAAGACGGCTGTCGTCACAGGAGATATCTACCTCCGCGATCTCAACGTGTACGGAGGGGATCTCCCCACGACCTTGCTGCGGAGTCGCATTGGAATGGTCTTCCAGCGACCGAACCCGTTTCCCACGATGTCGATTTACGACAACGTGGTGTCGGGTCTGCGATTCAACGGCATCAAGGACCGAGCGCTTCTCGATGAGGCCGCCGAATCGGCCCTAATTTCTGCCGCTCTCTGGGACAGTGTGAAGGGACGGTTGAAGGCCCACGCATCGACCTTGTCCGGAGGCGAACAACAGCGTCTCTGCATTGCGCGGGCGCTCGCGGTTGAGCCGGAAGTCCTTCTTATGGACGAGCCCACGTCCTCGCTCGACCCAGTCTCTACCCAGCGCATTGAAGAACTCATGACCGAACTGAAGCAGCGCGTAACCATCGTGATTGTGACCCACAACATGCAGCAAGCGGCTCGCGTGAGCGATAACTGCGCCTTTTTGCTGATGGCCGAGGATCGCGCGGGGGAGCTCATCGAGTTTGCTACCACGGAGAAGATTTTCCACAACCCCGACGACCCGCGAACGCTTGATTACATACAGGGACGTTTCGGGTAATCACACTTCGCCGTCGTGCGTGGCAGACTTCCTAGGGATACCAAGGAGGGGCCATGGGGGAACTCTGGCAAAAGTCAGCGGGTGAGCTGGCGGCACTGATTGCCGCCGGGGACGTATCGAGTCGCGAAGTCGTCACGGCCCACTACGACCGGATCGCCGCCGTGAACTCTCGCGTGAACGCCGTCGTCGAGCTGCTGACTGATCACGCACTGGTTGCCGCCGACGCCGCTGACGCGCGCCGCGCCGCCGGCGACACTCTTGGTGCGTTCCACGGAGTGCCCTTCACGGTCAAGACGAACATTGACTACGCCGGTTCGGCAACTCACGAAGGTGCCGTAGCGCTGAAAGATCTCATTGCGCCGAGTGACGCCCCCGTCGTGCAACGAATGAAGGCGGCCGGAGGAATTCCGATTGGTCGAACCAACATGCCCGACTTTGGACTACGCATTAATACTGAATCGTCGCTGTGTGGACCCGCTCACAATCCATGGGATCACTCCCGCACCGTCGGGGGCTCATCTGGCGGCGAAGGTGCCGCGATTGCGACGGGCATGAGTCCCATTGGCCTCGGCAATGACATTGGTGGTTCGGTGCGAAACCCCGCGTTCGCCAACGGCATCGCCTCGATCAAGCCCGGGTTCGGAAGAATTCCCGCGGGGAACGAGTCGTCATCGATTAACTCACCGATTTCGTCGCAGTTGATGTTGGCCCAAGGTGTTTTGGCGCGCCACGTCAGCGATGTCCGTCGAGGGCTTGAAACCGTGATGGGTGCACACCCACGGGACCCTTTCGCCGTGGATGCACCTCTCGCGGGGCCGCCGGCCCCGAAGCGGGTCGCGTTGGTGACACACCCCGACGGCGGCACCACGCACCCCCACATCGCCGAAGGTGTTCGCCGCGCGGGGGAGGCCCTGGAACGTGCGGGCTACACGGTTGAAGAGGTGATGCCGCCTCTGCTGGTCGAGTCATATATCGCCTGGAGTGAGCTGATGATGGCCGATACGAACGTGCTGCGGCCGCTGCTCGAGATGGTGATGGGACCCGAGGGTCTGCGATTTATCGATCTCACGAACTCGTCGTTCCCGCCGCCGACGGTCGAATCGATCTTTGCGACACACCAACTGCGCGACCGCGTGGCGAAGGCGTGGCAAGCGTTCTTCTTCGAGTACCCGATTGTCGTTGGGCCGACGTGGACTCAACCACCGTTCCACCTGGGCTTTGATATCAAGGATCAAGAGAGTGCGCTCGCCGTTCTCGAGCTCTTCCGCTTTGTTCTTCCCGCCAACTTGATGGGACTTCCCGCGGCCTGTGTTCCCACGGGAGTGATCGAAGGGCTGCCCGTCGGAGCGCAGCTCATCTCGCGTCGCCTCCGTGAAGACCTCGTCCTCGATGCCGCAGAAGCAGTCGAGCGGGAATGTGGCGTCGTGACGCCCATCGACCCTCGGTAACGAAGCTGATCCCCGTGCGCGGTTTACTACGCCGACACGGACCTCATCTCTTTTTTGCGGTCGTCGTCATCGCCGCCGCCGTGCGCCGGCTGGGTGGGTTTACGTCGCATTCGCTGTGGTTCGATGATGCGTGGGCGGCTCTACCGGCTCGTGAATCTCTCAGTCATGCTCTCTCGATGTCGGTTTCGACGCCCTTGTGGACGTTGGCGGAACGATGGTGGATTATGGTCGGCCCCGACGCCACGTATTGGGCCCAGCTCCCGTCATACATCTTTGGTGTGGTGGGAACGGTCGTGATGTTTCCGGTCCTTCGCCGATTCGGAGCGAGTGCCTGGGCCGCCTCTCTGGGTGCGTCGATCTTTGCGGTGAATCCGATGATGACGACGTATTCCACGCGCGTCAAGCCCTACACCCTTGAAGTCGTGTGTGCTCTCATCGCGTATCTCTGTGCGGAGTCCGCCCTTCGCCACCAGAGTCGCAAGGCGCTGTGGTGGCTCGCCGTCGTGAGCGTGTTGGCGACCTTCTCGAGTTTTGGTGTCCTGACGACCATCGGAACAATCTGGCTCGTCATCATCTCGCAGGCGCGACGGGACCGCGTTGTTTTGCGTCAACGACTCGCGTATGCGCTGCCGGCCGGTGTTCTTGCCAGCATCGTCGTGGTGCCGTATGTGCTCAGCAAGCCCCCGTCTCTCTCTGATAACTGGGTTCGACGTGGCTACATGTTTGGCTACGACTCGTGGCACCAGTTTGCGCATAATGCCATCTCAATCTTCGCCGGCTTCCCGCATTCCTTCTTCAATATTGCCTACCGGCTGAAATACGACCCAGGTCATAGCCACCACTACGGCCTCGTGTATTTCTTAGCGGCGGCGAGTGTTGTCGTCGTCGTCCTTTTCACACGTTGGTGGCGCCACGAACCACTAGTGGATCGACGTCGATGGTGGGTGGTAGGCGCCATCATTCCGGCGAGTTTTCTCGCGGCGGTAGTTGGTGCTTTTCCATTTGGTGATGGTCGTACGGACCTCGTGATGTATCCCGCCGTGGTGCTAGTGGGCACACTGGTGCTGGAGCGGGTGGTACGACGTCGTCTGGAGTCGCCCCGAGTTGCCCGGATTGGGGTCGTCCTTCTTGTCCTTCTCGCCGTTGCTCTACCGACACAGCAACTCTGGTCGCGTCCGGCCCGCTATCCCACGGTCGAGGTGAAGTCGCTCTTGACGTATGTGGAGTCTCAGTGGCGTCCGGGTGATGTGATTGTGGTCCCGGCATTTTTGACCTATACCTGGGCCTACGACGGTGTGACGCCGTGGCACCTTGAAGTGGGCGGTCCCGATCAGTGGCCGCAGGGCTTTCGAGTGGTCTCAGATGACCCCCGAGTCATTGTGCCGGTGGCGTGGACGGGCAACGATCCCCAACTCGCGACTCTCGCCAAGAACTATCGCCGCGTCTGGTACGTCGGGTACACCGTGGGCGTCTGGTCGCCGTACGGCCTCCCCGCGAACCAGCCGGGTGTTCCGATGCCGAACTTTACGAGCGGTGCCTTGGAGCAGGCTGGGTGGCGGGTGTCGTGGTTTTCGCACTACTCCGACAACACCTACGTCACTCCCATGGAGTTTCGCCCCTCAACACCCGTTGATCCACTTCTATGATTGCGCCGGGGGTACCGGCACGTGAACGACGAGAGCACACGCAGTATTGAGGTTTTGATGAGCGAGACGCGGAGCTTTCCGCCCTCGTCGGAGTTTGCCGCTCACGCCAACGCCACCGAGTCGCTGTACGCCGAAGCGGCCACCGATCCCGACGCCTGGTGGATGCGCCAAGCGCTCGACCGACTGACGTGGGACGTGGCGCCAACAACTGCCCTGGCGTGGAAGGCTCCGTTCGCCACGTGGTTCGCCGATGGTCGCCTGAACGCCTCCGTGAACTGTGTCGATCGCCACGTGGCACATGGTCGCGGGGATCGAGTGGCCTTTCACTGGGTAGGAGAGCCCGAAGGCGACGTCATCGACATCACGTACGCCGACTTGTTGCGTCGAGTGAGTCGGGCGGCCAACGCCCTCAGCGATCTCGGCGTTCGTGCGGGCGACCGCGTGGCGATCTACATGCCCATGATTCCCGAGGCGGTGGTCGCAATGTTGGCGTGCGCCCGACTCGGTGCCGCCCACTCCGTCGTCTTTGGAGGTTTCTCCGCGGACGCCCTGGCCGATCGAATTCTGGACGCCGACTGCCGATTTGTCATCACGGCCGATGGTGGTTTCCGCCGCGGCGCCGTGGCTCCTTTAAAGCCCGCCGTGGACGAAGCACTCGAACGGTGCCCGGCGGTGAGTCGAGTCCTGGTCGTTCGTCGGACGGGCCAGGACGTGTCATGGGTGAACGGACGCGACGTGTGGTGGCACGACGTCGTGGACGCGGCGAGCGATATTCACGTTCCCGAGAGCTTTCCGGCGGAACAGCCCCTCTACTTGATGTACACCTCGGGGACGACGGCTCGCCCGAAGGGCATTTTGCACACCACCGGCGGATACCTCACCCACGCAGCCACCACGTACTACTACGTCTTTGACATTAAGCCCGAGTCCGATGTCTGTTGGACGAGTGCGGACATTGGATGGGTTACCGGTCACAGCTACATCGTCTACGGACCGCTCGCCAATGGCGTCACGCAAGTTCTCTATGAAGGCACGCCGGACGCGGGCGGGCGTGATCGATGGTGGCGCATCATCGAACAGTTCGCGGTCACCGTGCTCTACACGGCCCCGACGGCCATCCGCACCTTGATGAAGTGGGGGGAGGCGCTTCCCGCGGCCCACAACCTTTCGAGTTTGCGACTACTCGGCTCAGTGGGAGAGCCCATCAATCCCGAAGCGTGGATGTGGTATCGCGAACACATTGGAGGCAATCGATGCCCCATAGTGGATACGTGGTGGCAGACCGAAACCGGTGGCATCATGATCACACCGTTGCCGGGCGTGACGGCGACAAAGCCGGGTGCCGCGATGCGTCCATTTCCTGGCATCGGCGTCGACGTCGTAGATAACGAGGGCAACTCGGTGGGTAACGGCGAGGGTGGCTATCTGGTATTGACGCGACCCTGGCCGGGAATGACGCGTGGTATCTACGGCGATCCCGAGCGGTTTAACGACACGTACTGGTCCCGCTTTCCCGGGCGTTATTTCGCCGGCGACGGTGCGAAGCGAGACTCCGACGGCGATCTCTGGCTTCTCGGACGCGTCGATGATGTGATGAACATCTCCGGACACCGCCTCTCGACGACAGAGGTAGAGCACGCTCTCGTGGGGCACCCCGCCGTTGCCGAAGCGGCTGTGGTGGGAGCGTCCGACGACACGACGGGTCAGGCGATTGTGGCGTTCGTCACACTCAAACTCTCCGCCGATGAGGCGATGACCGACCAGAGCGCGCTCGTGAGCGAGCTGCGCCAACACGTCGCAACCGTCATTAGCCCCATCGCGAAGCCTCGTCAGATTATTTTGACACCCGATCTTCCAAAAACGCGTTCGGGGAAGATCATGCGACGGCTACTTCGTGACGTTGCGGAACATCGTCAGTTAGGCGACGTCACCACGTTGACAGATCCCACGGTGGTCGCGATGATTGATGGACTGATGTCCACGCACATCAACGATGACTGAGGTGGTAGTTCGCGGGGTTCGTCGCGACGATCTACCCGCAGTAGTGGAACTTCTCATCGGTGGTTCACTTACCCCTGAAGTGGAGTCATTGGATCGACTCGACGACTACTGGACGGCCGTACTGGATGTGCGAGCCAAGGACGGCGAGGTCTTTGTGGCCGACGCAGGCGGTGAGGTAGTAGGAGTCTGTCAAGTCGTGGTCTTTAGGAATATTGGACACCACGGCCAACGCGTTGCGGAAGTCGAAAACGTTCACGTTCGTGTCGATCGGCGGAGTAGTGGCATCGGCGGTGAGCTACTCGCCACGTGCGAAACATGGGCCCGCGACGCCAACTGCCATCGGATCCAGCTCACGAGCAACATGACGCGAACCGATGCCCATCGCTTCTACGAACGGCTCGGATTTCGGGCGACTCATAAAGGGTTCAAGAAGCAGTTGCGTGGGTAGTCTCCGACTATGGAGCACAGCAGCCACATTCGAGAAGAACTACGCCAACCCGCCATGGAGTTACGTCGGGAGATTCCCGACGTGCTCCGAGCGTTCGCCGATCTGTCGAAAGCGGCAATGGCCGACGGTGCGCTGTCAGGAGCGATCAAGGAGTTGGTGGCACTCGCTATCGCAGCGACGCGAGAGTGTGACGGCTGTGTGGTCGCTCACGCACGAGGTGCGCGACGCGCTGGTGCGACGCGCCAGCAGGTCGCCGAGACCATGGGTGTCGTGATTCTGATGAATGGCGGTCCGGGGACCGTGTGGGGCCCTCGGGCCCTCCGAGCGTTCGATGAAGCCGCCGAAGAGCCAGTGGCTGACTAGAACTCGTACGGGAGCTTCTTGATGCCGTTCACGAAGCTCGACTGTAACTGCACCGCAGGACCTGTCGCCCGAAGGGAAGGGTAGCGACGGAATAACTCGCGGAACATCACCGTGATCTCGCGACGGGCGAGGTGGGCGCCAAGGCAAAAGTGCGGTCCCGGCGCACCGAAGCCGTAGTGGTCGTTCGGCGTACGCGTGACGTCAAATCGATATGGATCCGTGAAGGCCGCCTCGTCACGATTCGCCGAGTTGTAGAACAGCAGAACCTTGTCTCCTGACTTCAACTCTTTGCCCGAGAGTACGTAGTCCTGACTGAGGGTTCGCCGCATCCAGATAACGGGTGACGCCCACCGGACTATCTCGTCGACCGCCGTCTTCGCGTGGGTCTCGTAGTCGGCCTGCCAAGTGGACAGCTGGTCAGGGTGCTGCGTGAGTGCATTGAGACCGTGGGCAATGGCGGTTCGTGTCGTTTCGTTGCCCGCCGTGACGAGTAGGACGAAAAAACTGGCGAGTTCTTGTTGTGACAACTTCTCATCTTCAATTTCGGCATTAATCAGGGCGCTCGTGATGTCATCGATGGGGTTTTCGGCGCGGTACTTGCCCAATTCCTCCATGATGCCCGTGAGGGTGGAGCCGGCTTCGAGAAACGCCAGCACCGGATCGGTGCCCTCGGGGATGATGTCGGGGTCACCCATCGACAAGATCACATTGCTACACCGCAGCGCCGTGTCGTACTCACTCGGCGGCACGCCCATCATGTCGCAGATGATCTGGAGTGGAAACGGCGCAGCAATGTCGTCGACGAAGTCCCCACTGCCCTCACGCCGGGCCCGTTCGAGAACCTCGACGGCAATGCGGTCAATCGAGTCCTCAATCGCTTTGACGTTTCGTGGGTTGAATGCATTCGACACAATTCGACGGAGGCGGGCGTGCTTGGGATTGTCGGTCGAGATCATTCCTGAGAAGTACTCAACCATTTCGGTCGGCATATCTTGAATCGAGACCGCACCTTGACCGGAGGTGAAGATCTCGGGGTGTCGGCTCGCGGTGGCAACATCTGCGTGTCGCGTGAGGGCGTAGTAGCCCGGCCCCTGCGGAAACTCAATGGATGAGCCTTCGAGGAGCGGCTCGTCGAAGAATGCAATGGGATTCTCCTGACGCAATGTCTGGAAGGCACCCTCGCGCTCGCCCCACGGACGTCGCCAAAATTCGATATCGGAGAGGTTGATGTCGGCCGCAGCAAGGACGGAGTCAGGTTGCATATATAGAAGCGTAGCGACCAATTATTGAGGTCACGATAGGAGAAATCTACGGCAGAATGGGTGTGTGGAAACTGCCCTGACCGATTCCGAGCGCGCCAGCCGCCTGAGCGCCTTAACGGCACTCATTGACCTCATGCGGCCCTCTGTTCAGGCCGATGGCGGGGACCTCGTGTTAGTACGCGCCGATGTTGAGTTGGGTGTCGTTGAAGTCCAGCTACAAGGTGCCTGCTCCAGTTGCGCCATTTCGTCCACCACGCTGCAAGGAGGAGTGGAGCGTATTTTGCGTGGACGACTCGACTGGATTACCGAGGTCATCGGATCGGTTGACGAGACGATGGACATTGAGGAGTCCAGCGCGCTGGGTCACGGCGGCTACGTACCGCGCTATCGAGACCTGTAGAAAAAAGGCGCAGGCGGACCGCACACTTGCGAACCGACATTTATTTAGTTAAACTAAATAATGATGTGGGACGAAACAGACGACACGGCCGCCCGAATTCGCAGGGCCGTGACACGACTCAATCGCCGACTCCGTCAAACTTCACTGGGTGGGATTTCACCATCTCAGGCATCCATGTTGGCAACAATCGAAAAACTCGAGCGACCCACACTGGGTGCGCTTGCCGCCGCCGAGCAGATTCAACCTCCTTCGGTAACGCGTCTTGTCCAGTCACTTCTCGATGCCTCGTTATGTAGTCGAACCGTTGATCCCACAGATCGCCGTAGTCAGCGCGTCGAACTTACCCCGGCTGGGAGAAAAGAACTAGCACGAATTCGTAATAAGAAAACTGAGTTTCTCCGTGAGCAACTTGAACAATTAAGCAGCGAGGACCGCCGACGTGCGAGTGAACTCGCGACTTTGCTTGAGAGAATTTTGGGTGACGCATGAGCGCCGCACGCAAGATTGCGGGACGCACTTTTGCCGCACTCGCGGTACCGAATTATCGCAAGTACTACATCGGTCAGATCATCTCCAACGCTGGCACGTGGATGCAGTCAGTCGCTCAAGGTTGGCTCATACTCCAGTTGACGGACAAGAACGGTTTCTACCTTGGAATCTCCGTGGCCCTTCAGTATCTCCCCATGCTGTTGCTGGGTACCTATGGCGGGCTCGTGGTCGACCGTTCAGATAAGCGGCACGTCCTCTATGTCACTCAGTCGAGCGCGGGAATCTTCGCAGTCGTGCTCGGCGTGTTGGTTGCCACTGGTCACGCGGCCGTCTGGCAGGTGTTTCTCCTCTCACTGGCGCTCGGTGTGTCCAACATGTTCGACGTTCCCGCTCGACAGGCGTTCATTCAAGAAATGGTCGGACGCGACTTAATTGCCAATGCCGTGAGCTTGAACTCGTCGTTGATGAATACGGGACGTCTGATCGGTCCGGCAATTGCCACCTTCATCCTGGCGGTCTGGGGAACGGCTGCCTGCTTCTTCGTAAACGCCGCATCGTACGTCGCCGTACTCCTGGCGCTGTCGCTCATGAAGCAGTCTGACTTGACGCCAATTCGCACAGTTCAACGCGGGAAGGGCCAGTTGCGCCTGGGACTGCACTACGCCTGGAGTACGCCCGTCTTACGACGCGCATTACTCTCCGTCGCCGTCGTAGGAACCTTTGCGTTCAACTTCACCGTGACTCTGCCGCTGCTCGTCCAACGGACTTTTAGTGATCCCGAAGCTGGACACTACGGGCTGCTCATGGGGGCCATGGGACTCGGGGCAATCGTTGGAGGATTTGTCATCGCCTATCGCGCTCGTCCGTCACTGGGTTTACTCGCCACCTTGGCCGTCTGCTTTGGAGTCTCTATGACCGGTGTTGCACTCGCTCCCAACTTGACGGTTGCCGCACTCTTGCTGGTGCCTACGGGCGGGTTTTCCATTGCCTTTGTGTCAACGGCCAATTCAACGCTGCAACTTAATTCGACTGAAGAGATGCGGGGCCGAGTCATGTCATTGCACGCGACCGCGTTCCTTGGTTCAACACCGATTGGCGCGCCAATCATTGGGGGACTCGTGAATCTGACTAACCCTCGTGTTGGTCTCGCAGTTGGTGCAGTTCTTACGCTGGCTACGGGTGCGGCGCTTATTCGCTCCTACCGCCAGCACTCCGCTGAATCAGTTACCGCAGAGAGCAATTGACACCGTTGGTTTTCAACAGGGTGTTAGTTTGACTCAGAGTTCCGTCAAATTGAGGTAATTGAACAGCCTTCTAGGAGGTGCCATGAGCAACCCCAATTCGCAATATGAAGCTGCACTCGAGCAACAGCACGATCACCGGCTCCGAGGCGGTGTGCTCGGACTCTTTGACAGCGTGGTAATGGGAGTTGCCGGTTCGGCCCCCGCCTATTCCATCGCAGCGACCACCACATCAATGTTCGGTGCCGTGGCATTTGGTGGGCCAGCGGCGTTGCTATATGTCGGCTTTTTCATGTTCGGTATCGTGTTCGCCTTCAACTACCTGAGTCGGGATGATCAGAGTGCGGGCGCCTCATACTCGTGGGTACGTCGCGCGATTCACCCCGCGCTGGGTTGGCTGAGTGGTTGGGCCGTATTTATTTCTGCGCTGATTTTTATGGTCATTGCGACTTTCCCCGCAGGTTCGTCCATGCTGAGCCTCTTCAGTGACTCTGCGGCGAGTTCGACGGGGTGGGTGACGTTTTTTGGAGCAATCTTCTTCCTTCTCATGGTGGCGGCGGTCGCAGCCGGTGTGACCGTGACGGTGCGAGTCCAGATCATTATGAGTGTGATCGAAGTCGCTCTATTGCTTGTCTTTGCGATTCTTGCCTTTGTCCACGCCCACCACTATGTGAACTTCACGTGGAGCTGGTTCTTGCCGTCGGTTTTTAACGATGGATCGGGGAGTGGTTTCCAGATGGCCACTTTTACGTCAGGTGCGCTACTCGCCGCGTTCTACTACTGGGGTTGGGACGTGACCGCGAACTTGAATGAAGAGACGGAGGACGCACACAAAACCTCTGGGATTGGTGGTCTGCTCGGAGCGCTTATCGTGTTCTTGCTGTTCGAGTTGTTTACGCTCGGCTCCAATATGGCGCTGTCAACAGAACAGATGACGAACGAAGACAACGCCGCAAACATTCTCCAGGTTCTCGGTCAGAACATTGCGCCGGGAACACTAGGTAAACTCATTGTCGTCGCAGTACTACTGTCGACCGTGGCCACCCTCGAGACCACTTTGATTCAGGTCACGCGCACGCTATTTGTTATGGGTAGAGATAGAACCCTCCCCGCAGCACTCGGCACTACGCACCCAACGCGCAAGAGTCCCTTTTTCGCCACCATGGTCGTTGCGGTTCTCTCACTCGTCATGTTTATTGGGAGTTCCTACATCGGCAGCATCTCAAAAATTTTGAGCGACGGTTACGCAGCAATCGGAATTCAGATCTGCTTTTACTATGGACTCGCCGGGCTCGCTGTGGTGATTTTGTATCGCAAGCACCTCTTCAAGTCGGTGAAAAACTTCCTCTTCATGGGACTGTGGCCCGGACTGGGGTCGAGTTTCATGATCTTCGTCTTGATAAATCAGGTGCCCACTCTCGACCCCACGGCCAAGCTGGTCGGTATCGGACTCATGGTTCTAGGTCTGTTCCCCATGTCGTACTACTGGTTCGTAAAGAAGGCGCCGTACTTCAAGATGCCAACTCGTGAAGAGCGTGAAGTCGTTCTCGAAGAATTTGAGCAGAACCTGTAGAGAGTCAAGTAGAAGACGATGCACCTCGATGTGCATCGAACCGTTGCTGATGGGTCAACGGGAAAAGTGACCCAATCAGATGGGCGCTCGAAGTGTCGTGGCACCCTTCGTCGTGTGTCGGCATTCACAGCACCCTGGCCTGAAGGCACGGCCTAGAAACACACAAAGCCCGCCGCAAGGGCGGCGGGCTTTGTGTTGTTGGGAACTACTTGGCAGCCTTGGGCTCCTTGGGCAGGCCCAGGGCCCGCTCCGAAACGATGTTGCGCTGAATTTGTGAGGTGCCACCCCAAATCGTCTCGGAACGCGAGAAGAAGAATGAGGCCTGTAGGTCGGAGACGGGGTAGTCCGCACGGCCACGGCGATTGCCCGGGAGGACTCCTTCCGACTCGCCCTTGCCGGTCAGGATCTGTGCGTCCATTCCTTGAATGTCCAGTGCGAGCTCCATAAAGCCCTTGTGGTACTCCGACCAGAACATCTTGTTGCAGGCTCCCAAGAGCGCGGCGTTGTGCGTTCCGTAGATTGCGTCGGTCAAGCTGCGATAGCCGTTGACCTCCATGATCTTGACCTTGCTCCAGGCCTTGATGAGGGCGTCACGAGTGAGGGCGTTCTTGCTCTTCCCGTTCTTTTGAGCGATCTTCACGACGGCGTCCCACTCACGCAGGAAGCGACGGTATCCGGTGGTGGCGCTTGAGCCTCGTTCGAACCCGAGGGTCGTCATCGCCACCTTCCAACCATTATTGACACCACCGACCACGTTGTCCTTCGGGCAACGAGCATTCGTGAAGAAGACTTCGTTGAACTCGGCCGTTCCGTCGGGCTGCACGATGGGGCGCACTTCGACACCCGGCTGCTGCATGGGAACGAGGAGGTAGGAGATACCCGCGTGCTGCGGTGCTTCCTTGTCCGTCCGGCACAGCAGGAACACGTAGTCCGCAACCTGCGCCTGCGTCGTCCACACTTTTTGACCATTGATGACCCACTCGTCACCGTCTAAAACCGCTTCGGTCTTGAGGCTGGCGAGGTCCGAACCGGAGTTGGGCTCACTAAAGCCTTGGCACCACGCAATCTTGCCCTGCAAGATTCCGGGGATGAACTCCTTTTTTTGCTCCTCCGTACCCCACTGCAAAATGGTGGGGCCGACCAAGGTGTCACCGAAGAAGTCGGCGCGGAGCGGCGCCTGGGCCCGGGCGAACTCCTCATTCAGCACGACCTGCTCGAGGAGGTTGAGTCCTTTGCCGCCGTACTCCTTCGGCCATCCGGCGCAGATCCACCCACCCTCGAAGAGTTTCTCGGTCCAGGTGGCATTAAAGGCGGCACGCTCGTCGTCGCTCATTTTGAATCCATCGTCAAACCAACCCTTTGGGAGGTTTGCTTCCAGCCAGGAGCGGATTTCGGCGCGGAATGATTCGGCTTCTGCGGGGTAGTTCAGGTCCATAGGGCAAGGTTAGTCACTGCCGAGAACGGACAATTCGGCCACTTGTGCCACACCGACCTCCTCTGCGAGAATAGAAGGCCCCCGTCATCTGGAGTTTTGTGCCTCGCTCACCCCGTCAAACCATTCGCGAAACTCGGGAGAGCTGGGCGCGGTCACGCGCCATCGTCATCCCCGACCACGTGCCGGCCCGTCCGGCGGAACCGGGGAAGTACCGCGTCGCTTTTTTGATCTATCGGGGCAATCCACGGTGCGGCGGTCAAGGGGTGTACACACGCCACCTCACCCGCGAGCTCGTCGCTTTAGGCCACTCGGTGGAAGTTTTCGCCGGTCCGCCCTGGCCCGAATTAGACGACGGCGTTGGATTTACTCCGATTCGAGGAATGGATCTCTACCGCGACCCCGATCCATTTCGGGTCCCGGCGCGCCGCGAGTTCACTTCCTGGGCCGATTGGCAAGAGTTCCTCGTCATGATGTCGGCTGGGTTTGGTGAACCCTTGGCGTTCGCGCGACGGATCCGTCGCGTACTGAAAAACCGACGAGATGACTTCGATATCGTGCACGACAATCAGTGCCTCGGTAACGGCATCTTGGACATGGTCGAAAAGGACGGCTGGCCCTTGCTCGAAACGCTCCACCACCCGATCACGGTGGACCGCACGATCGCTCTCGACCACGCAGAGAATGCGTGGCGGCGCTTTACGACTCGTCGATGGTTTGGGTTTTTGCGCATGCAAGTGCGAGTGGCGAAGCGGCTCCCGTTCGTTCTGACGGTGTCAGGAAATTCGAAAATTGATATCAACAAGCAGATGAAAGTGCCCCTGGATCGCTTGACGGTCGTTCCGGTTGGTGTCGACCACACGGTGTTTCGTCCCTACCCTGACGTTGAGAAAAAGAAGGGTCGCCTCATGGTGACCTCTTCATCGGATGTCCCCATGAAGGGTCTCGTGCCACTTCTCGAGGCGGTCGCGAAACTTCGCACCGAACGTGACATCGATCTCGTCGTCATTGGTAAACCACGTCCCGGAGGTCGCGTTGCCACCACGATGGAACGTCTCGGACTGACGGACATCGTGCACACCATTTCGGGCGTTTCGGATGAAGAACTCGCCCGCCTCTACGGCGAAGCAGAAGTTGCCGTCGTCCCCAGCCTCTACGAAGGGTTTTCACTTCCGGCAATCGAAGCAATGAGTTGTGGAGTCCCGGTCGTCGCCACGACCGGCGGAGCACTGCCCGAGGTCGTGGGTCAGAGCGGTGAGACGGGACTTCTCGTGGAGCCCAATAACCCCGACGCTCTGGTGGGCGCGATTCGCACACTGCTCGACGACGTCACGCTGCAGCAACGCCTCGGCCGCGCGGGACGTGAACGTGTGATGCAGCGCTTCACGTGGGAGGTCACGGCCCGAGGAACGGCCGCGTGTTATGACGCCATTCTGCGGGGAGAGCAACTTCCTGAATCCATGGAGTTCGACTAATGCTGACGGCGAACTACGACATTCTGGGCCTCCGCGCCGGTGACCGCATTCTCGACCTGGGGTGTGGTTTCGGTCGACACGCTTACGAGGCAGCTCGCCGGGGCGCTCACGTCATTGCTCTGGATGCCGGTGAAGACGAAGTGAACGGCGTCGCGGGCACGTTCGCGGCGATGGTCGAAGCGGGCGAACTGTCACCTGAGACGACGCAGGTCGGCGTAGTTCGCGGCGACGCACTCCATCTCCCGTTTGCCGACGGCACCTTCGATCGAGTGCTCTGCTCGGAAGTGCTGGAGCACATTCCCGATGATCTCGGTGCGATGCGAGAGTTGGCCCGAGTCCTTCGACCCGGTGGCACCATGGCCATTACGATTCCCCGCTTTGGTCCCGAGCTCATCAACTGGGCGCTCTCGGATGAGTATCACATGGTGCCCGGTGGCCACGTGCGTATCTATCGCCGTCGTGTCATTCAGAATCGATTGACGTCCACGGGGCTTGAGGTCACAACGCACCACTACGCGCACGGTCTCCACAGTCCCTACTGGTGGTTGAAGTGCCTCGTCGGGACGACGAACGATTCGCACTGGGCCGTGAAGGCCTATCACCGTCTCTTGGTCTGGGACATCATGAAGGGACCTAAGACGACTCGTTACGCCGAGAAAATCTTGTCGCCCCTGATGGGTAAGTCGCTCATTATCTACTTGCGGAAACCGGTGACGGCGTGACTCGACGCGTCTCCTTGATGCCCGGCATCCCCGATGTCTTATCGGCGTCAGAGATTGACGATACGGCGCGCTATCTCACCAATCTGCAGGTTGCGAGCGGTCAGATTCCGTGGTGGCCTGGTGGGCATTGCGACCCCTGGAATCACGTGGAAGCGGCCATGGCCCTCACGGTGACGGGGCGTCATGACGAGGCCCGAGCGGCCTATCGATACTTGGCGAACATCCAACTCGGCGATGGCAGCTGGTTTAACTACTACGTCGGAGATCTCGCGCGAGATTTGCGACTGGACACCAATGTGTGCGCCTATCTCGCCACTGGTATCTACCACTACCTCTTAGTCTCCGACGACACAGCATTTGCTCGTGAGATGTTCACGTCGGTAGAACGCGCGGTGGAGTTTGTTCTTCGTTGGCAACTCCCCGACGGAACGATTCGCTGGTCACTCGACGCGATGGGTCGACCCGAAGGGTACGCACTGTTGACGGGATCATCGTCAATCTTGCATTCATTGCGGTGCGGCGTGGCGTTAGCGGAGCGGCTCGACTTGGCACGACCGTCGTGGGAACTCGCCGCCGGTCGTTTGGCTCACGCTATTGCTCACCACCGAGGGGCCTTTGCTCCCAAGAACGAGTTCGCCATGGACTGGTACTACCCCGTTCTCGCGGGCGCGTTGTCACACGATGCGGCCGTAGCTCGGATGAGCGACGGCTGGGAGCGACACGTGATGGAAGGTCACGGGGTGCGCTGTGTGTCGACGAACGACTGGATAACCGCCGCTGAAACGGCCGAGTGCGTGATCGCCCTCGATGCGATCGGATGGACCGATCGCGCACTGGACCTCATGACGTTGACGCGACGTCATCGGCGCGATGACGGCTCCTACTGGACCGGCATTGCGTATCCCGAATCGGTCACGTTCCCCGATCGTGAGACGACGTCGTATACCGGCGCCGCCGTTATCTTGGCGGCCGACGCCCTGCTTTCGTGGTCGCCAGCTGCGGGACTATTTCGCGAGGGCCTGCTGCCCACCGTGATTGATTTAGCCGAACCGGGCTGTCCGCTCGGTCTCGAAGGTGAGTGCGCCTCTCGTTAGACGGCGCGAAGTACTCGCAGGCTGCCAACGGCCCGTTCATCGATAAAGCGACCACTCTCTCGCGCGGCGCAGTAGATCTCGTAGGGAGGTCGACCCCCGTCGGCGGGATTGGGAAACACGTCGTGAATCAGCAATGTGCCGCCGCTGACAACCTTGGGAGTCCAGGCGTGATAGTCGGCCCAGGCGACCTCGGCACCGTGCCCTCCATCGATAAAGAGAAGATCGAGTGGTACCGGAAAGTGTTGCGCGATGACCACGGAGGGTCCGACGAGTCCGATGACGGTGTTCTCGAGACCGGCGTCCGCCACACTGCGCTGCCACGTAGGCAGAGTATTCAAACGGCCGTCCGCGGGATCGATGAGGGACGTGTCGTGATGCTCCCACCCCGACTGGTTCTCTTCGCTGCCGTGGTGATGATCAAGTGAGTAAAAGACGCAATGCGTCTCCTCGGCGGCGGCCCCAAGATAGATAGCCGACTTGCCACAGTACGCCCCCACTTCGAGCCACGTGCCCTCGGGGCGCCGTTCGCCCGCCTCGCGGGCCGCGGAAAAGAGGGCCTCACCTTCGTCATCGGGCATGAAGCCCTTCACCTGGCGGGCTAATTGAAGAAGTTCGAGACGCCGCGTCACGCGTGGTGCTGAAAGATCTGAACGACGGTCCAGATTCCCATTCCCGCGAAGACGACACCGCCAATCTTTCGGATCGTTGCGAGAGGCAAGACGCGCACGAGATATCGACCACCGAAAGCACCCATAAACGAAATCAACGTCAGCGCAATTGATGAACCAATAAATACCGCCAAGGCGTTGTGGTACTTCACCGTAAGGTTCGCCGCTTGAATCTGCGTCAGGTCACCGAACTCGCCCACAAAGATGACCGAAAAGGCCGTCAACGCTTCGCGGAAACGCTTACCCGGGTGTTCCGCTTGAGCCTCGCGCTCACCTTCCTCCTCCTCTTCCTTTTCAGATTTGAGGAGAAGGTACGCCGCCCCCACAAAAAAGAGTGTGGCGATGACGATTTGCTTCGGCGTGTGCGGTAGCAGAGTGAGGAGCGACCCAGCCCCTACGGCAATTCCCATGTGTGCGATGAAGGCCAACGCCCCACCCACAAAGACGGGAAACGGGTGTGCTCGTGTTCCCATGTAGATCATGGCGATCATGGTCTTGTCGGGCAGCTCCAAAAGGAACTGCAGCGCGAGTGAGATGAGGATTATCTTGAGCATGGTTTCCGCCTAGAGCTGGGTGCGTACAGTCTGTGCGAAATTCGCTCCGACGTGCATCTTTTCGAGCGCTTGCTCCAACGTCCGCTGTGAGACCGCCACGGGGTTCGCCTGATGGAACTTCTCAACTTCCTCGGCAAACGCCGCATCATTGACGTAGGTCGTCACGCCACCAAAGAGGCGCACGTGCAGGTTGGGAGCAAATTTCTCTTGCACGTCACTCATCCGCGACGTCATGTAGCGCCATACCGCGGGACCGTTGGTGCGCGACGCCCCGAGGAGGCCGAGAAGCATTGGCCCGTCTTGACCACGGAACTCGTCGAAACAACGACGCGCCGTTTCGATGGCCTGGGCTTCGGTGGGGAAGTCGGCCAGGCTCATGAGGTAGCGCTGCTCCTCTTGGGGACTACCCGCAGATTCGTAGCGTCGAATGAACTCGTCGTAGTCACCGGGGCGGTTCATGCTGGCCACGGTGCGCAAGAAAGCTCGCGCCGTGTCACCGTCGAGGGTGTTGGAATCGAAACGGCGCTGTGCTTCGGCCTGGACTTGCTCGCTGTTGCCGATAGTGCCCAGCATCGAGATAGCGATGGCCCGGACTTGGGGAACAAGGTCGTCCTCACCGTCGCGCGGATCAAATCCGATGCGGTCCAGCTGGGGCTGGAAAATCTCTTTGACTATCGCGCGAACTGTGTCGCGTTGCTCATCGGTAGCAGCACGGTTGACCCATTCGAGAGCGCTCGCAATAGTTGTCCACGTTGCCGGATTGTCGTCGTCACCGATTGATTTGGCGATGGCGACGAAGTCGTCGAGCTGAATATTCGACGAGAAGAGACCGGCCCACGCATCGGCCACGATCACGACACGCTCGAGTTCTTCCAGCTTGGCGATGTGTGGCGCCACGGCCGCGAGTTCATCTTTACCGTAGCGAGTGCGGTAGACACCCGATCCACCCGCATTAACGACGAGCGAGGTGCCCTCGACGGGCACCGGCTCGGAGCCGACCAGGTAGTTCGATACTGCCCCGGTGTCGAGAGAGCGCACTTGAACGGGTACGAGCCAGTCGTGTCCGATGTTGCTGTCGCCCCGCGCGGGTCCGTAAGCAAAAGGAGCCTGAGTGAGGACTCCGTTCTCCAGTGTGATCTGAGGGTGACCACCCTGCAGAATCCACGTGTTCATGATGTCGCGAACGGGCTGACCGGAGGCCTCTTCCAGAGCATCCCAGAGATCAGTGGTGATTGTGTTGGCGTAGGCGTGCTTCTTGAGGTAGAGACGAATGCCGTCGCGGAAGGTGTCCTCACCGAGAAACAGCTGCAGCATGCGAAGGACAGATCCACCCTTTTCGTAGGTCAAGAGATCGAACATCCCCTGGCTCTCGCTCGGTGAAACGACCTCGTACTCGATGGGTCGCGTGGAGTGCAGACCGTCGATTTGGAGAGCCATGTCCCGGAACGTGCCAAAACCCACCCAGTAACGCCACTCGGGACGGAACGCGTCGGTGCAGGCGTTAGCCATGAATGTCGCGAACGCTTCGTTCAGCCAGATTCCTTCCCACCACTCCATCGTGACTAAGTCACCGAACCACATGTGGGCAATCTCGTGACAGATGACCTCGGTCACTCGCTCGACTTCAATCTGTGACGCCGTGGCGGGGTCGACCAGCAGTGCCGTCTCGCGGTAGGTCACGAGACCGAGATTCTCCATTGCCCCGAAGGCGAAGTCGGGAATCGCAATCATGTCGAGTTTGTCACCGGGGTACGGAATGTTGAAGTACGAAGAGAACCAGCGGAGCGCGAACGACCCGACTTCAATCGCAAAGGGACTCAGATGGCCCTTCCCCTTCGGAAAGATGATGCGCAGGGGGACGCCATCGACATCGACCGTCTCGCTCTCTTCGAATGGTCCGACTACGAAGGCAACGAGGTACGTCGACATCTTCATCGTGGGGCCAAACACCAAGGTCTTCGTAGTGTCACCGTTGTCGGTGTTCGAAATCTCTGGTGAGTTTGAGTAGGCCGAGAGGTGCTGCGGCACGGTCAACGTGACGTTGTACTCCGCTTTGAAAACAGGCTCGTCCCAGCAGGGGAATGCGCGGCGTGCGTCCGTTGATTCGAACTGCGTGGTGGCGATCGTTTGCGTCACTCCGTCCTGATCGACGTAGGTGGAGCGATAGAAGCCGTGGAGCTTGTCGTTCAGGATTCCCTTGAACGACAAAGAGAGAGTGGCCGGACCAACGGGTAGTTCGTGAGCGAGTGACACGGTCGCGGTTTCAAACTCTTCGTTGAGCACAGCATTCTGAGTCTCGACGCTGCCATTCGCCGCGGTGACGGTGACCGCACCAAGCTCGAGTTCGATGGAATTAAAGGAAATCGTGGATGTCGCGGTGCGTACGTCAAGTTCGACGGTGACTTCACCGTCGAAGGTGGCCGTCTCCAAATTCGGAGTGAGGTGAATGAAGTAGCGGGTGGGCCACACAGACTGAGGTAGGCGATAGGGATTTGCGGTCATAAGGCTCAATCCTACGGCGAGAGGTCCGCACCCTCTAAGGTGCCTCGTCGTGACCTCCGCCACTCCCGTCAGCCTCGGATCGAAGCCCGAACCCGAGCGGCTGGGCGTCGTCGGTGTTGGTAATGCTCTCCTCGACATCATCATGCACGACGAACACGATGTTCACGCGCGCCTGGGACTACCCAAGGGCGGAATGACGTTGATCGACCTTGCTCGTTCTCAGGAGATCTACGCCGCTATGAGCGGAACGATCGAGATGTCGGGGGGCTCGGCCGCCAACACGATTGCGGGAATTGCGAGTCTGGGCGGCTCATGCGGTTTCATCGGCAAGGTCGGCGCGGACAACTTCGGCGAAGTCTTCGCTCACGACCTCGCGGCCCTCGGCGCCACCGTCGACGTGACGGTGGGGAGTGAGGTCGAGACCGGAACGGGGCGCTGCCACGTCTTTGTGTCGCCAGATGCCGAAAGAACGATGGCGACGTATCTCGGTGCCGCGAACCAAATGGCCCCCGATGATCTCAGTGTTGATCTTCTCCGCCACTGTGACATCACGTATCTCGAGGGCTATCTCTTCGATCTTCCACCGGCGAAAGACGCCATTCGTCACGCCGTAGCGATGGCGCACGATCACGACGGCTTGGTCGCCCTGTCGCTCTCTGACCTTTTTTGCGTTGAGCGACATCGTCGAGACTTCCTCGAGCTCATCGTGAACGACGTTGATATTCTCCTCGCCAACGAGGCCGAATTCCTCGCGATGTTTGACGCCACGTCCGTGGAAGCGGCCTTCGGTGCCGCCGAGGAGCTCGGCGTGTTATCAGTTGTTACCCTCGGTGCACGTGGTGCGGCGGTGTCGGGATCGTCAGGACCAGTAACCGTTCCAGCACGTCCGATGGGCGATGTCATTGATACCAATGGCGCCGGCGATCTCTTCGCGGCGGGATTTCTCTTCGGTCTCGCTCACGGCTTTGAGCCTGGTGACGCCGCCGCACTCGGCACGTTGTGCGCAGGCGAGGTGATTACCCATCTCGGGGCACGGCCCGAAGCCGACCTCTTCGAACTCGCCGTGGCCGAAGGTCTCCTCTAGATCCCGAGTTCGTCGAGCTCTGCGTCGATCTCCTTGGTGCGTTGAGCCTCAAACGTCAGCCATCGCACGACGAGAGGAATCAGAACGAGCAGCATCAGGGCGTCGCCGCCAATCCACATGATGGCTCCGCCGAGATGAATGTCATTCAGAATGTCGGCGGGTGAGCGCATCGACTGCGCGTAGGTCGGAAATGGGTTGTGGCTGGACATTGCGAGAGCGAGTCCGGTCACCGTGTCAATCGGGACAGCCGCCATGACATAGACAAGGCGTAGTCCGGGGTGTAGTTCATCCTCGTTTTCGACACCGAGAGCGTGACGGAAAAAGAGATATCCCGACACCAAGAACGCCACCTGTTCGAAGTGGTGAAACCACATAGATCGCAACATGAGGTCAAAGAGTCCGCTGAGGTGTGACGCCGGAATAAAGGCGGCGTAGAGGGCAAATCCGAACAGTGGGTGAAGGACGATTCTCAATATCACGCCACCTAAAAGTTTTTCCGACGACGGGACTGCTCGACGTAGTAGCTCCAGCGGCGCGGCAAAGGCAAAGAGCGGCGCGGCAACCATGATTAACAAGAGATGCTGGATCATGTGAGCCGCGTGGAGGTGCATGTCGTAGACGCCGATAACGGACTGTGTGGCGACAAACGTCACGACAATCCCCGCACTATACGAAGCAGTCCGTGCTGCTGGCCAGGCTGGTACTCGGTGGACGGCCCATCCGTAGGCGAGTATCGCGACCAACATGATGATGAGGGGAGTGGGGGAAAGTGACCACTGGTTGAGGTGCGACCACGAAAATGGCTCGACCGCTGGCATGTGGTGCGTCACTACGCCATCGTACGAGGTCGTTACGCCTCTCCATCAGTACCGCCATCGGTAGGCTCTAGTCGTGGCGTCAAAGTGGTTCAACCCTCGCGCTTTGCTCTTGCACGTGACGTTGGTGGGCTGGCTTGGCGGTTGTGCCGCGGCGGCGTACTGGCAAGTGACTCGAGCCGCAGAAGGAAACGCCCTGTCGTATCTCTACGCCATCGAGTGGCCCGTATTCGGCATCGCCGGGATTGTGGGATGGTACGCCCTCATCAATATCGAAAAGGTGACCGAGGCCCAAGAACAGGCGCGTCGCGACTACGAAGAGAAAATGCGCGCCGAGGCACAGGCCGCCCGTGCGAGTGATGCAGAGTCACCGGAACTCGCCGCGTACAACGATCATTTGGCCGCTCTCGCCAAGGAACCGCGTCGAAAGTTGTTTGGTCACTAAATGGAAAAAGCTCTTCGTCGTTATCGCGTCATGGCTCGCGTCACCGGTGTGGTATTGATCATTTTGATTGGCATCTGGACCACTAAGTGGTACGTGTCGCCGACCACATGGGACTCTTTGAAACCGATCCGAGTGCTCTTCGGAATGGGACACGGCGTTATTTTGTACCCTCTGTATCTCGTAACGTGCTTTCAGCTCGTTATCGCTGCGAGAATCAAACTGATCTACTTCGTCGCCATGCTCCTCTCGGGATTTGTCCCGTTTCTCGCCTTCGTGATGGAGCGTTACACCGAAAAGAACTTGGTGCCGAGGAGGCCGCAGTGAAAAATAATCCGTGGATTGATCGCCGAGTCGTGGCGTGGGCACACCAAGGCGGGGCGTTTGAAGGACCCTCCTCCACTCTTTTTGCCATTGGCCAATCGTTGGAGCGCGGCGCCACCGCCGTAGAACTTGACGTCCACGCAACAAAGGACCGTCGCATCGTGGTGTGTCACGACGAAACAGTGGATCGAACAACTGGTCACCGCGGAGAGATATGCCACTTCACGCTCGCGGAAATCCTCGAAATGGACAATTCGTACTGGTGGATTGAAGGTGATGCCGCGACACCGGGACGACCGGATGCGGACTACCTATTGCGAGGGCGAGCACCGGGCGATCATCGCTTTGGAATCGCCACACTGGAAGAGGTCTTAACTACCTGGCCTGATGTCGTGTTCAACATGGACATCAAGCGAACTGACCCAGAGGTTGAACCCTACGAACAGCTACTCGCCGACGAACTACGCCGCCTCAATCGGCAGGAAACAGTGATCGTCGCCTCGTTTCACGACTCCGCCATTCAACGCTTTCGGCAGATTGCACCGGAGATACCTACGAGTTGTGCAACGCAAGAGACCGCCGCCTTCTACTTCTCCGTGGCGGCGGGCGAACAGCCGGCCGAACTACCCGGAGTTGCTCTGCAAGTTCCCGCTGACTTTGAGGGCATTGAGGTCGTGACGCCGGCATTCATTGCGGCCGCTCATAGTCAGGGAGTCGCGGTTCACGTGTGGACCATCAACGATCGGCCCGAGATGGAGCGACTTTTGGACTTAGGCGTCGATGGCATCATTTCTGATACACCGAGCACTCTGGCAACCCTCTTGCGAGAGCGAGGAGTTGCGTGGAACGGCGCCCTCTAGCGGTCGGCTGGTTAGCCGCGACCGCAGTTCGGCTTCTTGCCGTGGTTAGCCTTCTTCTTTGCGCGCAGCTTGCGCTTCACCGTCCGCTTTGACATAGGTTGAAATCTTAGTCGATGCAACGACACGTGTGATTTAGGAGGTCAGATGCGGAAACGTCGATATACGACGCCAGGTCCCGTGGCCTCCACGGGGGTGGTGGGAGCGCTGTCGAGCGAATTGAACCCGGACCGCAGCGGCGTCTCTCAGGGTATGAGGAAGTGCACGCCGTGAGTGGATGCCTTGTGCTGGTGGCGACACCGATCGGCAATCTCAGCGACTTGTCGGAGAGGGCCATGTCCACACTGCTCGCCGCCTCGGTGGTCTACTGCGAAGATACGCGTCATTCGCGGACACTGTTCGCCGCTCACGGTGTGAAGACACCTCCACTGATCGCTCTTCACGAGCACAACGAAAAGGCGCAGTGTGACGAGGTCGTGCAACGCGTTCTGGCCGGAGAGATCGTGGCGTTGATTTCCGACGCGGGAACTCCGGCGGTATCTGACCCAGGTCAACGAGTCGTCGCAGCGGTAATTGACGCCGGTGGCCAAGTGTCAACCGTTCCGGGTCCTTCGGCTGTGGTGTCGGCCCTCGTTATCTCGGGGTTTGCCACGGAGCGTTTCGTCATGGAAGGTTTTCTTCCACGCAAAGAGGGTGAGCGAAAGGTGCTGTTCGACGCGTGGGATCGTGAACAGCGAACCATCGTCTTTTACGAGTCGCCGCAACGCATTGGTGGGGTGCTGAATTCAATGGCGCATCGTTGGCCTCAGCGTCGCGTAGCGGTGGTACGCGAACTGACCAAAGTGCACGAGGACGTGGTGCGGGGAACGCTGCGTGAGCTCGCGGACCACTTTGTCGGGTCGCCTCCCAAGGGGGAGATCACGGTTGTTCTCGAGGGTGCGGGCCCCGCTCCCGAGATGAGTGACGAGGCCCTCACAGAACGTGCCGCAGAGCTCTTGGGTCGCGGACTTTCCGTTCGAGATGTGGCGACTCAACTATCCGACAGCCTCGGTGTCGCTCATCGACGCGCCTACGACGTTGCTCTCGCGCTACGCGCGGCATCGACGGACTAAGTCGGTACCCTTATCTCGTGGCGCGTTTCTATATCACCACCCCTATCTATTACGTGAACGACGCGCCGCACGTCGGCCACGCCTACTGCACAGTGAACGCTGACGCGCTCGCTCGTTGGCATCGTCAGCGCGGCGACGAGACCTATTTTTTGACGGGGACAGACGAACACGGCCAAAAGGTTGCCGACGCCGCCGCCGCCAACGGTGTGTCGCCACAGGAGTGGACGGATCGTTACAGCGCGCGGTTTCGAGCGGCGTGGGATGACTTGGATATTGCGTACGACGACTACATCCGCACGACGGAGGACCGTCACGCCACGACGGTGCAAAAGTTCCTCGGAGCGATCTACGACAACGGTTATATCTACAAGGGTTCTTATCGGGGGCTCTACTGCGTATCGTGCGAGGACTACTACACGGCGGAAGCCCTCCACGAAGGCAACTGTCCCGTCCACGGCCGCCCGGCCGTGGAGATGGAGGAGGAGAACTGGTTCTTCCGCCTCTCGGCATTCGAGGACAAACTCCTCGAGTGGTACGGGGCGCACCCGCAGGCCACGACGCCCGACACGAAACGAAACGAAGCTGTCGCGTTTATTCGCGGTGGCCTTCGCGATATTTCGATTACCCGTCGCTCGTTGACGTGGGGTGTGCGCGTTCCCTGGGATAGCGATCAAGTCTTCTACGTCTGGTACGACGCTCTGGTCAACTACCTCACGGCGATCGGTTACGGGACGGACGACGCCAAGCTCGCGACCTGGTGGCCCTCGGTGCATCATCTCATCGGAAAAGAAATAATTCGATTTCACTGCGTGTGGTGGCCGGCGATGTGTATGGCGGCCGGTATTGAGCCGCCACAACACGTACACGTTCACGGATGGTTACTGGTCGGTGGCCAAAAACTCAGCAAGACCATGGCCGGCGAAGGTGCCGTGCGATTGACCGACATCGCCCCTCAGTCGTTGACCGCCGAATACGGCGTCGACCCCGTGCGGTACTACCTCTTGCGCGATACGCCACTCGGAACCGATGGCGACTTCTCGTTAGAGGGCATCATTTCTCGCTACAACACTGACCTCGCGAATAATTTGGGCAACCTTGTCGCTCGGGTGGCCACGGTCGTGGGATCAAAGTGTGGGGGCGTGTCGCCAGCGTCGCGCGACGACTCTCCCTTGCGAATCGAATCGGCCGCGGCGGTCACTACGGCCGCGGCGGCGTGGGAGGACTTTGCTCCCCACGCGGCGCTAGAGGCAACGTGGCGTCTCATTGGTGCGACGAACGCGTATCTCGAACAGCACGCTCCATGGAAGATGGAGCCGGGCCCGGAGGTCGCCGCGGTCATGGGGGACGCTCTCGAGGCGCTGCGAATAATCACGCTGCTCATCGTGCCCGCGATGCCGTCGACGGCACGAGAGATCTGGCGTCGCCTCGGACTGACCGGCGATGTTCACGACGTCGGTTGGGAGGCGACCTCCTGGGGCGGCTTTCCGGTGGGGGTCAGTGTGACGAAGGGCGAGCCCCTGTTTCCACGTATTAGTTCTGACTCGTGACGACCTGGACTGACGCCCACTGTCATCTTCAAGAGAGATATCTGAGTGGCGACCCTGCCGTGGTGCAGTCCGTGAGCGACACCCTCGCCCGCGCGCGTGCTGGGGGAGTCGGCACCATCATCGTGGTGGGTACCGATGCCGTTACCTCACGGGAGGCGATGGCGCTCGCGCAGGCCGAGTCGACGCCCGACGTGGCGCTGTACGCCACCGTTGGACTTCACCCGCACGACGCACTCTCGGGGCTAGATGAAGTGGCCGCTCTCGCCCGCAGGGGTGATTCTCGCCTCGTCGGCGTGGGTGAGTGCGGTCTCGACTACTACTACGAACACAGTCCACGGGAGATTCAGAAGCGAGTGTTCGCTGATCAGATTCAGCTCGCTCACGAGCTCCACCTGGCTCTCGTCATCCATGCTCGTGATGCGTGGAGCGACCTGTTTGACATTCTCGATGCCGAAGGTACGCCGGAACGTACCGTGATCCACTGTTTCACGGGTGGGCCGAACGAAGCCGCGGAATGTCTGCGACGTGGTGCGGATATCTCGGTCGCTGGTGTGGTCACGTTTAAGAACGCTCACGATCTCCGCGACGCCGTCCTCACCGTTCCACTCGACCGTCTGCACGTCGAAACGGACAGTCCCTTTCTCGCACCGGTGCCCTATCGCGGCACAACAAATGAACCGGCCTATGTCGCCGACGTCGGCACATTCATCGCGGCACTACGAGGTGAAGATCTCGACGAATTTGCTGCAGCCACTCGGACAAATACAGCGAGACTCTTCGCGCTGCCTCGCTAACCAACGTATTTTTCTGTATCGCTGGTGAGTTGCCTCACCCCAGAGAGGCTGTCTAGCCTTAGTGGGTAGTTCATCAATGTCCCAGAGAGAGGCGGAATTCTGAGGACTCCACGACGTTGCAAGATGATGCTGGGCGTGCTTGCTCTGGGGCTCGCCGTGTCGGCGTCGTTCGTCGTCGCGGGACATCCCGTCGTCGCACGAGCGAGTACGGCGCCCCAGTGGACCAGCCGCCCGCTGCACGCCGTCATCGGCCCCGCCGGCCGACTGCCACACGATGTCACGACCACGTCGAGCACCACGAGTACGACCACCACGTTGCCGAATCGCCCCCAACAGGGTTCTCATCGATGGCGCGTTGGCTACGCAACGTGGTATCGATGGCACCCCGGACAGTGTGCGGTCTCGTATCTCCGCTACGGGGTGTATATCAAAGTCACGTCTCGTCGAACGGGTCGTTATGTGTGGTGCAAAGTCACCGACTCTCAGCCCTACTCCAAGACTCGAGTCGTTGACCTGTCAACGACGGGCTTTCAAAAGCTTGCCCCCCTATCGCGGGGTATGGAACCCGTCATCGTTACCTGGTGACCCACTCCCACACCTCCATCGCATCACTGTTGAAAGAACACGGGCTGTCGCCCTCCCGGGCACTTGGTCAGAACTTTGTGACGGACCCCAATACGGTGCGTCGCATCGCGCGTCTCGCTGACGTGGGGGAGAACGATTTCGTCCTCGAGATTGGACCGGGCCTCGGGTCACTCACGTTGGCGTTAGTGGAAACGGGAGCGACCGTCGAAGCCATCGAGGTAGATCGCTATCTCTTGCCCGCGCTTCACAGTGTGGTGGATCCACATGGCGTGAGAGTGCACCAAGCCGACGCTCTTCACGCCAACTATGAAGAGATCCTCCAGGGCCGGCCGACCACGGTGGTAGCCAACTTGCCCTACAACGTTGCGACGCCACTCGTGCTACACCTCCTCGAAACTGTTCCTCTCATAGAACGCATGTTGGTCATGGTGCAGCGAGAGGTGGGTGAACGAATGGCCGCTCACGTTGGTGACGACGCCTATGGCGCCGTGTCACTCCGGGTGGAGTATTTCGCTGAAGCGTCCGTCGTGGGTCGTGTTCCACCGACCGTCTTTCATCCGAAACCCAAGGTGGAGTCCGCGCTGGTCTCGTTGCGCCGTCGACCGGAAGTAAAGATCTCACCATCGGTGGTCTCGGAGCAGGTTCTCTTCGATGTCATCCGAACGGGTTTCGCTCACCGTCGCAAGATGTTGCGCGGGACGTTATCGGCCTGGGCCACTCCGGAACACTTCGCCGCGGCGGGTGTGGCTCCGACGGCCCGACCGGAAGAGTTGTCACTCGCTGACTTTGCGCGACTCGCGGCGGCGAGATGATACGCGTTGCGGCCCCGGCCAAACTGACGTGGTACCTCGAAATCACGGGGGTACGAGCCGACGGCTACCACGAGATACGTAGCGAGATGAGAGAGCTCACCTTGGCCGACACGCTCGAAATCGCCGAAGGTGACCGCATTGTGTACCGGGGTGACGTTGAGGGCGTCGACGAACTCAATCGGGCGAGTACGACGTTGGTGCACCGCGCGCTCACACTCGTAGACCGTCGCGCTGACGTCATCGTAGAAAAGGCCATCCCCCTCGGAGGCGGCCTCGGTGGTGGGTCGGCTGACGCCGCGGCAATCCTGCGCTGGGCGAACTATTCGGACCTGGACGGAGCGGTTCACCTAGGGGGCGATGTGCCGTTTTGCTTGGTCGGTGGTCGTGCCGTGGTCACTGGTGTGGGAGAGTCGATCGAACCGCTGCCCCCTCAACCAACAGCCGTCACCCTGCTCGTACCGTCGTTTCCCATCAATACGGCTGCGTGCTATCGAGCATTCGATGAGATGTGGGCGGAGGGGTGGCGTCCGACAGGGCGTAACCACCTCGAAGATCCGGCCGTCCGCGTCAATCCCGCCCTTGGTGCCATCCTCGCTCGAGCACGCTCAGAATTCGGGAATGCCACCTTGGCTGGCTCTGGTTCCACCATCTTCGTGGAAGGTCATCACGCAATAGGTAGCACATGGCGTACCGAGATCGGTGAAGTGCAGGTGTGTGAAACCGTTACGGCGTGAGGAAAGGGCTACTTGCCCGCAGCACGACGCTGCCAGCGAGTCCGCTTCAGCATCTTCTTGTGCTTCTTTTTCCGCATGCGCTTACGGCGCTTCTTAATTAGAGAACCCATGGTCGTTCTACGTTACTAGATTTCGTTGTCAATCCCGTTCTGCCACACTGGTGGCGATGCGTATCGATCACGTGCAGCTCGCAATGCCGGCGGGCGGTGAGGCACAGGCCGACAGTTTTTACCGTGATGTTCTGGGGTTCTTCGTGGTTCCCAAGCCACCGGCCCTCCTACACCGCGGTGGTCGCTGGTACGAGAAAGAGGGAGTCGCACTTCATTTGGGCGTCGACAGCGCATTCCGGGCTTCCGACAAGGCGCACATCTGCCTCGTGGTGGAGAACTTTGATGAGATCATTGCCACCGCTACTCACGCGGGATTCGCGACGCTCTTTGACACTGCGCTCGAGGGCGTGACTCGCTGCTACCTGCGTGACCCTTTCGGTAATCGCATTGAGTTACAACAGCTCTAGAAGGTGGCAGTACACACAGTGGCAGTTCTCTCGAAGTGACGTTGCATACTTTCCGAATGCGGGCGACCTTTCGGTAGGCTCTCGAGCGATGAGGTTGAGTCGAGTCGTACCCTCCATTGTGACGATTTTCGTACTGGTGGGCATCGGTGCCGCCCAGGCCGCGCCATCGCTCACCTTGACCACCTTGCAGCAACAGATCGCGGCGTCCCGCAATGTCACGCGAGTGTCGCCGGTAGTTCCAAACCCCGCGCAGATGAACTCGAGTGATGCGTGGATGTACTCCGGTCTGCGATACGCGGTGTCGGAGAAGTGTTTCAGAATGGGCGACACCTCGACGGTGACGCATCCCAAGCCGTGTCTCGGGGGTGACCTCAGTTCGTCGACCACGATCGTGATATTTGGCGATTCGGCCGTTGGAAATTGGACGCCTGCACTTCGGGCCGCGGGCAAGATTCACCACTGGCGGATTGCGTCGCTGCAGTACGAAGGGTGCATGATGGCGTTTCTCTCTTCGGAATCGGAAACCTGCCAGGCGTTTCATCGTCGCCTCCCGGCAACTATTGCGGCACTTCACCCCACGATGGTGATTGGCGTCGGTGGAACCACGTCGTATGGCTCAGTTTTTGACACGTCGTTTGCTCAAGGGGTCGCAGACGCGATGAGTGCGATGCGCGCGGAGAGTCCATCGTCGAAGTACGTCCTGTGGGGCACGAGCCCCCTGCTGCCGCTCGCCGGCCCCGCGTGCGTCATTGCTCGTCCTTCACGCGTCAACACGTGTGGCGTTCCCTTTCGGCGTGAAGAGACGGCGCCGAAAACCTTTGGTGCCACGGCTACGCGTGACTGGCGCGCGGCTCGGCTCGCCAAGGTGAAATTTGTGCCTGTCGATCGTCTGTTCTGTGCTGAAAGTTGGTGTCCCGCTGTTGTCGATCACACACTCGTGTACATCGACACCATGCACATCAGCGAGCGATACTCCCTACGGCTCGAGCCTCTCGTGAGCTCCACGATCAGTTCGATTCTGAGCTCGACAAACTCTGCAGGCTGAGCGCCGCACGCGGACAGCCGCGAACCGCCAGACGCGCTGACTGGACGAGTTCGACGTGCGAACGTGCGAACGTTTCGCCGGAGAGAATGGGGTAACCCCACTCGTCGAGCGTGATCAGCTCTGGCGCGAGTTCCGCGCAATGCCCAAATCCATCACATCGCACGGGATCGACCCGCAGCAGATAACTCAGAGTTTTTCGTTTCATGCCCACTCCAGTGTCTCGGGGTGTGACCGATGCGGAATGCGGACCACGGCACTCGTTGCCGCGTGTGGACAGGGTTGACCCCCGGCGTGCCGTACGACGTCATCGGCGAATGTTCGTAACGCACTCCGAATCAGTCGAATGACCCCGTCGGGATGTCGACAGGCACCGCGTCCCTCAATGGTGCCGCACCGTTCTTCGAGACGTGCGAGTGCAGAGGCGCCGTCGTGCCCTCGACGCAGAAGTTCAAGGTCCGCCGCGAGCGCGGGTAGTCCGAAGGCGCATGGACCACATTGACGTGCACTCTCTCGAGCCATGTACTCCACAATGCGGGCAGTCTCGGCGACGCCACAACCCTGTGGGGCCACGGCGACAATGACGCCCGCTCCGATGTTGGCTCCTACGCCCTGTAACGATTCGTTGTCACATCCCCGATCGAGATGATGTCCGGCGAGCCACGTACCGCCGTACCCACCGAGCAGTACGGCGACGGGGTCAAAAGGCACGCTCGCGGCGTGTAGGACATCACGAATCGGCGTGCCGTAGGGCACCTCAACGACCGTCGTACGTCCGTGTCCGCTGACCGTCGTGATGAGCGTGCCCGGTTGCCGACTGGTACCCACGCTCCGAAACCAATCCGACCCGTGCCGAGCAATAAGTGCCACATTTGCGTGCGTCTCGGCGTTGTCGACGAGGACGCCGCGCCGACCGATACGCAGTACGGACGGGCGAGTTGAGCGGTACTGCGGCAGTGCCTCGCCATCGTCGAGCCAGTGCACGAGAGCCGACTCTTCGCCCGCAACGTAGCGCCCTGGCGGTGTCATGAGTTCGAACGCCGGTCCTTGAAGTCGTCGTCGCCCCCGCTCCGCAATCGCAGCCTTCATCGTCGCTACGGCGGACGTGTGCTCGCGCGCGACGCAGACCACAACGTCGTCGGCGCCCAACATGTTGGCGAGAACCATCGCACCATCGAGAATGAGGTGAGGGTTCTTTGAAATCAGTGTTCGATCTTTATGGGCGGCCGGCTCGCCTTCCATGGCGTTCACCACGACGTAGCCCACGGCGCGCTTTTGTTGTCGAAGGAAGTCCACCTTCAGCGCCGTGGCAACTCCGGCGCCGCCACGGCCGGTGAGACCGGACGCCTTGAGTTCCGCCGGCTCCAGATGTAGTCCACGTATCGGACCGAAGTGCGCTTCGTGCTGAGCGAGATCGGCCGGGGTGTCGTGCGCACCATCGAGAACGCGAAATTTTGTCGTCATCGACGTGGCGTCCTTCCCTGAAGCGGTGAGTATGCGGTACGCCCCGCTGCCCGTTCGGGACGCGCGAAGATTCGCCATATTCCGGCCACGAGCAAGGTGCCGAGACATCCGTACAGGGTGTAGAGGCACCAGTGGGTATGTGCGTCGGTTCCGACGGTATACGCGTGGAGGGCGGAGGTGACAAATGCCACATATGAACCCCAATGAACGGCGCGCCAGGAGGAAAAGTTGAGTCGTTCTTTCACGAGTGAGGTCAGCCACACGGCCAACATGGCGTCAAAGGCCACGGTGCCAATGGCCACGGGGAGAGATTTGTAAGGACTCGTGAATGGCACCACGCTCGAAATCCAGCCAATCGGAACGTAGGTATCGATGACCGTGGTGATGACGTGAATCCCGACGAAGATCATCGCCGACATTGATAAAGAGCGATGGATTTCATTGAGCTCAAAGCGTCCGATGCGCCGTCCACCCACTCGCGTCGAGACCAATATTCCCGCCACGCAGACGAGAGTCAGAAAGACCAATGAGACAACTCCGGTGGTTCGTGAGGTGTACCAAAAATATGGAGACGTCAGTCCGCTCACTCGTCCCCCTTCGGCCAACTTCCCACTGTCAGTATCTCGCCATCATGGGCCACGAGTCGACCGGCCCATCCCGATTGAGCAATATGCCAGGGAGCGTCGTCGTTCCAGAGGAAAGTTGCCGTGGCGAACGCGTTGGCCTCCACA
>JAGWWX010000053.1 GCA_018970215.1 Acidobacteriota bacterium | reverse complement strand
CGCGCGAACTACGGTGACCAGTGGCGTCGCTCGTCGTGAGCGGTTGATCTGGGGAGAATAACCATGACCTGCTGGAACTGCCATACCGATGTGCCCATGGCGCCCTTCTGTCGCAACTGCGGGGCAGCTCTTCCCGACCCGGACACCCGCCGTGCCGCCATCACGACCCGCCTCAGCGAACTCGAGAACGAACGCCGCGTCCTCGAAAGTCAGCTCGCACGCGTCAACGGAGCATCGACACCCGTGACATCGAACACCGGAGCCGTCGCATCCCCGGCCCCCGCCGCAGCGACTGCGCCACCAAGCACCACTCCGGTCACGTCGCCGGTACCAGCGACCTCCACCTCAACTCCCGTGCCGCGGTCGTCACAGCTGGCGGAACTCAGTCCATCACTGCTGATCACTCTGATTGGTGTCGTGCTCTTGGGAGTCGCGTCCTTTGTCAGCGCCAAGGAACACGAGCCCCTTGTTTCCCTGTCGCACTCCACTCGATTGATTGTCTTGCTGGCTGAACTCGTCATCGCGACCGCAACCACCCTTTCATTAGCGAAGCGCCGTCCGCAGTTAGCGGACGCCTTCGGTTCGCTGTCGTGGGCGGCGGGACTGTCGTTCGCGTATCTCGCCACCGTCAACGTCACGACCGGCGTCATTCCCTCCGTGTGGGAGTACTCCCTACCCTTCATCGTGGCTCTTCCGATCTTGCTGCTGACTCGTCTTGCCCTGCCCATCACGAGGTTTCTGAGTTTCGGCACCCTGGTATTCGGAATTTGGAATCTGGAGGTCTTGGGACTCACGGGTTCGGACTCGGGACAGTTGATTTCGATGCTACGAGGCGTTGTCGTGATGGTTCTCATTGCCGTCATCTGCGCCACCATTTTGTGGGTGGCGTACTCCTCGCGAGGTCACTCTCTCACCACCGCGGAGAAGGCGCTCGGGTACATCGGCGTGGCGTTTCTCTTCGCGACGACGTCGGGAGCCGATCTCCCTCTCGCACGCAGTGTCGGCACGGCGATCCTGGCGTTCATTGGCGTTGCGTCGATGTCACTTCCGTTGGTCGTCGGTGCCATCGGACTACGTCGTCGGACGACGCCGAACGCCGCCCTCGGTGCGCAGGTCTACGCCATTGCCGCCGGTCTTCTTCTCTACAACGCAATCACGGCCGTGTCGCTGGGCACCCCGCCCAGCCACGGGCTCTTGTTCCCCGAAGCGTTGTTTACGGGAAGCCGAAACGCGACCGTGTGGTTCCCGGTACTGATGTCGCTCGTCGCAGCTGGAGCCGTTGCGCTCGCCCTCCGCACGACGTGGAAAGTCGCGGGTTGGATTCTCACCGCCGTTGCGCTGATCCCGAGCCTGGGGTCGATTGCTGCGTCCCTTCGCTGGGAGTTCCTGGGCTACCTCGGTGGCGACGTCACCGCCGCGGACCTTCGCTCGCAGTTCGGGTTTCCTGTCGGGTGGTTCGGTCGCGGCGTCAGCATCGCCGATGTTCCAAGTGTCGTCGTCGCCGTCGCGGGAAGTGCCATCGCCCTCGCGCTACTGCTCGCCGCACGCTCACGGACCGACGCCCGGGGACCACGTGTACTGCGACAGATTGGCGTCGTCGTTCTCACCGCGACCACTCTCGCCACTGTGCTCCGCTACACACCGGTCCTGTCCGCGCCGCGTATCGTGGCCGTCTCACTCGCGGTACTCGCCGTGGGTTCATTTTTCACGAGTCGCTTCTGGAACGACGCTGCGCCCTGTGACGAATGGCTACCGTCCCTCTTTCTCGGTGGTGCCCTCGCCAGCGCGGGCGTCGTGCGGTCGCACTCCAGCCTGACGGTGTCGTTGACCTCGCACGTCACTGGTGTCCTCACCGGAGTTCTTGGTCTCGCCATCTTGTTGGGTCTTGCGGCGGCCTATCGACGTCGTGACACCTGGCGCGCCGCGGTCGGCCTCGGCGTACAGGGTCCTCTTCTGCTCGTCATGCAGTTCGGACATCACCCGCATCACATCGCCTGGCAGTTCGCGCTCGTGGCGGTCGGCACGCTCGCTCTCTACGCGGCGCTCGTCACGTTCGCCCACCCCGAAAAGAGGTGGGTAACGATCGGGGCGGCCGTGCCGGCACTGCTACTCATCACCGCGCAGCTGGTAGAGATGGATCGACGTGGCCAGTACTTCCGTATCGCCGTCACCGTGCTCGTGGTGACGATGTGTCTCGCCGCCGCCCGTCGACGTTCGCCGCTGGCTACTCCTGTTCTCATCGGGGCCGCCGTAATCGCGGGTCTGACGTGGTCCCACGGTCTTCACGGCGTCGACTACTTGGGACTGTGGATTGCGGGCGGCTCGCTCGTCCTGTTGGCCCTGTTACGGGGCGTCAGCGACGACGCCTGGACCACACTGGGATCGGGTCTGCTCTTTGGATTTATCCCCAGCGTCATGTACGTCACCAGCGATGGCACGACTCTGTCACGCAGCATCGTGATCGGCCTCGCGGTGATCACCACTATCGCGGGCTACGTCGCACGTCGCGACGCCGCCATCGAAATTGGAGCGGTGGCCGCGGCATTCAGCCTGAACGTCAATTCCCCCACGTCAACGGTGTGGACGGTGGTGGCAGTCGGGCTCTCGGTGCTCTGGTTTCTCGTGGGTACGCAGCAGCGATTCGCCGCTTGGCGCGTCACCGCACGGTCGTCGCAGATCACCATGCTCGCCGGAATCGCGGCGTGGGTCATTGCTCTGCTCCATGTGGCAACTCACGTGGATCGCGCGCTCGTCGTCGTACTCGTCGGTCTGATCACGGTGAGCGCCGCGCGACGTCTTGGTGCACTCTTTGACGGCATGCTCCTCGTCACCGCCGCTGGCATCGTCGGTGTCTTCTGGACGGCGTCGTTCGACGCCCTGCCGGGTGCGGGACTGTGGATAGCCGCGGGTGGTGTGCTCCTCCTGACCCTCTCCCTCGGCGTCGATCGACCAGAGCACCGTTCATGGGTCGAATGGGGTCCCGCGCTCCTCTTCGTGATGGTGCCGGCGAACTACGGCGCACTCAGCGGCAGTGTCCTCAGTGCGGCTATCACCATCGTGGTAGCGGTCGTTCTCATCATCATCGCGATTGCCCAGCGCAAGCGAGCGGTGTTCGACGTCGCCATCGCGACGTTCGCGATTCTCAGTGTCGCTCGGTTGAGCCAAGTCGTTTCAGATCGCAGTCGCTGGATCGTGGCCGTCGTTCTCGGGGTTGCCCTCATTGGAAATGGACTATGGCGTGAAACCCGCAAGTCTCGTGACGACGACGCGACATCGGCGTCGTGGTACCGCTCGTTGACTTAGACCTCGGGATCGTCCATTAAGAGACGCACTTCTTGGGGTGTGCGACACGCCGCGGCGGTGCGAGCGGCCCAGACGAGAGCTTCGTCGAGGTCCGTCACGTCGAGAACGCAAAACCCGCCCAGTACTGCTTTCGTCTCGGGGAAGGGGCCGGGACGAGCCGTACCGTCAACCGCCACGTAGGTCGCTTGTTGTCGCAGAAGTCCGCCACCCGTGACCCACACGCCCGCCGCCTTGGCCGCACGGAGTACCTCGTGGGCCGCGTCGGCCACGGCGGGTAGTTCGCCGTCGGGAATCGTCATTGTTCCATCGTCAAACGAGATGAGATAGCGAGGCATAGTCACTCCCTCGGTGTAGTGGGCGCTAAGGGACTCGAACCCCCGACCTCAGCCGTGTGAAGGCTGCGCTCTAACCAACTGAGCTAAGCGCCCGAGATACGTAGCCTACCTGACCTCGAGATACACCTACATGCCCTCGCCTTAGGTAGCCTCACAGTCATGGCCCGTGCATCTCGACCCGTCCGTCCCCGCCGCCCCTCGATGGTGCCACCGGAGAGGGTCCGCACGATCGACGACACCGAGCGAAAGTTTGTCTGGGGCCTGGTCTCCTTTGGCGTCGTCCTCTCGTTCCTTTTTATCTTTGTTCATCAGACGGGTTACTACACCCGACCACCACGTGCGAACGGGTCGTGCCCCGACGGGTGGGACTTGGTGAAAAAGACCTGCCAGCAGGCCTACACCATGACCTTCCAGCAGTACTTACCCCAGTTTCTCGCGGTGCTCCTCGGCGCTGTCGTTCTCGCCGTCGCGGCCTGGCGACGTCACCGCGTGTTAGCGAGCTTCACGGCGTTGATGATGGGCTTCATGCTCTCTACCGTCGGACTTCCCTACTTAATGTTGGGTGGTTGGCTCATTCTTCGGGCGTGGCGTCTGACGCGCTACGGCGTCCCGGGCTTCGTGGCGGCGAATCAGGCCGCGCGCCAACAGGCCATCGAACGTCGTGGACAACGCGGCGCGCGAGGCGGTGCGAGCTCCGTGAGTAGTGGGGATACTCGTCGGCCGCCGAGCGCCAACAAGCGCTACACGCCCAAGAAGTCGAAGGGATCTCGTCGCTAGTGGCGTCGCTCGGATTGGACTTTCCGACGGAGTGGTCACGCTCGCTCGTACCCCGCGGCGTGCGACGTGTCCTCCTCGGCGCCATTGCCCTTCCCCTCACGCGACGATTGACCAGTCTCTCGGTGCGCGGCGTGGAGAACATTCCGCGCCACGGTGGACCGTTGATCTTCACGGCGAACCACACCAGTCACCTCGACACGCCGCTCGCACTCGCCGCTCTGCCGGGCGCTCTTCGTCGTCGAACGGTCGTGGCGGCCGCGGCCGACACTTTCTTCACGAAAACGCGCACGGCGTTCATCACCGTGTTGACGGTGAACGCGATTCCCATTGAGCGCCACAAGGTGAATCGACGGAGTGCCGAACAGGCCATCTCCTTATTACAACGAGGCTGGCATCTCATCATCTACCCCGAAGGTGGTCGTACCCCTACGGGCCCGATGCTCGAGTTCAAAGGTGGACCGGCCTACCTGGCCGAACGATCGGACGCCACCATCGTTCCCACGTTCATCCTCGGTGCGGGAGAGTGGCTCAGTTCATTCGCGAAGGCGGAGATGTACACGAGCCAACCACGCCGGTGGCGTTCACCGGTTACCGTGGCGTTCGGTCCACCGCTTCGCCAAGAAGAGGGCGAAAATATCCGCCGTTTCGGACAGCGAATTCAAGACGCTGTGGTCGCTCTCGGCCGTGAGGTCACGGGGGATCCAACCTTCGCCCACCACCTCGACCACTAGTTCGCGAACGCGGCTCCGTGAAAGTCGCCCACTGCCTCCACCCGCTCGCGGTGTAGCTGATCGGCCACGCTCACGAGGGGTTCGAGATCACGACCGAGAGCAAGGCCCAGGAGCTCGTCGGCCAGCCATGGATTCTGCGCGAGCACGGGGCCGTGCGCGTAGGTGGCATACAGGCGACCCACGCGGGCGCCGTCGACGTGGCGTCCGGCGTCACCCGTCAAAACTCCATTACCGAAGCCCTCTTCGACGACGCCGAGAGGTGACACCCCCGCCCCGAGTTCGGTCTGTCCCCCGTGATTCTCAAATCCCACGATCCACCGCGAACCGACGCGCGTTAGAAGATCACCAACTCGACGTTTCGGACCACGGGTCGTGACCGCGTCGAGCAGACCGAGACCCTCCACCGTGATATCGCCCTCGACGTCGTACGACGTGCCGAGAATCTGAAATCCCGCGCAGACGCCGAGAACGACGGCGCCGTCATCCACTCGCCGAGCCAGTGCGCGGTCTTTCGCGAGGGCGTAGGTGGCCTGCCGCTGGGGGCCATCTTCGCCGCCGCCGAGCAGATAGATGTCCGCGTCAGGAATTTGGTCTTCCAACGTCACCTCCACGACATCGACGGTCACACCGCGGCGGCGCGCCCGTGACGCGAGAACGAGGGCGTTGCCGCCATCGCCGTAGGTGCCCAGCAACTCCGGGTAGAGGTGTGCAATCTTTAGCACGGCTCGGACACCTCCATCCACTTCGCGAACGCCGTGTAGTTGGCGACCACGTCAACGACGTCGTCGTGCTCTAGTTGAGGAGCCCATCCGTCAACGAGTGCGTACTCCACGTCGGCGTAGTCGAGCCGCGTCGCGAGATCGAGGGCTCGATCGCCCGTGCACCACACTCGACGTCCCCGCAGACGATCAAAGGGTGCGTCGTAGAGCCACGACGGGTCAAGGCCGTCGGCAATCTGATCGTTAATGGCCACCACGACATCACGACCTTCGCACACCAGGTCGATCAGCGCCGCTACTCCCGCGGGATTCTTGGCGAGCAGCAGGCGCCACGTCCTCCCCTGATACCGCCGAAGGGTGAATCGTCCCGCGACCGAGTTAACGCGGGCAACTCTCTCGGCCGCGAGTGCGAGCGGCACACCGCACTGGGCTGCCGCCACAATCGCCATCGCGGCGTTCGAGCGATTGAAGTCCCCCGGCAGACGTACGTTGAGAGGCACCGACTCACGGGGACCCACCAGGTCGCCGGTCACGGTGAAGTCGACAGCGGGACGCGCGAAGCCACACGCGCAGTGCCACTCGCCGAGGGGGTCGAGTGGCTCCGTGCACTGAGGACAGCTCCGTGCGTCGCCGGTCCACTCCAGTCCCGCATCCACCCAGATCACCTTCGAACCAATCTGTGACACCGCGGCGTAGGCGACGAGCGGATCGGCGGCGTTCGCCACCACGACGGCGTTGGTGTGGTGCAGGGCGTTGCGCCACTTTTCCACCACCACTCGCACTTCACTCGAACGATCAAGTTGGTCGCGCGAGAGATTCAAGAGAACGACGACGTCGGGGGCGACCTGAGCCATCACCGTCGGAAGCCACGCTTCGTCAGTTTCGAGAACCACGAAAGTTTCGTTACTCGCCGCGAGCGCGGCGACGTGACCAGGAGGCATGTTGCTGCCCGTGTCGTTCGTGGCCGCCGTTCCGAGAGCGGCAGCGACGAGAGCCGTGGTGGTGGTCTTGCCATTGGTCCCCGAGACAAGAACGATGCGACGTCGACGCGATAATGAATGAAGGAGTGACGGATTGATTGCGAGAGCCACGCGCCCACCGGCGACCGTTCCCGAACCGCGGCCCAGCTGTCGGCTCAGCCGATTCACCGTTTTCATCGCAACGACGGCGAGCCGGCTGCGCGGTGAAAGTCGTGAACCCATCCCCGCCACGCTAACGGAGTAAAGAAAGAGCAAAGGGACCGACCTGGGGGGGGAAGGTCGGTCCCTTTACTAAACCTTGGAAGAGGGGGGTTCTTCCGAAGTACTAGAAACAGATTGCCAGGAAAACGTACTATCAGCAAGCGGTATTGGTTGATACTTACCATATAGTATCTTGATAATGGACTTCCGCCAGCTCGAAGCGTTCGTAGCCGTGATTGACGAGGGCAGTTTTTCCAAGGCGGGCAGCCTCCTCCTGACCGCCCAGAGCAACATTTCGACACGGGTGAAGAATCTCGAGTCCGAATTGGGCGTTGCCCTCATCGACCGTGCCACGATGGCGCCCACCCCCGAAGGTCGCACGGTATTGGCCCGGGCGCGGCGCATACTCCACGAAGAAGAAGCGATTGGTACTGACGTGCGGTCCATGGCCGAGTCGGTCCAGGGTGACGTGTCGATCGGCATGATCGGCACGACGGGACGTTGGCTCATTCCCCAACTCATCGAACACCAGCGCGTCAATCTCCCGCACGTCACTTTGCAGATCGTGGAGGGAACGAATTCGTCACTGGAACCACGCCTGTCCTCTGGACTGATCGATCTCGGTATTTTGTCGCTCCCCCTATCGAACGACTCCTTTCGTACCGACGAGCTCTTCGATGAGGAGCTCGTCCTCGTCGCACCCCTCGCGGGCCCCCGTGCCCTTCGTGCTTCCGTTCTGCAGATAGACGACCTCGTCGACCTCGACCTCTTACTCCCCCTCGCGGGAACACCAACACGCAACGACGTCAACGACGTCTGTGCGAAAAAGGGCATCACCTTGCACCCCAAACTCGAAATCGACGGAATTCGCACCCTGGCGTCGCTCTGTTTTGATGGACTCGGCTACGCCATTCTTCCCGCGTCGTCCATTCCACCGCACCTACGCCACGAATTTCACGGTATTCCGATTGCCGATCTCCCACCACGTCGCGTGGCTCTCGTTCTCCCCCCGTACGGTGTGCCTTCGGCTCCGACGTGGGCGGTCCATCAACTCATCAAGTCCATCGTGGCGAACGACGCGCAGTTACCCGCGGGCCTCACGCGGCTTTAGCCGCGCGGTGGTCGCCAGCTGCGAACACTCGGCGGCACGGGAGTTGTCGGGACGACGTCAT
>JAGWWX010000007.1 GCA_018970215.1 Acidobacteriota bacterium | reverse complement strand
GGTGCCCGTGATGAGGTTAAAGACTCCCTTGGGCAGACCCACTTCGTCGATGATTTCGGCGAGAATGAATGCGTTAATTGGGGCGACTTCGCTGGGCTTCAGAACAACCGTGCATCCGGCCGCGAGAGCTGCGGCGACTTTGTTCGCGATCTGGTGTAGGGGGTAGTTCCACGGTGTAATCGCGGCCACGACACCGGCAGCTTCGCGCACGATTGTTGAATTCCCAATCTCCTCTTCCCACTCAAAGTCCTTTGCGCGCTGACCCATGTCCGCGAAGGTCGCCGTTGGGATTCCGGCCTGGATTCCCTTGGCGAGAGCGAGAGGCATACCCACTTCGTTCGCGATGCACAGAGCGATTTCGTCGGAACGCTCCGACAGTTTTTCGGAGATGCGAGTGAGAAATTCGCCGCGCTCCTTCGGACTCGTATTGGTCCACGCTGTAAATGCCGCCGCAGCCGCTTCGACGGCACGGTTGGCCTCATCGACGGTGCCCACCGGAATGGTGGCGTAAATCTCACCGGTGCCCGAGGTGGTGACCGCGATAGTTTCGGATGACGTGGCCTTGATCCATTGGCCATTGATGTAGAACGAGTCCTTGACGATGGTCACGGAAGCCCCCTTGCTTAACTCGCGCCTCGGTGGCGCTGAAAGTGAATCTACTCCCCGCAGAAACGATTCATTGCGGTGAAAAAGACCAGAACCGGTCGCGAGGCGACCGGTTCTGGTGTGCGTGGGGTGGACGGCGGGGCTCGAACCCGTGACCTCCGCGGCCACAGCGCGGCGCTCTAACCAGCTGAGCTACGCCCACCAAGCCCCCTCATTATTACATATGAAGGGATTCGGGGTTTCACGGCGGAACTCGTCATGGCAACCTCGACCCTTCGTGAGGCGCCTTACTACGCTGAGAGCACGCCTCTGTAGCTCAACTGGATAGAGCAGATGGTTTCTACCCATCAGGTTGCGGGTTCGACTCCTGCCGGAGGCACGCTGAGAGGAGAATGCTGTGTTAAGCAAGCGGACGCTACGGCGCGGAATCCCCATCTTCGCTCTCGTTGCGTTGACGTGTGGCGCAGGATGGGCGGCTGCAACCTCCATCGCCTCGCAGCCTCGATTCTTTCGAGCTCCCGCACCGATTGCCGGCATGCAGAATGCCACCCATGTTCCCTGGGTGAGCGTGGGTATCGGATGGGGTGTGGGTCTGTATTCGCCCGTGTCAAACGAATACTCCGTACACGGTGAGGCGAGGTATCGCAATATTGACCGCGACTACCACCTCACTCTGGCGAGCCCAGAAGGGCAGTTGTTTGATCTCGGCCCGCTGCCGTTGACGAACCTCCTGGAGTGGAGTCACAACGGTCGATACCTACTCGCAGCGACACGCCATGCGGTCGTTCGTATTGACATTCAATCGATGGCCGTGCGCACAGTGTTCGCATTCCCTTCGCGGTACGGCAGGTCCCAGGACGAAATAGATGTTGCTCGATTCGTTCACTTCTTTACCTCCGATGGATCGGCAGTCGTCGTGACATCACGAGAGGGGGGATGGAAAAACTCGGCCGGTCGCGTAGTGCCACTCGACGGCGGGCGGCCCTACAACCTTCACGGACTTGGGTGTACATGGGACGTAGCGAAGTACGCCAAAGATGGGCGATCGGTGGCCTGTCCGGCTCGGGGAGTTCGCGTGACCGATCTCTCCCGTGGGGAGACCGAGACGCTGGTCGCGCCGCAACATGAGAACTGCAATCCGATTAAGTGGGAGTCGTCGTCGACGATTCTCGCCCAGTGTGTTATTAGTGCGGAGTACAACACGCGTCTTTATTCGTTTGATACGGCGCGCAACACCGCCACTCCCGTGACGCCCATTCCGGGATTCCTCACGGCGTCGGGCGGTATTGAATATGGCTTTTCTGGACGATGGATCGCGGCGGGAAATTCCTATGTGCACTGGGACGCCACCTGCGGTCCCGGTGGTCTCGAGCGGGTGGTCGGCGACCGCACCACGACGAAGGGGATTCCTCCGTCAGTGGCCTACGGCACGACGTTGGGTCAGGCGGGAGATTCGATCTATAACCAACAGCCGAATTCGGAGTGCTTTGGTGAGTGGACGGTATCGCGGTGGACGCCTCCCGCGACAACGGCTCGTACGGTACTGAAGACGACCGCGTGGCCCGGAACGTTTTCCACGTACTTCTGGCTACTTGATTAGCGACCATACGAACCGTCGGAAATGAAGTAGCGGAATCGAAGGTCCCGCTGGATGGGTGGTGGGGGGGTATGGTGACACCATGATTCGAGTTTCTGTTATGTATCCCGTCACCGAGGGTGCGACCTTCGACCACGACTACTACGCCGCAACGCACGTCCCCATGGCAAAGGCCGCCTGGGGCTTGAGCGACGCCGTGATTGAAAAGGGCGTCAACGGACCGTACGTGGCCGCTGTTCACGTCACGTTTGAATCGATGGATGCACTCGGTGCGGCAATGGGTTCGCCCGACTCTGCCGCCGTCATCGCCGACGTCGCCAACTTCACGACGATTAACCCGGTGATGCAGATCAGCGAAATCGTCTAGTTCGATCTGGTCGGGAAGGCGGGATTCGAACCCGCGGCCTCCTGCTCCCAAAGCAGGCGCGCTAACCAAGCTGCGCTACTTCCCGTGTGGTCTACTAACCCTAAACGAAATCGGACGAAGGAGGATTCGCGATGGCGTACGAGTGGCTCGTGGCGGCACTCCGTGATACGTGGGGCGAGACCGACCGACTGATTTCGTCACTTTCCGAGAGTGAGCTTCTGGCGCCGACGCCGTGTCCCGGCTGGTCGGTTCGCGATGTCGTCAGCCATCTCGTCGGCTTCGAACTCATGTTGCTCGGGGAGCCGATGCCCTCGGGCCCCGAAGAGCGGCCGGACTACGTGCGCAATGACATCGGCGCCCTCAACGAAGCCTTCGTTCACGAGCGACGTTCGAAGTCTCGTGACGAAGTCGTCGAAGAGTTCCGGCGCGTCACCACGCGAGCGCTGAGCCGGTTAGAGGCCCTGGGGGATGACGAATGGTCGGTTCTCGGCTGGAGCCCCGAAGGGGAAGCTCCGTACCACCGCTTTATGGAGACACGACTTCTCGATTCGTGGATTCACCTTCAAGACATCCGTGATGGGTTGGCGATGCCGAGCGACGATCACGGCGTGGGGGAGGAAGTGGTGCTCAATCGGTTCGAGGCCGCTCTTCCCTACGTGATTGGAAAGCGGGCCGCGGCACCGGACGGTTCGCGAGTCCGCGTCAACATCTCCGGTCGATTGGCGCGCACAACGGACATCGTGGTGGTCGATGGGCGTGCCACCGCCGCATCGACGTCGGGCGAACCCACACTTGAGATCTCGACGCCCGCCGCTCTCTTTTGGCGCCGCGCGGCCGGGCGGATCACCGCGCGGGCGTTTCTTGAGGCGTCGGCAACGGATGTGCGGGGGGACAGAGATTTGGCCGGGCGAATCGCCGAAGGTCTCGCCATCATGATTTAGTCAGTCGGCGACCTCGTGGGCGCTGTCGCCCCGGGTGGGCCAGTCGGTCGCAGGGTCTAACCTTGAGGGTCTTATGCAAGCATCCGCTACCACCCTGGACAACAATCGCGTCAAGCTCACCGTTGAAGTTGAAGAATCAGCGATTGACCTTGCCGTGGACGCGACCGCCAAGGCCTTCGCCAACGACATCTCGGTGAAGGGTTTTCGTAAAGGTAAAGCACCCCGTGCACTCATTGAGTCCCGTATTGGTGGACCTCGTGTTCTACGGGCCGAAGCGTTAAACGCCGCTCTCCCCGACTTTTACGCTCGCGCGGTAGCTGACACGTTGATTGATCCCATCGGCCAACCACAGATTCACATCGTGTCCGGTGAAGTCGAGGGTGGCGTGGTGTTCGAGGCGGAAGTCGAAGTTCGTCCGGAGCTATCTATCGGCGGTCACCGAAACTTGACGGTGACGATTCCGGCGCCCTACGCCACCGATGACGACATTGACGCGCGGGTAAAGAATCTGTTGACCGCAGACGCGGAACTGCGGACCGTTGATCGGGGAGTGGCGACGGGGGACTTCGTGCGACTTCACGTCATTGGCGTCGATCCCGCCGACGAAGAGAACAACATCGACATCGATGACTACACCTACGAAGTGGGTACCGACCGACTCACCGACGGTGTCGATGAACTGATGATTGGACTCAAGGCCGGCGAGACCCTCGAGAACATCGGGCGCGGCCCCGGTGGTGTGCCGATGACATGGAAGTTCACCATCCACGAGGTCAGCGAACAAATCCTTCCCGACCTCACTGATGAGTGGGTGGAGGCGAATTCGGAGTACGCCACCGTGGCGGCACTGCGTGAGGGCATCGCCGAGGAGATTACGAAGCGCAAAATTGTGGAGGCGCAGATGTCACGTCGCGACGCGACGCTGCAGGCGCTCGGCGAGCTCTTGGACGAGTCACTCCTTCCCGCGACGCTCGTCGCAACCGAGGCGGAGTATCGCCTGCATGACCTTGAACACCGACTTTCGAACCAAGGTCTCGATGTTCAGACCTTCTTGCGGGTGACGAATCAAACAATTGAAGAACTCAGCAAGCTCTTTACGGACGACGCCCAGCGCGCGGTTCGCATCGATCTGGCTCTGCGTGCCGTGGCGCGCGCCGAGGGACTCGAAGCGACCGATGACGAAGTGAATGATGAGTTGGTGACCACGGCGGAGTCGATGGGCGCCGATGTGGAGATATTGCGTGAGAATCTGCGTGACAGTGGTCGCGTCGTCGCATTCCGCGCGGAAGTAACGAAACTCAAGGCGTCGCGTTGGCTCTACGAGAATGTGACGTACGTGGACCCCAATGGCGCGGAGATCGAAAAGTCTCTCTTCGAGTCCAATCAATCTGACGTGTTCGGTAACTAGGGGTCGGTAGGGTAAGACCAATGAACAGTTCCTACCGTTTTAACAACTACCTCGTCCCCACCGTGGTGGAGTCGTCGGCCCGCGGCGAGCGAGCCTACGACTTGTACTCGCGCCTGTTGCGTGAGCGCATCATTTTCTTGGGCACTCCCGTCGATGACACGGTGTCGAACCTGATCTGTGCGCAGATGCTCTTTTTGGAGTCAGAAGACCCGGACAAGGACATTCACCTGTACATCAATTCGCCGGGCGGCGACGTCACGGGACTGCTAGCTATTTACGACACGATGAAGTACATCAAACCTGATGTCTCTACGTTCTGCTTCGGTCAAGCCGCGTCGGCCGCTGCGGTGCTCTTGGCGGCCGGTACGAAGGGGAAGCGCTACGCCCTCCCGCACGCTCGAGTTCTGCTCCACCAACCGTGGGGTGGTGTCGGTGGTCAGGCATCCGACATCGAACTCCAGGCGAAGGAAATCTTGCGTATTCGCGACCTGTTGAATGAGATGCTCGCGGCCGATACGGGTCAAGACGTGGCGCGGATTACGAAGGACACCGATCGCGACTTCATTATGACGGCCGATGAATCCGTCACCTACGGGGTTATCGACGAAGTCATCAGCCGTCGCGTATAACCACTAAATCGACCGACTTTCGGTCTACGCTCTGAATTCGTTGGTTTCGGAACGTCTTTCTCCTATTGCACTCATTGTGCGAGTCGCCGTGGCATTGACACTGTTCATTGCGATCTCGGCGACTCTGGGAGCCGTCTGGCCCGAGGGCGCACAAGCGGGAGCCGGCCAAAGTGCACTCGTGACGGTGTCGCCGTCGACGCAAACGCATGCGTCGGGAACGGTTTTTACCTACTCCATCGCCGTGTCATGTCAAGGCACCGCCGGTGCGCAGTGCGGACCAAACGCAGAGGTGCGTATACCTCTCTCCACGTCGACGACACCGTCGATGACATCGGGTCAGTGGACATACTCCGTTACCAGTGGCAGCGTGGGCTTAATCACGGGCACACCCGCGGTGTCCGGTAATGACTTTGTTATCGGTTTGAGCGACGCCATCTTTATCGCTGGCTACTCCGGTACCGTGACCCTGAGAGTTACTCCGCCGAATATCGTGACGCCCAATCACACGTCGTGGACGGTGACCCCCAGCGTGAGTGGCGACACCATAACGACGGTGACCGCTCCGTCATCGGCCGCCGCCACAGTCACGGCAGCGCCGACACTTTCGGTGACGAGCGCGACCCGCGACGGTGGACAGGTGTACCAGATCAATCACGACATCACCTTCAGCGTGGGTGTCAAGTGTTCTCAGACCGCATCGGGATCACTACAGCTCGTCAGTTCGTCGATTGTTGACACCATTCCGAACAACACGACGTATGTGTCGTCCACTCCCGCCGGGACCTACAACGCCGGCACTCGTACCGTGACGTGGAGCGTCGGTGCGGGACATGAGACCGATCTACCGACGGGGTGCGCCCCAACGGCCGCCGGACCGACGACGTACCTCGTCACGGTGCGCGGACCGTCCACGGTGCCCGCCATTCAACCCTCAACTAACCGCGTGACCTTTAGTGGCGTCGGTCCCGATGCCACTGTTCCGGCGGGCGTCACGTCCAGCACGTCGGCGTCGACGGACATCAACTTTGTTCTCTTCCCGCCGCTCGATCCGGGAAGTTACATGCAGGTCTACAAGTACGCCATGGGTCCGCTCGCGCAAGCGGGGGTGTCCACCGGTAATCAGTACATCGCGACCTACGCCGGTAACTGGCTACCCACCGCCGAAAAACCCACCTTCGCCCCGAACTCGGCCCCCGCAAACTTCCGGGTCATGGTGTGGTCGGGAATGGTCAGCACGTACTACGCCCACATTGTTGACGCACTGCCGTGTCTCGACAATCTGGTGGGAAATGTCTACTCCTCACCGGCCGTTTCCGCACCGGTCTGCGCCCATCCCGCATTCGTCACATCGGTCGTGGCGGTACGCACCGACGGAGCTCCGACGGACATCCTGGGAGTCGGTCGGGCCGTCACGGGCGGGTGGCGACCGACCGCCACGCTCAGCGATGGGTCCGCTATCACGCTGGCTCCCATTGGCACGGTGACCAGCAACATGACGGTCGTGTACTTTGCGGTGCCCTCGGGTGCCACGATTGCGAAGTTGAACTTTCCCGCGAACGCGAATCTCCGCGTACGAACTCTCAACCTTCAGTTCTTTGGTCACGCTGTTCAGGCTCTGTCGGAACTGCATGGGGGGTTGAACGAACTAAAGAACACCGTCACGCTGTATCCACAGCTCACGCTCGGAACAGACTTGACTCCGAAGACGGGCTTCGCGAGTCTGTTCGTCGTTCCGCCTCGAGTTCAATTGGGTATCGCGACGGAATTCGGGCCGACGGGCGCAGCGGGTGGCGGGACGACCGCCGTGAACATGACGGGCTCGGCCGCGATTCCGGCCGTACCGACGCCTCACGACATCGTGTTGACCGATCTCTTACCACTCGGAATGTCGTGGTCCAATCCCGTGACCTCTGTCAACGTCACACTCACCCCCGGTGGCACGGGAGTCGGAAAGACAGTGACGGCGACCGTGAGTCGAACGACGGACTATCGACATTCCGGTCGTGACTTGCTACGCATCACCGTGTCACGTTGGAGTTTCGATAGCGCGGGACAGTGGACGATCGCACTACCGGCCGGCATGATCAAGGTGACCACGCCGACGGACTACGGGGTCTACGCCAACACCGCGGAGATCTTCCAGTTCGGGGTAGCGCCCAGTCAGTTACACGCAGCGTGCGCCACCCCCGGCCAAGACACGGGAGGCGTGTCCACGACGGAACTGCTGTCCGATAATCGCGAAGATCTCGCCGGTGACGGCAAGCTCTCGGAGCAGTTCTGCCGAGCGCGATCCTCACTCGCCATCACCACGGCGGGCGCAGCCTTTTCGTTGATCAGCACCGTACGGGGCGATCTCGATGCGGTGGCGAAGGGAGCACTGGGCGTGGGCGAAACCGGGCCGAAAGGTACCGGCGTCTTCTCTTTACATTGGAATAACGTCGGCTCCGACACCCTGTCGAATCCCGTGGTCTATGACGTGTTGCCCTTCGTCGGCGACATGGGAGTGAGCTCCGGACAGAGCGCCATCGCCCGTGACAGTGATGTCGCGGCGAGTTTTGTTTCAGTGACGAACTCGAGTGGCGTGACGGTGTACTACTCGACGTCGAGTAATCCGTGTCGTCCCGAGGTCTACGCCAACGCGTCAAACCCCAGTTGTGTCGACTCGTGGTCGGCGTCCATCCCGAGTCCGGCGAGTTCGGTGAAGGCGTTGAAGTTCGTCGCGACGGGTCAGTTTGTAAAGGGTGCCGGATTTACCGCATCGATCACCGTTCGCATGCCGGTCACCACCGGAGCGGAGATTGCGTGGAATTCGGCCGCCACGAATGCCACCGATGTGACCTCACCCTCCACGCATCCGCTGCCGGCCGAACCACCAAAGGTGGGACTGAAGTCGCTCGCCGTCGCCACGCTGTCTACCCACGCCAGTGCGGCGCGTGCGACGGTCGGTGAAGGGATCGCCGATGACGTGACGATCACGGGCCTCACTGCTCCCGGAACACTGGCGTGGAGCTTTGTTGGTCCCGTAACACCCCGCCACGGATCGTGCAGCGGCGTCAGTTTCACGGGGGCCACCATCGTCAAATCCGGCACCACCTCAGTGGCGAGCGATGACACGGTGCGCGTTGGTCCGGTCACTACCTCGCGTGCCGGTTGCTACAGCTGGAGTCAGACCGTGACCTACGAGGTGAATCCTGGTGATGAGGTGTCGGTCACGTCGTCACCGAGTGACGCGGCGGAGATCTCACTGGTGAGCGACGCACCGACCATGGCCGTCACGGGTTCTAACATCGTGAATTTGATGGCCGTCGGGGCGGCGAGCGTGCTCGCGGGCCTCTTCGCCCTGTGGATTGCCCGTCGACGCACCGAATAGCGCCCGTCCCCCTTTTTGTTAGAGGTTCCTCGTACACTAAGGAGCGGGTGGAGACCGTGTCGGAGGGTTAAAAACCGTGGCAAAAATCGGAGAGTCGGTCGACTCCCTCAAGTGCAACTTCTGCTCCAAGGGTCAGCGACAGGTACGCAAGTTGATCGCTGGCAGTGGCGTCTACATCTGCAATGAGTGTGTGGATCTCTGTACGGACATCCTCGCGGAGGAACTCGGGGAACGCCCGCTCCTCGCCCTGGACGAACTCCCTAAGCCCCGTGAGATAGCGGCCTATCTGGACGAGTTCGTCATCGGCCAAGAATCGGCGAAGAAGATTCTTTCCGTTGCGGTGTATAACCACTACAAGAGAGTCCAGGCGGGGCCCACACGAGACACCGACGTGGAAGTGGCCAAGTCCAATATTTTGATGCTCGGGCCCACGGGTTGTGGGAAGACGTACCTCGCTCAGACATTGGCCAAGATGCTGAACGTGCCGTTCGCCATCGCTGACGCGACGGCCCTCACGGAAGCGGGATACGTCGGTGAAGACGTCGAGAATATTTTGCTGAAGCTTCTCAATGCGGCCGACTTTGATGTGAAACGAGCCGAACGGGGCATTATCTACATCGACGAGATCGACAAGATTGCGCGGAAGTCGGAAAACGTGTCCATCACGCGAGATGTGTCCGGCGAGGGAGTCCAACAAGCTCTGCTGAAGATTCTCGAAGGCACGGTGGCGTCAGTTCCGCCACAGGGCGGCCGAAAGCACCCGCACCAAGAGTTCATCACCATTGACACGACCAATATTTTGTTCATCGTCGGTGGAGCGTTTGCGGGATTAGAAAAAATTATCGAACGTCGACTCGGACAAAAGAGCATTGGCTTCGGACAGCCCGTGGAACGCCAGGCGGTCGGGGGCGACAATATTTTCCGCCACGTCCTTCCCGAGGATCTCGTGAAGTTTGGTCTGATTCCAGAGTTCATTGGGCGGTTGCCCGTCGTGGGAGCAGTGGAGCAGTTGGATGAAGACATGCTGGTCGCCGTGCTCTCGGAACCGAAGAACTCGTTGTTGAAGCAGTACCAACGAATCTTTGCCATCGACGGTGTGGAGCTGGTCTTTGAACCCGAAGCGGTGCGAGAGATTGCTCGACTCGCCATCGCTCGATCGACCGGAGCCCGCGGACTGCGCTCCATTCTCGAAGACGTTCTCCTCGACACGATGTTTGACCTACCGGGTCGCAAGGACGTAAAGCGCTGCGTCATCACCGCGACGGCAGTGCGCAAGGAGGCAGAGCCACTTCTCGAAGTGAAGAAGCCGAAGCCGCGCCAACGTCGCGCGAGCTAGTGCAGTTCGCGAATCTCACGCAGGCTCTCACGTGGTTGGAGTCACACGTCGATTTTGAGAAGGTCGCGCCCAATCGCGCGGACGTTCCGACGTTGCAACCCGTGATAGCTACCCTTGCCGCGCTCGCCGACCCCCACCGCGACTACCCGACACTTCACATCACGGGAACGAACGGGAAAGGGACAACGACCACCATCATTTCGGCCCTGCTGCGCGAGCAAGGCCTGTCCGTTGGAACCTTTGTGTCACCCGACCTCCAACGTATTAACGAACGCATCGTGGTTCACGGTGAGCCCATATCCGATGGACATCTGACGCGACTATTAGGACGGCTCGCGGACGTCGAGGACGCCATTGGAATCCGTCTGACGCGATTCGAACTCCTCACCGTTGCCGCCTTTCTCCACTTTTCGGACATGGGCGTCGAAGTGGGCGTTATTGAAGTCGGTCTCGGCGGTACGTGGGACTCTACGAATGTGATCGATGCGACCGTATCGGTTCTCACGAACGTGGATCTCGATCACACCGCGGTTCTGGGGCCCACCATTGGGGACATTGCGCGCGACAAAGTGGGAATTTTTCGTGCTGAAGGTGTCGCCGTGCTTGGCACCGACGATCCCACGGTCGTGGAGATTGCCCGGCGTCGCAGTGAGGAGTTGGGTTGCCCCTTGATTATGTGGGACCGCGACTTTCGCCTGGAGTCCAACAACTTGGCCCTCGGCGGTCGGCTTCTCACGTTCTCGACACCTCGCACCCGATACGAGGACGTTCATCTACCGCTGCACGGCATCCACCAAGGGGCCAATGCACTCATCGCGCTCGTGGCCGTCGAGGAGTTCCTTGACCGACCACTAAGTGAAGATGTGGTGGTGAGTGCCTTCGGATCGGTCACCATGCCGGGCCGCCTCGAAGTCCTCGAGCCGTACCCGCTGACGTTGATTGACGGGGCTCACAATCCCGCGGGAGTGCGCGCCCTCGTGGCAACGCTTGACGAAGCGTTTCATCTGATCGGCGAGCGGCGAGTTGTTGTCGGAATGCTGACCGGTCGCGAAATCGCCGACATGATTGACCCCTTCCTCGCGCTCGGTGTGAATGAGTTTGTCGTCTGCGAACCTCTGTCCCCGCGAGCGCAGTCAGCGGAAGCCGTCGCCGCCTACATCGCTCAGCGCGGTGGGGAGGTGACGGTGGTGATCGACCCCCGTGACGCCGTGCGTTACGCGCGAACCCAGAGTCAGCCCGACGACCACATCATCATCGCGGGAAGTCTCTATCTAGTCGGTGACGTTCGCGCCGGCTTACTCTCCCTCCCGTATCAACATCGACCGACCCCGCGGTAGATTGACGTTATGGATCGCACACTTGTCATCGTGAAGCCCGACGGAGTAGAGCGCCGTCTTATCGGTGAAATTGTGGGCCGTCTAGAGCGCAAACAGCTCCGCATTGTGGCGGCCGAACTCCGCCACATCGACCGCGGAACTGCTGAGCAGCACTACGCCGAACACGCGGGCAAGCCGTTCTTCGGGGACTTGGTTGATTTCATTACACGTTCACCCGCTCTGCTTCTCGTCGTTGAAGGACCTGGCGAGACCTTCAGAGTCGTCCGTCAAATGATGGGTGTGACGAATCCCAAGGATGCCGCCCCTGGAACGATTCGGGGAGACCTCGCCATCGAGATGACGGAAAATCTCATTCACGGATCTGATTCACCAGAGTCGGCCGCGCGCGAAATCGCCTTATTCTTCCCCACTCTTCGCTGATTTCAACCACCGCCCGTCACCGCCTAGCCTGTAAGGACTAACGGCGCAGTGGCGACGAGTTGAGGGTTCGTATGGTTGATAGTCGGTTCAATCTCTTAGGCCGGGACATGGCCGTTGACTTGGGCACGGCCAACACTCTGGTCTACGTCAAGGGTCGAGGCATTGTTCTCAACGAACCCTCCGTGGTCGCCGTCAATGTCAATGACGGAAAGCCGTTGGCGGTCGGCTCTGAAGCCAAGCGGATGATTGGACGTACTCCTAACAACATTCAAGCGATCCGACCGCTCAAAGACGGTGTTATTGCCGACTTCGATGTCTGTGAGTCGATGCTGCGCTACTTCATTTTGCGTGTGCATCAACGTCGGTTTGCGAAACCGCGCATGGTGATCTGTGTGCCGTCGGGTATCACCGGTGTGGAGCGGCGCGCCGTAATTGAAGCAGCCGAATACGCCGGTGCTCGACGCGCGTACATCATTGAAGAGCCGATGGCGGCAGCGATTGGTGCGGGACTTCCGATCAGTGAACCGATTGGCAACATGGTCGTCGACATCGGTGGAGGGACCACGGAAGTTGCGGTGGTGTCGCTCGGTGGCATGGTGACGAGTCAGTCGGTCCGTATCGGTGGCGACGAGCTAGATGAAGCCATCGTTGACTACGTCAAGAAGAACTTTCGACTCGCACTTGGTGAACGGACTGCAGAAGAACTCAAGATGCGTCTCGGTTCGGCGTACCCGCTGCAAGAAGAACTCACCGCCGAAATTCGCGGCCGAGACCTCGTGACGGGACTTCCCAAGACCGTGGTCATTACCACCAATCAGATTCGTGAGGCCATCAACGAACCCGTATCGGCCATCGTGGATGCCGTCAAGGTCACGTTGGATCGGACGCCACCCGAGCTGGCGGCGGACATCATGGAGCGAGGCATCGTGCTCACCGGCGGGGGAGCGTTGCTCCACGGGTTAGACGCACGCCTGCAGGCGGAAACCAATATGCCCATCGTGATTGCGCCCGATCCGCTGAACTGTGTCGCTATCGGTTCAGGTCGCTGCCTCGAGGAACCGGGCTACTTCGAGCTCCTCAAGACGACGCAGTCGAGGTAGACGTGGCGACGTCACGCCGCCGTCGCCGCCTGTTCTTCGGAGCATCCGGCGCGGTTGCCGTCGTGCTGGTCGTGCAGCTCTCCGGCGGCGTCGTCGCCAGTATCCGCGGCGCGGGCAACATCGTGACCTCGCCCGTGTCATGGGCACTCAATCTCTTCGCTCGTCCTATCGGGCATTTCTTTAGCGGGGCATTGAACTACTCCGACGTTCTCGAACAGAATCGACAACTTCGCTACCAGGTCGGCATCGCCCAAACGAAAGCCAATCAAATTGACGCTTTCGAACGTCAACTGCGACAGTTAACAGACGAGTTGAACGTACCGTTTGTCGGCTCACTTCCCACTATCGCAGCACCCGTCACGGAACTATCACCGACCAACTTCGTGGCGTCCATCGGTATCGGCAAAGGCCGTGACGACGGAGTGATGGTGGGCATGCCCGTGGTGGCCAGTGGTGGATTGATTGGTCGCGTGGTGTCGGTGTCACTACACGGCGCGACGGTGCAGCTCGTGACCGACGCATCGACCGCCATCGGGTGTACGTACGGTGATGGTACGACCAACGCCATTGTGTCGGGTCGCGGTTTGAATCACGCTCTGTCGGTGACGGCCATACCACTCAAGGGAACGCTGGCCCCCGGCACGATCTTTGCCACGAACGGTCTCGACGGCGGTCTGTATCCCGCGGGACTACCCGTGGCAACGGTGACGAGTGTCAAGCTCACGCCCGGCGCCACGACGTACGACCTACGGCTTCAGCCGGTCGCCGACGTCAAAAACGTCCATTACGTTGACGTTGTGGTCTGGGAGCCCGCCACGTGAGAACGTGGGTTCCGCGAGTGATGCTCGCGAGTGTTTTCGTGGTGGCTCTCCAAACGGCGATTGTTTCGTCGTACCGCATCGCGGGAATTGCCGTCATGATTGTCTGGCTGTGGCCGCTGTGTGTCGGACTCGTGGGTAACACTCCGTCGGGAATTGTGGCCGGTGCGACGAGTGGCTTGCTGTTTGATACGCACGTTGCCACGCCCTTTGGGCTCTTCACCGTCACCGGTGCTCTGATCGGATATGCCGCGGGACTTCTCGGGCGCGAGGATCTTGGTGATCTCCGAGGGGCGGCGTGGTGGATGCCACTGCTGATTGGTGGTAGCTGTGGGCTGATCACCCCTCTCGTTTTTGTCATTCTCGGATTCTGTTTTGGAGATATCCAGCTTTGGCGCGGTGACGTCGGCGCCACGATGGTCGTCAACGCCTTCGCGTTCGGCCTACTGCTGCGCCCCGCGGTACGTATGGTGCGTATCGCAGTCGGTGAGTCGATGGACGTTCGGCGATGAGTCGTTCCTGGCGCGATAGGAAAACGGGTCCGCGCTTCTCGCGATGGTGGCGTCCGTGGTATTCGGTGAATCCCTTTCGATCGTGGGGAGGTCGAATCAATGAACGTCGGGGTGTGGGACTGCGCGACCTTGTCGCGTCACCCGACGAAGTACGTCACCGCCCCGAGGTTCGTTGGCAAGTGGTGGGATATCTCTTCGCCGCCGCGTTGAGCGTTCTCGTCATTCGGCTGTTTTTCTTGCAAGTGGTGGACCATCAGTCGTCAGTTGACGCCGTACGGGCCAACGCTCTACGGACGTCGGTCTTGCCGGCGTCGCGGGGCGAAATTTTGGACCGACGCGGTGTCGTGCTCGTAGGGAATCTCACGACGACAGAGCTTCGACTGTCGCGTGCCGAAGCGGAACTACACCCCGAGACGAAAGGTGCTCTCGCGGAACTGACGAATCAGTCCGTTGCCGAAATCACTGCCAAGTTAAATGATGTTCGCTACACCAGCTACCAACCCGTACCACTCTTGTTGGATACACCGCCGAACTTGATCGAGTACCTGTCGCTGCACCAGGACGAATTTCCCGGCGTCTCACTTATTCGTGTCTCACACCGCGTGTACCCACTCGGCGGATACGTGGCCCCTCACCTCATTGGGTACGTCGGTCCGATTAATGGATACGAGTTGGAGAGCCATCCAAACCAGGGGTATCAGATGGACTCCAAAATCGGCAAAACCGGGGTCGAGTCGTTCTACGAATATTTCCTTCGCGGTGTGGACGGTAAGCGAATCTTGCGCGTTGATCGACTCGGCAACATTTTGGGCACCGTGCGTTCTACGCAGCCGAAAGTTGGCCAGTCGGTGGTCTTAAATATCGACGCCGGTCTCCAAAAGGCACTCGACGAGTACCTCGCGGCCGCGATTTTGCGCGTCCGACGCACGCCGGACGCTCGGTCGGGCAAGTACCCACCGGCTCCCAACGGAGCAGCCGTGGTGCTAGATCCGACGAACGGGCACGTACTGGCCTCGTCGAGTTACCCCAACTACGACCTACGCCAGTTCGTTTCGGGTCTCTCAAATTCGACATTTCAGGCGCTGATGTCGAACGGCGCGTTTAACAACTACGCCATTCAAGGTCTCTACACACCGGGCTCAACCTTCAAGATGATCTCCGCCACGGCTCAGTTGCAAACCGGCATTCTGTCGGCGAATGCCGTCGTGAATGACACGGGAAGCTACAAGGTTCCCGGTTGTATGCAGGGCTATCACGGCTGTGTTTTCTACAACGATGAAGTGGGCGGAATGGGGCGTATCAACCTCGTGACCGCCCTCGCTGGTTCGAGTGACTACTACTTTTACAACCTTGGTTACCTCTTTTGGGCGCACACTCGAAAGTACGGACTCACCCCGATTCAAGACGTAGCCACCAAGTACGGCCTCGACCAGCCGACGCAAATTGACCTGCCCGATGAGAACGTGGGACGTGTCGACTCACCGACCGTTCGCAAGGCCCTGCACGCCGAAGCGCCGAAGGCATTTCCCAATGTGGAGTGGTACACCGGGGACAATCTGCAGATGTCGTTCGGGCAGGGCTCCACAGCGGTGACCCCTATGGAGATGGCCGTGGCCTACGCCACGTTCGCGAATGGTGGCACTCGCTACGCCCCTGAAGTAGTTGCCGGCGTCGTGAACGCCGCGGGCAAGGTAACGCAGCAGTACGGACCAAAAGTTCTGGGGCACGTGGATCTCCCTGAACGAATTCACGGTCCGATACTCCAAGGACTTCTCGGCGTGGTGAACTCTCCGCACGGCACCGCGTACGGTGCGTTTCGTCAGTACGCTCGGTTTAATCTCAACTCATTTCCCATTGCCGGGAAAACGGGTACCGCTTCGAACGCTCCGGGTCAAGAACCCAACGCGTGGTTTGTGGCCTTTGGTCCGGTGCCGCACCCGAAGTACGTGGTTCTCTGCGTGATTGGAAAGGGTGGGTACGGGGCCGCCGCCGCCGCGCCGGTCGTTGCCCAGACCTTTAACTATCTCGTTGCGCATCCCATCAAGTCCGTTCGATTTGGTGTGCGTATCGCGCCGAATCGCTAAGCACTCCTAGAGTTTGGGAGTGACATCCGTGTGGTCTGCAATTGAGCCACTGTTGTGGCACGTCGAAAAGCCCGCTCGTTACATCGGCGGGGAGTTTGGAGCGCAGACGATTCAGCGCACCGGCGAGAGCGTGAACTGGCTCTTGGTGTACCCCGACACCTATGAGATCGGACTCCCGAACCAGGGCTTGCAGATTCTCTACGAGATCTTGAATGAACGACCGGACGCCACCGCCGAACGTGGATACGCCCCCTGGAGTGACTTTGAACGACTGATGCGTCAGCACGGCGTTCCTTTCTTTTCGGTTGACGAGCTGCGGCCGGCGAGAGAGTTCGATCTGCTCGCCTTTAATCTGGCGGCCGAATTGACATACACCAATGTGGTGAACATCATCGACCTCGCGCAGGTGCCGCTGCGCTCACGAGATCGCAGTGCGACAGACCCCATCGTGTTGATCGGTGGACACTGCGCCTATAACCCCGAGCCACTGGCCGACTTTGTCGACGCCGCCGTGCTCGGTGACGGTGAGGAAGTGGTGGGTGAGATCACGGAGGTCGTCGGGCGGTGGAAGGCCAATCCGGAGCGGGACCGGCGTGATCTGTGGCGCCAACTGGCGGGTATCGAAGGCGTCTACGTCCCCTCTCTCTACGAACCCACGTACGACGAGGGTCGTCTCGTGGCCGTGCGGCCGATCGACCCTGCCGCTCCCGCGAAAGTCGAAAAGCGGACGATTGCGGATCTCGGTGAATGGCCCTATCCCCGTCAGGGGTTGGTTCCCTTGACCGACGTCGTGCACGACCGACTCAACGTCGAAGTGTTCCGGGGTTGCACGCGAGGATGTCGTTTCTGTCAAGCCGGGATGATCACGCGACCAGTCCGCGAACGCCCCCGACAGCAAGTGATTGACATGGTGCGCCGCGGCATCGAACGCACGGGCTATGACGAAGTCGCCTTGACCTCACTCTCGACGGCTGACTTCTCGGATATTGAAGAGGTGGTTCGCGAAGTTATGGACCCCGCCGCGGGCTGTGGTCGGGTGTCGGTGTCTCTGCCGAGTCTTCGAGTGGATGCGTTCACGGTCGGTACCGCCACGGCTCTCCAGCAAGGTCGCCGCGGGGGATTGACCTTTGCGCCCGAGGGCGGCACGTGGCGCATGCGGAGGGTGATCAACAAACTGATCAGCGAGGAAGACCTCTTTGCGGCGACTGAGTCGGCGTTCGCGAACGGTTGGCAGCGCGTCAAGCTGTACTTTCTCATCGGCCTCCCGACCGAAACCGACGACGATGTCGTGGCGATTGCCGATCTCGGCGCGAGAGTCGTGGAAATTGGGAAGAGATATCACCGACACGTGACGGTGACGGTGTCGGTGGGTGGTTTCGTCCCCAAACCGAACACGCCCTTCCAGTGGTTTGGGATGGATTCGCCCGCAGAGCTCCAGCGTAAGGTGACCATGCTCCGTGAGGCCGCGAAGGTGACCAAAGGTCTCTCGGTCCGGTGGCACGACCCTGAGGCGTCAGCTGCCGAAGGACTCGCCAGCAAGGGCGACCGGCGAATGGGTGCCGTCATCGAACGCGTCTGGCGTGATGGTGGAGTATTCCAAGAGTGGGGCGAGCACTTTTCGCTCGGCCGGTGGCTGCGAGCTCTCGAAGCCGAAGGGCTGTCGCTCGAGGACATCAACGAACGAGAGCGCGATCGCGACGAGTGTCTGCCGTGGGCGCATCTCTCCGCGGGACTTCACGAGGATTTTCTATGGGACGAGTACGCGTCGGCAATCGCTGAGGTCGGCCTCGAAGACTGTCGATGGACTCCCTGCTACGACTGCGGCGCCTGTACGGGATTAGGTCTCGAGCACGTCGTCGCATCACCGGTGCCCCCCGCCGGTGGCTCGCAGGGAACGGGGCAAGGAATTGACCTCGTCACACCCGTGGCCGTACGAGCAAAATCGTCGACCACGTGAGTATCGTTCTTCCGCCGCGTCTCCGCGTTCGGTATCAGAAGGTCGACCGCCTCCGATTCACATCGCAACGAGACATCGCTCGCGTGTGGGAGCGCGTGTTACGCCAAGCGCGAGTGCCTCTCCGCTACTCCGAAGGATTTTCACCGCACGCCCTCTTGGCGTTCGGTAACGCCCTGCCGACAGGAGCCGCCTCACTCGCGGAGTACGTCGATATTCGATTGGACGACAATGAAGTCCTTCCGGGTAGCGACTTCTCCGTTGCCCCAACCACCACGAGCGACGATCTACGTCGATTCGCCGAGAAGCTCAACCGACGTACGCCCCCGGGACTTTCCGCCACCGCTATGGGGGTGTTGGATGGTTCCGAAAGTTCGCTCCAAGAAGCGGTAGCCTGTGTCCGTTGGGAGATCGTGGTGAGTGGACTCACCCGCCTCGAACTCGAAGATCGAATTCATCGCGCGCTCGGAGCCCCGGTTCTGAGCGTGGAACGCGAACGCAAAGGCAAAATCGTGACGGACGACATCAGGTCGAACATCCAGTCGCTCCAGGTGAACGGTGACGGCGCCATTGAGGCCGAACTGCTCACGCAGCCACGTGGTATTCGCCCGATGGAACTACTTCGAGTACTCGATCCGAGCCTCGCACTCATCCGTGCGGTTCGGACCCACCAATGGATTGATGGCCCGACGGGCCGCGCTGAACCGCTGGAGGCGGGAGAGTTTGCGGTCACGTCACGCTGGGCGGCTACATGAGCCGCGAAATGAACGTAAGGAGCACCTCGTGTCCGAAGAAACACCTCGCCCACAGATTGGCGACACCCGTCCCGCACCGCAGATTGGTGACACTCGCCCTGCACCACAGGTAGGCGACACCCGTCCCGCCCCGTCGAACGGAGGGTCAAATCCCTCATCGAATGCCAATCGCAATCGTCGTCGGAAGAAGCGTGGGCCCGGTAACGGTCAAAGCGGTACGAGCGCACCGAACACCGCTCGATCGACCGATGCGCCCGTCGAAGCGTCGGCACCCGAGGCTGGCGAAGGCGGGTCAAAGCGCAATCGGCGCCGTAGTCGCGGTGGCGATCGTCGTTCCAAAGCTCAGGGGCGTTACGCCATGTACGTGCACGGAAGTCACGGCTCGACGCACATCGCCACGATGGAAGGCCGATCGCTCGTGGAGTTTCGCGTCGCCCGCGCCGCCGATGAAACGAACCAGATTGACGGAAATATCTACGTGGGGCGAGTCCAAAATGTTCTCCCCGGCATGGAACTCGCATTCGTCGACATTGGCATTCCTAAGAACGCCGTCTTGTACCGCAGCGACGTAGCCTTCGATTCCGACGAGGTCGAAAGTTCGCCGAAGAACGACAAGCGGATCGAAGAGATGTTGAAGGGTGGGCAGACGATTGTCTGTCAGGTGACGAAGAACGCCATTGGCGCAAAGGGCGCTCGTCTCACTCAGGACGTGTCGCTCCCCGGTCGCTTCGCCGTCTTGGTACCAAATTCGCAGACCATTGGAATCTCCAAGCGACTCGGTGACGGTGAGCGCAAGCGGTTGAAGAAAGTCATCGATGAAGTTCGACCACCGCAACACGGCATCATCGTGCGGACCGCCGCCGAAGGTGTGTCCGCCGACGACCTGGCGCGAGACGTGCGGAGTTTGGCCGACAAGTGGGCGGCCATCGAGGCGGAAGTCGCGAAGTCACCGCAACCGCGCCTCATCTACCGCGACCTTGATCTGGCGGTACGAATGCTGCGAGAAGAGTTGAACGACGACTACCGCTCCGTGTTGATCGACGACAAAGTGCTCTTTGACAAAGTTCGTGAATACGTTCTGGCCGTTAACCCCGAACTTGCCGATCGAGTTGAGTACTACGACGCGTCGACCGAGGGACTGCCCTTGTTTGAGCGGTACTTCGTCCAAGAACAGCTCCAGCGAGCCCTCGACCGCAAGGTGTGGCTCCCCTCGGGTGGTTCGCTCATCATCGAGCGAACCGAGGCTCTGACGGTTATTGACGTGAATACGGGCAAGAACGTGGGCTCGACCAACCTCGAAGAGACCGTCTTTCGGAACAATCTCGAAGCGGCCGAGGAGGTCGCCCGCCAACTCCGTCTCCGGGACATTGGCGGCATCATCGTGATTGACTTCATCGATATGGAGTCAAAGTCCAACCGTGATGCGGTGGCGTCGGCTCTGCGCCAGGCCCTCCAGCGCGATAAGACCCGGACGCAGGTTTTTGATATCTCCGAACTGGGTCTGGTGGAGATGACGCGTAAGCGGGTGAACGAGGGCCTCTTGGAGTCCGTGTCGTCGAACTGCGAGACCTGTGACGGACGGGGTTTCGTGCTCGAAGCCGGTCTTTCTTGGACTCCTCGGGCCTAGCTGAAATCCGCTAACATAGAAAAACTATGTACGCCGTAATTCGCATTGGAGCAGGCCAGGAGAGGGTCGCCGAGGGTCAAGTCGTCCGCGTCGACCTTCGCCCCGAGGCCGAAGGCTCATCTATTGAACTGCAGCCCGTCCTCGTCGTCGACGGGGACAAGGTGCTGGCCGGACCGGCTCTTCAGGGAGCCACGGTGACCGCGACCATCACGGGCCAAGAAAAGGGCAAGAAGATCAATGCCCTGACGTATAAGGCCAAGGCCAACCAGCGCAAGCGCTGGGGTCACCGTCAGAAGTACACGACGGTCACGATCAACAAGATTTCCACGAAGTAAGGGGACAGCGATATGTCAAAGACCAAAGGTGGCGGTTCAACTCGGAACGGTCGCGATTCGAATGCCCAGCGTCTCGGCGTGAAGGCGTTTGATGGTACGAAGGTCACGGTGGGCAGCATTCTCGTTCGTCAGCGCGGCACCTCTTTCCACCCGGGCCGCAATGTCGGCAAGGGTAAGGACGACACTCTTTTCGCGCTCGCGAAGGGCAAGGTCAAGTTCGGTTATCGCGGTGGACGCAAGCTCGTCGACGTGGTAGTCGAATAACTACCTCCTCAGGTAATCCAAAACCCCCGGGGCGACGCCCCGGGGGTTTTGGCTTGTACGAACTCGTACGGGCTTAGCCCTTGATGGCCTTCTTGAAGGCAGCACCAACCGACACCTTCGGCACCGAAGCCGCCTTGACCTGGATGGTCTCGCCGGTCTGGGGGTTGCGTGCCGAACGAGCGGCGCGCTCCCGCTTCTCAAATGAGATGAAGCCCGTAATTGTGACCTTGTTGCCCTTCTTCACCTGAGCCGTGACGATGTCCTCGAAAGCTCCGAGGAAACGACCCGCGTCTGCCTTCGACAGACCCGTGGCGTTTGCCAATTCGTCGATGAATTCGGTCTTGTTCATGGATCCAGCCACCGAAATCTCCTTATGTTTCCCGTGGTATTCGACCGGGAGGATCCCAGTCACCAGTGGTTATCCTTACCCCCTTTTTGCCGAATTTGGTGGATTTCTCATAAAAATTCCCATATTTAGGCAACATTGAGCGTTTTCCCACGTCAGAGGGGGTCTGCGTAGTCAACGAATAGACGAAAGGCCAGACCTACGCTGGAAAACGTGCCAACTCCTGACCGTTCCCGCCTTCGTCAACTGCTCACGGAGGAGGAGGCCCAGTATCGAGCGAACAACCCGCGCAGTGCCGAACTGTTCGCGTCGAGCGACCATCTTTTTGCGCGAGTCCCGATGACGTGGATGAATAAGTGGGCCGGTGGGTTCCCCTTGGGCTTCTCGGCTGCACGTGGCGCACATATCACGTCGCTCGACGGCCACGAGCTCGTCGACTTTGCACTGGGCGACACCGGCGCGATGGCCGGGCACTCACCCGAGCCACTGGTGCGGGCGGTGACGCAACGGATCGGCGCGGACGGCGGAGTGACCACGATGATGCCGACCCCTGACGCCGAGTGGGTCGCGGCCGAACTCGCTCGACGATTCGGCCTCACCCAGTGGTCCTTCACTCTGTCAGCGACCGACGCCAACCGATGGCTGCTACGCCTCGTTCGCCTCGCCACCGGTCGGCCGAAAATTCTCTTCTTCTCTTACGGCTACCACGGAACCGTTGACGAAAGTTTCGTCGTGGTCGGGCCGGATGGTCGTGCGGCATCACGACCTGGCAACGTCGCCCCCGCCGTTGATCCCGCGACGACCTCTCGCGTCGTGGAGTTCAACGACCTTGACGCCGTGCACCGCGAGCTGGCCAACGGCGACGTCGCCGCCGTCCTCACTGAACCGGCCCTCACGAACATCGGCATTGTTCTTCCGGAGCCGGGATTCCTCGACGGACTCCGGGCGGCGTGTGACGCGACCGGCACTTTGTTGATTATCGACGAGACGCACACCTTTTCGGCCGGACCCGGTGGCGCGACGCGGACGATGAATCTTCGACCGGACGCGATCACCATTGGCAAGTCTCTCGGTGGCGGCGTTCCCTGCGGGGCTTACGGCCTCTCCGACGAGTTGGCCGCACGGGTGCAGGGAAAAGTTGCCGAAGGTCACGACATTGTGGATGTCGGGGGAGTCGGCGGCACCTTGGCGGGCAACGCCCTCAGCCTCGCCGCGATGAGGGCGGTCTTGGGCGAAGTCCTCACCGATGAGGTGTTCCCGAAGATGATTGCGCTCGCCACGATGTTTCGCGAGGACGTCGAGAGCGTTATTCGAGACTTCGATCTTCCCTGGTCGGTCACACAGCTCGGTGCACGCTGCGAGTATCGCTTCGCTCACCCGGCGCCGCGCAACGGCGGTGAGTCCGCGGCGAGCTACGACGGCGAGCTCGAGGACTACTTACACTTGGCCTGCATCAACCGAGGTGTTCTACTCACCCCATTTCACAACATGGCGCTGATGTGTCCCGCAACCACGCAAGAGGATGTCGCGACGCACCACCGAGCCTTTCGGAGTGCCATTGAACGACTCGTCGATTAGTCCTGAACTTGTTCGGGAATCTCTTTGATTCCTCGTATTCGCGGTGTAAGAACGAAGCCAATCGCGAGGAACGTACCGATGGCCGCGACCACGAGCGTCGCGCGGAGACCGACGACCGTGGCGATGAGCCCGCCCGCGACGGCCCCGAGGGGCTGGGTACCCCAGACCATGAATCGAACCGATGCGTTCATTCGTGCCTGGAGTCGTGGCGGACATATCGCCTGACGCATTGAGACCTGACTGACGTTGTACAGAGTCGCTCCCGCACTCACGAACCCACCCCCGAGGACGATGAGGATCGGGGCATTGGCGGGCGTGAGCAAGGGATTTGCCAGTTCACCAATTCCGCTGAGGACCGCCCCCGCAATGATGGCGTGCCCCACTCCGAAGCGCCCACTGAAACGATTCGCAATCGCCGCCCCCGCGATACCGCCAATGCTGCCCAAGGCCATGTAGATACCGATACGCGACGCCGGTAGCTCCAGCGTGCGTCGAGCAAAGACGAGAAATATTGCTCCGGCCATGGCGCCAAAGAAGTTGAACGTTGACGTGCAAAAAGCAACTTGACGAATTCGTTGTTCGTTCCAGACGAACATCAGCCCTTCCTTGATGTCACTGCGAATGCGGGTGGTGTCAACGGAGGGGGAACGTTCGGGTTCACGCGTGGCGATGGCACCGAGGGACAACACCGATACCACGAAACTCACCGCGTCCAAGAAAATCGTCCACGCCGCCCCGAGGACATCAATCAAGATTCCCGTGAGGGCGGGGCTGGCCAGATTGGCGCCCGAGCGAGTGATCTCGAGTCGAGAATTTCCTTTGATGAGGTCGCGACCTTCGACCAAAAATGGAACGTAGGCCTGATAGGTGACATTAAAAAACACCGAGAGTGTTCCCACGAGAAATCCCACCACCCAGAGTTGGGGCATGGTGAGACCACCGAGCGCGAGGGCGAGGGGAATCGAGGCGATTGCGAGAGCTCGCAGAACGTCGGTCGTAATGAGCACGGAGCGTTTGGCGACGCGGTCAATCCAGGCGCCGGCGGGCAATGTGAAGAGGAGATACGGCAAGGTCTCGCACGCCGTGACGAGACTCACGCTCGCGGCGGAGGCGTGGAGAACGTCGATGGCGAGGAGGGGGATGGCCAAGGCCGAGATCCCACTGCCCAATTCGGAGACCGTCTGTCCAAACCAAAGAAGACGAAAGTCAGCGGCGGCGCGGCGCGGCGACGACACGTTGTTCACAAATACAGCCTTTCGATAACTGTGCGATGTTAGTGAGCCACGGGGAATTCAAAGGGCATCTAACTAGGCTGTTGGTATGTCGGGCTTCGTCGATTCCGCTCAGTTGCACGCCAAGGGCGGCGACGGTGGTGCCGGCTGCGTGTCCTTTCGCCGTGAGGCGCATGTCGCCAAAGGCGGACCCGATGGCGGCGACGGTGGCAAAGGCGGCGACGTGTGGCTCGTGGCCGACCATAACCAGGCATCGCTGCTGGGATTTCGTGATCACCCGTTTCGTCGCGCCACGGACGGCGAACACGGCACGTCAAAGAGGCAGCACGGATCTCGAGGGCGCGACCTTGAGGTTCCAGTTCCCGTCGGAACGGTCGTCACGACTCTCGACGGGGACGTCCTCGTCGACCTGGCGCACGCTGGTGATCGTTGGCGAGCGGCGGAAGGTGGACTCGGGGGCTTTGGCAACAATCGCTTCTTGTCGAATCGACGACGAGCACCGGCCTTCGCTGAACAGGGCGAACACGGAGAAGAGCGGTGGTTCAATCTCGAGCTCAAACTCCGCGCTGATGTCGCGCTGATTGGATTCCCGAACGTCGGGAAGTCAACGTTGATCTCGCAGATTTCGAAGGCGCGACCGAAAATCGCCGACTATCCCTTTACGACGCTTGTTCCCAATCTCGGTGTCGTGCGCTACTCCAACCGACCGGGACGAGACGATGCCGGCACGGAGTTCGTCGTCGCCGATATCCCGGGGCTTATTGAAGGGGCGGCCGAAGGTCGCGGACTGGGACACTCATTCCTAAAGCACGTGGAGTACGCACGCGTCTTATGTGTGCTTCTTGACATGGCACCAACGGCGACGCAGACGCCGGAGGAGCAGCTCGAAATTTTGCTGAGAGAACTCGGGGACTATCAACCGGCCCTCGTAGAACGGCCACGCATCGTGATTGGCTCTCGCGCCGACATGGCGGCGGAGGTGGCGCTGCCCGACGGTGTGACTCCCGTCTCATCTTTTACCCGTGAGGGACTGAACGAACTCGTCGCGACCATGGCGCAGTACGTTGACACGGCGCGACGTGAAGAGGTGATTCATCACAGTCGCGAGATTGTCGTCCATCGGCCTGTTGTCGATACTGTGCGCGTCGAGCGGCGCCCGAATGGCGAGTGGCAGGTCTTGGGTCGAGCGGCACTTCGTGCGGTGCGGTTTCAAGATCTCACGAACGACGAAGCCCTCGAAGAGGTCACTCGTCGATTGAAAGAAATCGGCGTGGATCGACTACTCACACGGGCCGGCGCTCTCGATGGTGATGTCGTCACCATCGGACAACTCACCTTTGAGTGGTACCGCGATGCAACGACGGCCGGACTTGATCGCGCCGGACATCACCGTGCGACCCGCCGTGAGCGACTCGCTCGCCAGGGTCGACTGGAGGAATTTGACGATGAGTGACGTGGTCGTCGTCAAAGTGGGGACCTCGTCGGTCACGACGAGTGGGGGCGACGTCGATGTCGAGACCCTGAACTCCCTCGCACGCCAGGTCGCCGCACTCCTTGGTGCGGGACAACGCGTAGTGGTCGTCACGAGCGGGGCCATCACTGCGGGTTGGTCGGCGGTAGGGCGCGGAGCGCCTCGCCCGAACGACGCGCAAACTCTGCAGGCGGTGTCGGCGGTGGGTCAGCCCCTGCTCATGGATGCGTGGCGTCACGCATTTGCCGATCACGGTCGCCCCGTGGGCCAAGTGCTGCTCGCCCCTCACGACTTTGCCGACCGAGCTCAGTATCTTCACGCACGGGGCACTATCGAATCGCTGTGGTCTTTAGGCGTGGTGCCCGTCGTGAACGAAAATGACGCCATTGCCGATGAAGAGATTCGTTTTGGTGATAACGACCGCCTGGCCGCGCTCGTCGCGAGTCTTGTCGGCGCGTCGACGTTGATTCTTTTAACCGATACCGCTGGACTCTTGACGGCCGATCCTCGGTTCGACCCGGCTGCGACCTTGATCGCGGAGATTGAAACTCTCGACGACGAAATCATGGCGCTCGCCTCGGGAAGCTCGTCGGGAGTCGGTTCGGGTGGCATGACCTCGAAACTGTCGGCTGCGCGAATCGCGCAGTGGTCGGGGGTGACAACAGTCATTGCGCCCGCCCGCGAGACAAACGTCGTGCTCCGCCTCGTGAGCGGCGAAAGTGGCCTCGGTACCACGATTGCCCCGCGGCGAGATCGCCTCTCGGCCCGCAAAGCGTGGATCGCCTTCGCGGTGCCGACGGTCGGTCGACTCGTCATCAACGAGGGGGCGGCGACCGCACTGACCACACGGGGGAGCAGCCTTTTGGGCATCGGCGTGCTCGAGTGCACGGTCCCATTTCTCGCGGGCCAAGCCATCGATGTGGTCGATGTGCGGGGCGAACGTGTCGCGAAGGGTGTCGCGCGCGTGTCCAGCGACGCGTGCGGTGAGAGTGACGTCGTCGTTCACCGCGATGAACTCGTTGTCTTGAAGTAAACCCCGACCCTCTCGCTACGCTAAGACGGTGACGTCGCCCCTCGTTCGTCAAGCCCGTGACGTACAGAACGCGTCTCGCGTCCTTGCGCGGGCGTCCGACGCGGTGCGTCGCGAACTCATTCTCAATGTCGCGGAACGTCTCGCGGCGGCGAGTGACGTTGTGCTTCGCGCGAACGCTGCCGACCTCGCCGACTACGACGGGGACGAGACGGGTCGTGACCGTCTCCGTCTTACGCCTGAGCGACTGATCAGTGTCGTGGAAGGTCTGCGGCACGTCGCCGAACTTCCCGATCCCCTCGGCGAAGTGGTCAGCCGCGAGGTTCGCCCGAATGGTCTCATCGTGCAGCGAGTACGCGTACCGCTGGGTGTTGTTGGCGTTATCTACGAGAATCGCCCGAACGTGACCATGGACGTCGCGGCACTCTGCGTGCGAAGTGGCAACGCGGCGTTTCTTCGCGGATCGTCGTCGGCCCAGAGAAGCAATCTCGCCCTGGTCGCTCTGTGGCACGATGCTCTGGCCGCCGCCGGTCTTCCGACGGCGTCAGTCTCACTCGTTGAGGACTCCTCGCACGCCGTGGCCGTTGAGTTCATGAAGTTGAACTCATGTATTGACTGCCTCATACCCCGCGGGGGACCGAGCTTGATTGCGGCGATGCGAGAGCACGCAACGGTGCCCTACGTGATTGACGGAGACGGCAACTGCCACGTCTACGTGGACGTGGATGCGAATCTCGATATGGCAGCCGACATTGTGAGCAACGCCAAAATCTCTCGGCCCGGTGTGTGCAACGCCGCCGAGTCCCTCCTCGTGCACGAGGAGATTGCGACAGAGTTTCTCCCACGCCTGACCGACGCACTTCCTGGCGTGGAGATACGTGGCGACGCTCGTGTGTGCGCTGCGATTTCGACAGCGGTGCCCGCTACGGAAGAGGACTTCGCCAAAGAGTTTCTCGGACCCATCATCTCCGTTGCGGTGGTATCAAGCATCGACGCCGCCATCGAACACGTCGCGACCTATGGCACGGGTCACTCGGAGGCGATCGTGACGGATAACGAAAACACCGCGAAGCGGTGGATAACCGACGTGGATGCGGCGGCGGTCGTTGTGAATGCCTCGACGCGCTTCGTCGATGGGGGAGAATTAGGTCTTGGTGCCGAAGTGGGTATCTCAACGCAGAAGTTGCACGCGCGAGGTCCGATGGGTATCAAAGAGTTGACCTGCGTCAAGTGGGTCGTACAGGGAAAGGGACATGTCCGATGAGCTCGATTGATCCGCGACAAGAACTGGCGACACGCCTCGGCCTCGCCGAGGTGCCACCAGCTCGCTTCGGTGACGTGACCGACGTCGCTCATCGTTTACGCGAGAACGACTATCTCTCCAACGAGTCGATCGCTTCAGTGACGTTTCTGGCCGACCGACTTGCAAAACCCGTGTTGGTCGAAGGTCCCGCCGGTACCGGCAAGACGGCCTTGGCCCAGGCGGTAGCGAAGGCGACGGGTTCGCGCTTGATTCGCCTTCAGTGTTACGAAGGTCTCGACGAATCCAAGGCGCTCTACGAGTGGAACTACCGCAAGCAACTTCTCCGTATCCAAGCCGGTCGAGCCGAAGGATCCACGGAAGACTGGGACGCTCTCGAAGAGGACATCTTCGCCGAGGAGTTTCTCTTAACCCGCCCACTGCTCGAAGCAATTCGGGCGAATGAGCCGGTGGTGCTCTTGATCGATGAGATCGATCGAGTCGAACTCGAGACTGAAGCCCTGCTCCTCGAAATCCTCTCGGAGTACCAAGTCTCGATCCCCGAGTTGGGAACGGTAACGGCAACCCAAATCCCGATGGTGTTTTTGACATCGAACGGCACCCGTGAGCTGTCCGAAGCTCTCAAGCGTCGCTGCCTCTACCTCTTCGTGGGATATCCCGATGTCGAGCGAGAGCGCGACATTATTTTGTCGCGCGTTCCGGGGATTTCTTCAGCGCTCGCCGAGCAGATTGCGCGAGTCGTGCGTTCACTGCGGTCGCTCGACTTGAAGAAAGCGCCGTCGGTATCGGAAACTCTCGACTGGGCCCGCACGTTGGTGCTCCTGGGCAAGGACGAAATCGGTGAAGCCGACGCCGTTGCGACGCTGCATATTTTGCTGAAGTACCAGTCGGACATCGACAAGGCGACGAAAGAGCTCGCCGGTCGCAGCAAGGGCCTTGCGTAGCCTTCTCGGCGACTTCATCGCCGAACTGCGTGCGGCCGGCCTGCCGGTGTCGATGACGGAACACGTTGATGCCGCCCGTGCGTTAACCGCCATTGACATTGGTGACCGCGCCATGGTGAAGGCGTCGCTCGCGGCCACGCTCGTGAAAAACAGCGATCACTTACCGGTCTTCTCGACGGCCTTCGATGTGTACTTCGCTCATCGTTCGATGAGTAGCGCGGACCTCAGCGAGACCGACGACGCTACGGACGACACCAGTGAACTCAGTGGCGATGATCCTTCGGCCCCGGGCCAACGGGGTCGTGGCCAGTCTCGAGGTCGCGGGGGCGGCGGGGGAACCACGATGTCCGCCGAGGAGCTCGCCGAAATGCTGCTGAGCGCCCTCATGCAGAACAACGCCACCATGATGCGTCAGGGTGCCCGTGAGGCCGTGGAGCGATACGCGGGCATGGAGCCAGGTCGGCCCGTGGGCGGAACGTACTACCTCTATCGCACGCTGCGCAACCTGGACCTAGAGGGCATGATCGAAAAACTGATCGACCTGGGGCGCGCCGATGGGCAAAGTGACGACGCCCTCGGCGAGCGACTCGCGCGCGACGAAGCGCGCGCGCGTGTGGAGGCCCTCAAGGCGGAGATCGAAGCCGAAATCCGAGAGCGCCTGGTCGATGACCGGGGGGCTCAAGCGCTCGGAAAGTCGGTGCGCAAGCCCCTCCCAGAAGACATCGACGTCATGCACGCCAATCGCGATGAGATGGCGCAGCTCGAACGCGCCCTTCGTCCACTGTCGCGAAAACTCGCAACGCGACTCGCTCGCCGCCGACGGCGGCGTCGTCGCGGACCGGTGGATCTGCGTCACACGGTCCGGCGCAGTCTCTCTACCGGTGGAGTGCCTCTCGATTTACGATTCAAGCCCCCGCACCCCGCCAAGCCGGAGATTGTGGTCATTGCCGACATCTCCGGTTCGGTGGCGTCATTTGCTCGATTTACCCTGCACCTCGTCCACGCGATTAGCTCTCAGTTCACCAAGGTTCGATCCTTTGTATTCGTTGACGGCCTCGATGAGGTCACTCATCTCTTCGAAGAATCCGACGATCCCGCTGAAGCGGTTGCGCGCATCAACGCCGAAGCAGACGTCATCGCGTTTGATGGCCACTCCGACTACGGACGCGCGTTGATGAGTTTCCACGAACGCTTCGCCGACACGCTCACGAAGCGATCAGTCGTGCTCATCCTTGGTGACGCCCGAAACAACTACCACCAGGCCTATCCCGAGATTCTGGCCGACATCAGATTTCGGTCCCGTAGCGTGTTCTGGCTGAACCCAGAGCCGACAAACTATTGGAATTCGGGAGATTCAGTTATCCGTGAATACGCACCACACTGTGATCGCGTCGTTGAATGTCGCAGTCTTCGTCAGCTTGAGGAATTCGTGGGCGAGTTGGCGTGAGCGAGCCGGCCCTGCCACCACTCGGGATTCGCCAACGTGGTCCCGCCCCGACTGAGACGCGTCTACTCCTCATTCGACACGCCGAAAGCACGGCAAACGCCGAGGGCGTCGCCGGAGGAGTGAAGGGAGACCGTGGGTTAACCGCCCTCGGTCGACGCCAGGCCATTGCTCTGGCGCAACGGCTCGTTGTCACGAACGAGCTGTCGAACGCGGTGGCTCTCTACGCGTCGCCTCTGCCACGAGCACACGAGACGGCCCTCATCCTGCGCAGCGCAGCACCCCATCTTGCGTTGCGCACGCACGCCGACATCGATGAACTGCGAGTAGGTGACGGCGACGGTCTGACGTGGGCCGAGTTTGATCAGCGATTTGGGGGCGTGGACTGGGACGTCGATCCGTCGTTGCCGAACGCACCCGGCGGGGAGAGCCTTCTCGAGTTCTTTACGCGCTCGACGACGGCGTTACGAGCTATCGCCGGACAGCATCCTGGGGAGTTGGTCGCGGTCGTCTGTCACGGCGGTGTCATTGAGCAGATGGTGAAGTACGCACTCGACCTCGACCCCGCTCGGCGTCTCGGTCAGCGAATTGAGCACTGCTCCCTCACGGAGGTGGAGTACGGACCAGCGAGAACTCGACTGCTCCGCTACAACGACCTCTCGGGCGCTTACGCGCCGTAACGGTCGCCCAAGAGCTCCGCAATTTGGAACGCGAGATCCAAACTCTGGCTGGCGTTGAGCCGTGGGTCGCACATGGTGGTGTAGTTAAGAGCGAGGTCAGACTCTGACAGGGCCCGTCCGCCACCGAGGCACTCCGTGACGTCGTCTCCCGTGAGTTCGAGGTGAACTCCGCCGGCCCAGGTTCCAAGGTCGCGGTGGACGGCGAAAAACGATCGAACCTCGGCGATGATGTCGTCGAAACGTCGCGTCTTCACGTCGCCGTTGGTCGTGAAGGTATTGCCGTGCATGGGATCGCACGTCCACACCACGTTGATTCCTCGGCGTCGTAGTTCTTCGATATGGCCGGGCAGGAGGTCGGTGATGACATCGCGACCCATGCGGCTGATAAGCGTGATGCGACCGGGCGTATTGTCCGGATTGAGTCGTTCGCAGAGCGCCGCCGTCTCGTGCGGTGCGAGGTCGACGCCCACCTTCATGCCCAGGGGATTTTGCACTCCCCGGAGAAACTCCACGTGAGCGCCGTCGAGCTGCCGAGTGCGATTCCCGATCCAGAGCATGTGGGCCGAACAGTCGTACCAATCGCCCGTCAGGGAGTCTTGACGAGTCAACGCCTCTTCGTAGTTCAAGATGAGAGCCTCGTGTGAGACGTAAAAGTCAACTTCGTGCAGACTCGCTTCCTTCGAGAGGTCGATTCCGCACGCCCGCATGAACGCCATGGCGCGTTCAATCTCGTCCGCGATGATGGCGTAGCGCTGACCCATGGCGGAGTCTTCAACGAACTCTTGGTTCCAGGCGTGGACTCTCGAGAGATCGGCGAAGCCACCCTTGGTAAAGGCGCGCAGCAGATTGAGTGTGGAGGCACTTTGGTGATACGCCGTCAACATGCGGGCGGCGTCGGGCCGACGGGCCGCGGGGGTAAACGGTTCGTCGTTCACGATGTGGCCACGGAATGCTTCTAAGGAAACATCTCCCACGGTTTCGATCTCACGGCTACGGGGCTTGGCGAACTGGCCCGCGATGCGACCGACCTTGACGACGGGCACTCCCGAGGCGTAGGTCAACGCAACGGCCATCTGCAAGATCACCTTTAATTTGTCGCGGATGGCGTCGGCTCCGGTCACGTGGAACGATTCGGCGCAGTCTCCGGCTTGCAGCAAGAAGGCCCGCCCGGCGGCCACGTCGGCGAGTTCGGCCGTCAGTCGACGAGCTTCGCCGGCAAATACCAGTGGCGGCTGCGCGGCGAGTGCCGATTCGGAGCTCTTGAGTTCCTCGGCGTCCGGCCAGCGGGGTTGCTGACACGCCTCGCGACCACGCCACGAGTCGGGGGACCACATGCGGGGGCTCTCCATTAACTCAGTCTAAATGAGGGACGCGTGGCGTGAAAAGGGCGGATGCGAACACTGACCGCTACTCGATTTAGGCTACGAGCGTGAATCGTCGCCTCGGACTCTTTGGCGGCACCTTTGACCCGCCCCACCTCGGTCATCTCGCGGCGTTGCGCGCCGTGTGGGCCACTCACCTCGTCGACCACATCCTCGTGACGGTCGCGGGCGATCCCTATCTCAAGTCCGGTACCACGACCGTGGCCTCAGCGGAGGTTCGCCTCGCCATGGCGCACGCCGCATTCGACGGACTTCCGGGCGTGGAGGTCAGTGATCTCGAGGTGCGTCGTGAGGGGCCGACCTACACGATCGATACCGTGGAGGCCCTCAGTGCTGAGGGCACCACGATTTCTCTCATCGTCGGCGCTGACGTCGTCGGTCAACTGCCTCGATGGCGGGAGGCCGCGCGATTGGCGGAGCTGGTCGATGTCGTGGTGCTGCCCCGAGATGGTTCGCCAACAACGCTGCCACCGGGCTGGCGGGGGTCGGTGATCGACATGGACCCCGTTGACGTTTCTTCTACCGAAGTCCGCCGACGCCTTGAAAATGGGGAAAATCCGGCAGATTTGGTGCCCGCGTCGGTAGTCCCCTGGTTAACGGAGGGTGACGGCTAGCCTCTTTCCCGATGGCTATCCGTGTGATTGACGTCACCGAGCACGAAACGCGGGAACTCCGCCTCGTAGAACCGGTCCAGGCTCGCTTCGAGCGACGCCGTCTTCGCCAACGCTGGGGTACTCTCGGCGTGATGAGTCTGGTTCTGCCCTTTGTGGGTGCGCTCGTGACCCTCGGAGTGGTCCGCTGACCCCTTCCCCGCACCACGCCGAACTACCGCCGTGGGACATTCCGTCCGAGACTGCCGATTTAGCGCTGTGGGCGATCGAGGCGGCCGCGGAGAAGCTGGCTGAAAATCCCGTCGTTCTGCACTGCGGTGAACTCATTGACGCCTTCGATCTGCTGGTCGTGGTGTCGGGACGTAACGACCGTCAGGTGAAGGCCATCGCGGAGGAGGTGGAGCGCTACGCCGCGACGCAGGGGCGTACGCCACTGCGTGAAGAGGGCTGGACGGAAGGTGAGTGGGTGGCACTCGACTACGGCGACGTCATCGTTCACGTCTTCGATAGTGAACGACGGGACTACTACGACCTCGAGCACCTCTGGAATGCGGCTCCCGCTTATCGCCCCGAGGGAGTGGCGTCCGCCACGTAGGTGCGTAACGACGTGGCACTCGTCACTCGCAGCACCGAAGTTCCGTAGAGATCAGCACAGGTGCGGCGAATCTGCTCGAGACCTCGTTGCACGGTGGCCGGCGATAGGTCGTCTGACACGGTGATTTCAGTGGTGGCGCCGTGGATAATGCCCCGAAGTACGGTCAGATTCGCCGGCACGTTGGTCGTCAGTTCTTCGGGAGGCTCGGCCAAGGCGGCCAGGACGATGCGAAGCCCTATTGGCGCATCGAGTGTGGTGGTGCGGACAACGAGTTCTCCGCTGGGGGACCAGAAGTAGAGGGCCGCCTCCGCCGTTCGGGCGACCGGTTGGCCGCTGAGAAGTCCGGACGGTACGTCGCGAGCCGGCACCGTCTGTGGCGTGGCGTCTGTGGGTACCAGGGTGCACCCTCCCAGGAGCACTCCACCGAGGACTACCGCGAGGGCGGCGCGCAGCCTCACGGTGCCTCCTCGGCGGCGACGGGGAGTGTCAGACGTACGCGGCAACCTCCGAGCGCCGCATCGAGAATCTCCACTGTCCCGCCGAAGCGTCCAATGTGCTCGGCGACGAGCGCGAGTCCGAGTCCCGTGCCGCGCTGGTCGCCACGAGCACCGGCGCTCGCGCCACGGTAGAAGCGTTCAAACACACGTTCACGATCACTCTCCCGGATGCCGGGGCCGTCATCGTCGACGTCAATGATGACGTCGTCGCCCACTTGATCGACGTGAATGATGACGGTGCCTCCGCCATATCGGTAGCCGTTTTCTAACAAGTTGGTAATCACTCGTTCAAAGCGGCGACGGTCAACGTCAACCTTCGTCTCGAGCGCCGAGGGTGTCACAATCACAGTGGTGCTGGGCAGTTGGTGTCGTCGCGTGGCGGCCAACACGCACTGGTGCACGAGCTCGTGAACACCCAACGATTCGATCACGAGTCCATCGGAACCGGCGTCGGCTCGGGCCATTTCGAGGAGATCCTCCACGAGGGATTGGAATGTGTGCACATCGCCCGAGAGGAGATCGAGGGCTTCGCGCGCCTCCGGGCTGAGCTCGTCGCGATGGGCGGTGAGAAGTTCGGTCGTCATTGCCAAGGTTGTGAGAGGGCTACGAAGTTCGTGGCTGACGTCACCGGCGAAACGGGCGTCACGCTCGAGGCGCTGCACGAGAAGGTCGATCATTTCATTAAAGGCCCGCGACAGCATCGCGACTTCATCATCTCGTCCCCCGAGCGGTAGTCGCGCGGCGAGGTCGCCACTCGCTACCCGACGGGCCGCCGCCGCAGTCTCTTCTAAAGGTGCCACTGCGCGCCGCGTGGCCCGTCGTCCACCGATAGCCCCCACGGCGGTAGTGACAATGGCTCCTAACGCCAGTACTTCGACGAGTCGGAACAACGTGCCGTTCACGTCCGTGAGGACGCGTCGCTGAAAGTACGTGGCGCCCACCGAAGAAAGGGGTACGGCGATGACGAGAACGGGCTGACCGTTCGTAATGACCACTTGTCGAGCTACGTGTCGCAACGGTGACTGCTTGAGCGACTCGGGGAGCGATTCGGGCGAGGCGTCACCGTTGCCCGCGAACCAAGTTGATCCAATACGTACGAAGGACGTGGACAACGTGGCGGTATCGAGTGATGACAGGACGGCGGGAACGCTTGATACGCCATCGCGAATGGACTGTCGCACCAGGGCGGCATTGACGTAGGCCTGCCGTAGGTCGGACGACTGACGCGACGTCACCACAATGTGGCGCACGCCGATATAGGTCAGTGCCGCGAAGAGTGAGGCCACGACCAAGGCGAGTACCGCAAAGTTTCGAGTAAAGCGACGGCGAAGGCTGACGCCGGACATCAGAGAATCAACTTGTACCCGGTGCCACGAACCGTGATCACGTGCACGGGCTCGGCGGGGTCGGGTTCCACCTTGGTGCGGAGTCGTCGTACGTGCACGTCGACGAGTCGTCCGTCACCGAAGTAGTCGTAGCCCCAGACGTGTTCGAGGAGGTGTTCGCGCGACAGGACCCGCCCGCGCGCATTGTGTAGTTCGACGATCAGTCGAAACTCGGTGGCGGTGAGGTGAATCGGTGTGCCGTCGGCGGCGGTGACGGTGCCCTCGTCGGGGGACACCCGTACGGCTCCGACAGTAAACGATGCGTTGGTATTGGGACGCCGTCGCAGGTGGGCGCGCACTCGCGCGAGGAGTTCACGAGGTATGAAGGGTTTGGTGACGTAGTCGTCGGCGCCCGACTCTAAGCCCTGCACCACATCGGCTGTGTCGTCACGCGCGCTCACGATGATGACGGGAATATCTGAGCGTGACCGAATGGCGGCGCAGGCCTCGAAGCCCGTCGCCCCGGGCAGCATGAGATCGATGATGGCGAGTGATGGCGTCTGTTGTTCGAACTCCGCAAGGCCCTGTTCGGCACTCGACGCCGAAACGACGTCAAAGCCCTCGCCCTCAAACATCAAGCGCAGTGCGTGGCGAATGCGATCGTCATCTTCGATAATCAAAATCCGCTCCACGGCAAAATGCTAGTAACGCCGTGGAATTAGAGCGACTCGTCATTAGCCTTGTGGCGTGGCGCGCACTTCCTCCGATCCGTGGCTCCGTGAGGAGTTTGCGACCAATCTCCGCGCCGCAAATCGCTCGCCGGCCACGAGTCGGGCCTATCGGGCCGACGTGCAGTCGTTCGTGGAGTTCCTGGAGTCGCGGGGTCACTCTGGCCCGACATCGGTCACTCGGCGCGACGGCCAAGACTTTGTCGCGGTTCAGGTTCGCCGTGGTGACGAGCGCTCCAGCGTGGCGCGGCGAACGGCCAGCGTGCGGAGTTACTTCACCTTTCTCACCCGGCATGGCGCCGTGGAGTCAAATCCACTCGCCGGTCTGAGCGCACCGAAACCACACAAAAAACTGCCCGAGCTGGTGATCCGAGAGCAGCTCGATGAACTTCTCGATGCCGACTGGGGAGATGATCCCGTGGCACTCCGCGATCGCGCTATCTGTGAACTTCTTTACGGGGCCGGACTACGAGTGTCGGAACTCTGTGGACTCGACCTCGACGATTTAGATGATGACGCGGGTGTCATCTCGGTGATCGGGAAAGGCGCGAAGGAGCGTATGGTGCCCCTTCACCGCACGGCGTTTCGTTCACTGCAGAGTTGGCGCGACGCGGGACGGGAGTCCTTTGTGACGTCCGAGTCGCCGGGGTCGGCCGTGTTCTTCAATCGACGGGGAAAACGACTGACACCTCGGGACGTCCGTCGAGTCCTGGCTCAGCGGGTGGGGAAGGGTCACATCCATCCCCACGCCCTGCGCCATACGTACGCCACTCATCTTCTCGAAGGTGGCGCCGACCTTCGGGTTGTACAAGAACTTTTGGGGCACGAAAGCCTGACGACCACCCAGATCTATACCCACGTCAGCAAGTCCCGGCTTCAAAACGTGCATCGTTCGACGCACCCTCGGGGGTAGGTGACCCCACCCACTAAGATGTTGAAGCCCTCCACGGTGGCGGGCAACAACGTCTCACCCGACTATTCGTACGGTCGCCGAGAAATTCGGCGTTCGGTCGGGGTGGATAACCGAACGAAAGGAATCAACGTGGCGCTGGTCACACTGAAAGAACTGCTGGACGCCGGAGTGCACTTCGGTCACCAGACTCGCCGTTGGAACCCCAAGATGCGTCGATACATCCTGGGTGAGCGCAACGGCATCTACCTGATTGATCTTCGCAAGACTCTCGTGGGCATTGAAGAGGGCTACGCCTATGTGCGTGACCTCGTATCTCACGGTGGCATCATCTTGTTTGTTGGCACCAAAAAGCAGACGCAGGGACCTATCGCCGACTACGCCACCGCGTGCGGCATGCCCTACGTCAACCAGCGCTGGCTGGGCGGCATGCTCACTAACTTTTCGACTGTGGCTGGCCGCGTAAAGCGCATGGTCGAGCTCCGCACGATGAGCAATGCCGGCGACTTCGACAACATGCCCAAGCGTGAGGCACTGCGCCACCGTCGCGAACTCGAAAAGCTTGAGCGCAACTTGGGCGGCATCGCGGGTCTCGATCGCACCCCCGACGCCATCTTCGTGCTCGACACGAAGAAAGAACACATTGCGGTTACCGAAGCTCGCAAGCTGGGTATTCCGGTGGTCGCCGTGGTCGACACGAACTGTGACCCCGACCTCATCGACTACGTCATCCCCGGAAACGATGACGCCATTCGATCGGGCGCTCTGTTGAGCCGTGTTATCGCTGACGCTGTCGTGGAGGGTCGCTTCATTGCGGCGAACCGTCCGCGCGTCGTCTCGGCCTAAATCGACGAACCAGTACCGGTAGGAACGAAGGAGAATCACGGTGGCTATCACCGCTAAGGATGTGCAAGCCCTCCGCCAAGCAACGGGCGTGGGAATGATGGACGCAAAGCGTGCCCTCGAGGAGAACAACGGCGACTTCGATGCTTCGGTGCAGTGGCTCCGGGTGCAAGGCCTCGCCTCCGCGGCGAAGCGTGCCGATCGCGAAAACACTGAAGGCTGCGTGGCCGTCGTGAAAGATGGCGACAGCGCTGCCGTCGTTGAACTGAAGTGCGAGACCGACTTTGGTGCGAAGTCTGAAGAGTTTGTGACCCTCGCCGACGAAATGGCCGCCGCGGTCGCCGCTGAGGGCGAGGGTGCGGTTGGGCAGTTCACCGCGCGCATTGAAACGTTGCTAACGACTTTGAAGGAAAATATTGAAGTCGGAACCGTGAAGCGCATCACCGCCGGTGCCGATGAGGTCATCGAGACCTACCTTCACCAACAGGCCGGACGCGGCGTGAACGCCGTCATAGTGAAAGTACGTGGCGGATCGAGCGAACTCGCGCACGACATTGCGGTGCACTGTGCCTTCGCCAAGCCGGCGTACCTGACGCGCGATCAGGTGCCCGCCGCCGACGTGGACGCCGAGCGCACCACGTTCGAAGAGATCAGCCGCAACGAGGGGAAGCCCGAAGCCGCGCTGCCCAAGATCATCGAAGGCCGACTGAACGGGTGGTTCAAGGAGCGCGTCCTCCTCGAGCAGAGCTACGTGAAGGACGAAAAGCAGACGATTGAGCAGTTGCTGGGCGGGGCCACCCTCGTCGAGTTCGTCCAGGTAGTCATCGGGGCGTAGTTCAATGGCTCGTCGGGTGGTTCTCAAAATCTCCGGTGAGGCCCTGGCATCGTCGGCGAGTGATCAGACCATCGATGCGACGGTCGTTGACTTTTTGGCGTCGGAGATCGCCGCTGCCACCGAATCGGGCGAGTTACAGCTCGCCATGGTGGTCGGCGGCGGCAACATCTGGCGAGGGGCCACCGGTGAGCTCGCCGGCATGGACCGCGCCAACTCCGACATCATGGGAATGCTCGGAACGGTCATCAATTCGCTGGCTCTTCAGGACGCCATCGAAAATCACGGACGACAGTGTCGCGTGATGTCCGCTCTCAACATGGATCAAGTCGCCGAACCCTACATTCGTCGCCGAGCCGTTCGACACCTCGAAAAGGGCCGGGTCGTCATCTTCGCGGCAGGTATGGGTAACCCGTACTTCACGACGGACACGCCGGCCGCCCAACGAGCGGCGGAGGTCGAGGCCGAACTCGTGCTCAAGGGTACGCACGGCGGGGTAGATGGGGTCTATACCGCTGACCCGAAGAAGGATCCGAATGCCACCAAATACGACGTGGTGTCCTTCGACGAAGCAATTCAAAAAGAACTTCGGGTAATGGACTTAACCGCCATCACCTTCTGCAAGGACAACGGCCTGCCTATTCGGGTATTTGACCTGATGGCGCCGGGTAATTTGCGTCGCGCCCTCGCGGGGGAGGCCGTGGGTACGCTGGTTCGGTAATGGAGCACGAACTCATTGAACTCGTGCTCGCGGATACCCGCGAGCGAATGGCGAAAGCCATCGACCACGTGAAGGGCGAGTTCTCGGCAGTGCGCACCGGACGGGCGAACTCCGCCCTCGTGGAAAACCTCGATGTTGACTACTACGGGACGTTGACCCCGCTCAAGCAGCTCGCCAACTTCTCGGTCCCCGAACCGCGCCTCCTCGTGGTATCGCCCTACGACAAGGGGGCGATGGCCGCGATTGAGAAGGCAATTACGACGGCCGACCTGGGGCTCAACCCCTCCAACGACGGAGTGGTGATTCGCCTGTCATTCCCCGCGCTCACCGAGGAACGCCGTAAGGATTTTGTCAAGATTGTGCGGACCAAAGCCGAAGAAGGAAAAGTGGCGGTGCGTGGCGTTCGCCGACACGCGCGCCAGGAACTCGACGGACTGGAAAAGGAAAAAGAGAACGGAATCTCGACGGACGACGTCAAGCGAGTCGAGGCAATTCTCGACAAGATGACCCAGGACGAAGTCGCGGTGATCGACAGTTTGCTGGCTCACAAAGAACAGGAACTCCTTGAAGTTTGACGAACCAACGTCCGACGATCTCCCGACGGGGGAGATCCCCGTCGTTCGGCCCGCCGACCCTCGTGTGACAATTAACGGTGCGGAAGTTGCGGCGGAGGCGGCGGGTATTCCGGTTCCCACCCCACCACCCGTGGTGAATCCTGATACGCAGCTACCTCACTGGACCGAAGAGCCAACAGGTCAGATTCCCTCCGTACTTCAGCGCGATGATGTCGCCGCCAGCGACGATCCGCTCGAACAGATACCGGCGCCGGTATGGCGCGAGGGCGAAGTGGACTACACCGTGCACGACGAGACGTTCACGCAAGTCATTGCGCCACCCGATACGTCGGAGGTCCCGGCCGTCGAAGCGGTCGATGTCGAGGAGCCGCCGGTGGTTGTCCCCACGCGAGCCATGACGAGGGCCGAACGTCTGCGCCACGCCGACCAAAAGTTGCTGCGCCATCGCTCGACCCGTCCCGCGCCGGAGAAAGATGTCAGGAAAGCAACGGTGACCGGGGTCATCGCGGCACTGGCCCTCGTGGCAATTTTCCAAATGGGAGCGATTGCCGTGGCCGTTCTCGTCACGGCCGCCCTCGCCGCCGCCGTTGCTGAGCTCTTTGCGGCCTACCGCATGGCGGGCACTCGACCCGCGACCTTGGTGGGTGTTGCGGGAACGGTCATTCTCGCCATTGCGGCGTATAACCGGGGTGAGACGGCTCTTGGATTGGTGATAGTTATCGTCGTCACGGCCACCTTCTTATGGTTCTTGGCGACCCCCGCACGCATCGACATGCTCGATGGCGCGTCCCTCACCTTGATGGGCTTTTTGTGGATCGGCGTCCTCGGCAGCTTTGCGATGTTGACAATCTCGCCCGTGAACTTTAAGGACGGGCACGGACTCGGCATCTTGTTTGGTGCACTTGTCGCCGCGGTCGCGAATGACACGGGAGCTCTGTTCGTTGGGAAGTCTCTGGGGCGGCGCAAGTTGGCGCCGACGGTGTCGCACAACAAGACCGTCGAGGGACTTATCGGCGGATCGATAGTGACGTTGCTGGTGTGTGCGATTTTCTTGCCCTTCCTCCACCCGTGGTCGGTGGGCGGCGCCGTGGTGCTCGCCATCGTGACCTCCATCGTGGGACCGCTCGGTGACCTGTTTGAGTCCCTCGTGAAGCGTTCGCTCGGTATTAAAGACATGGGGGCGATTCTGCCGGGACACGGGGGACTTGTCGATCGAGTGGACGGCATTTTGTTCGTGCTACCCGCGACGTACTACCTCGCCCACATCTTGAACATCGGCTAGTCGTGTCATCGACGAGAACCGTTGCGCTGCTCGGGGCGACCGGGTCCATCGGCCAACAGACGTTGGATGTTGTGCGACGTGAACGAGAGGCGTTTCAACTGGTTGGTCTCGCCGGCGGCCAACGAGTCGACGAGTTAATTGCCATTGCTCGCGAGTTCCGCGTCGAACAGATAGCG
>JAGWWX010000006.1 GCA_018970215.1 Acidobacteriota bacterium | reverse complement strand
GTAGGGCGCACACACCCACACCAGTAGGGAAGTGACAACGAGCAGGAGAAGCGTGAACGACGTCACCGTGGAAATTGATCGCCACGCCTTACGATCACCGTCGACCGTTAAGCGATGGGTAAATACCGTCACGAACGTCGCACTCACGACGCCCCCAATAATCAGGTCGTACAAGGAATTTGGCAAGGTGTTGGCCAAGTTGAAAGCGTCGGCAAAAGGGGTAAACCCCAACACATAGGCCGCAACCAAGGTGCGAAGGAATCCCGTAACTCGTGACGCCATCGTTCCCGACGCGAGCGCGATGACGCGACCTTTTCTCGTGGAACTCATGGTCGCACCACTCGAAGTTTCGTTCGTCGCGATGTTCGCCACCACCACCAACCAATAATCAAGAGCGAACCTGCAGAGAGTAGGTAGCCGACGATTGACGTACTGGTGTAGCGGATCTGAACCGTTCCCGACGTCAAGGTCACTCGACCATCGGCCGTTAGTAGCGAGACTCGAATGAAGGCTGACGTTCCGCTACCGATATTGATAGGAACGCGAATCGTGTTAATAGGGGTTCCGAGCGTGACGGGGAACTGATGTCCACTCGTAAAGGTGACTCGATCGCTCGCCACTCGGATAAGCCCGGTGAAGGCATAGTTGGCACCACTCGTCACGGTGATCGGAACGTCGGAGCCACCACCGGTCAGCGTGATGGTGCTTTGGTCAATGCGAAACTGTCCGAGTTCGCTAGCGAATTGCCGTTGCGCCACACCAATAAGTTCCTCACGTTCGCTGGTCGGAACCTCGGCGAGTAGACGAGCGGCCTCGGCTCGAAGCAGTGGCTGCGGCGATGTGAATGCACTCCGTAGTGACGCAGTCGACGAGGCGAGCTGCGCCACGCGACGAATATCGTCGGGTTGCCACTGTGCCCCCGGGTAGGCGTTGAGCCGGCGAGCGAGTGGTGCACCGTTTGTTCCCGGCGTCACGGTGAAAAGGTCATCAGGGCCAACAAACCGAAAGAGCCCCGTCATACGCACCGCGTCACTAAAGCCGGAGAGAAAGAGTGGCCCCGCCAGTCGAAGACTCGTAGAGATCACAATCGATTGGCTCGACGCCTTTTCGGGATGCTGGGCTCGTAAGAGCATCATCTCTCCAACGGTGATAGCAATGCGTCGCGCGGGCTCAAGAGTTTGATCTTGGCTTCGCTCCGAAAGAGACGAATCCGTCGCAATCACCAACGATCCACGAGTGGTCCGGGCCACGGAGAATGGCACCCCCCAGTGGCTGAGAGAGCTGGGCTTCGTTCGTAACGATGATTCCGTAACAATGACCCTTCGCCGTCCGTGAAGCGCGAGGGCGTCGAGCGAACGAGGCGTGAGTGGGCCGCTCACCATGATGGGGTTGCTGTTCGGTGTACGCCCAGTTCCGCTCCCTACCAACTGATCGGTGGTGGAGAAATGGAGGGGGATTTCAGTTCCTAATCCCACCGCTCTCAGGGCGCCGTAGTCGGCACCGGTTGGCCCGAGGGGCACGAGATGATGTCGAGAATCGCCGAGGTACGAGGCCAGGGCACGGCGCCACTCGGCCGCCACTCCGCCGGGTGCGAAGGTGGCATTGACGGCGTCGCCATACGACAGCGTTACCGAAGACTCAATGTGGTGTTGTGAGAGAGCGTTCAAACTTGCCACTTCGCGAAATCGATGGACGGGAGTGAGTGGTGCGCTTTTCGCCAACAGGGCCACTGGAGTTGTTTCCTGCGGTGGCCCCGATATCAAAGTCACTAATGACCACAGATCTCGGCGAGTGTTATCGACTTGAAAGGAGTAGCGCAAAGGGAAGACACCGCTACAACTCGTCCCACACCCCACGCGCAACACTGGCTTGGCACTTCCGCACGCCGCTCCTCCTCGGGGCCACGTCCCAATCCCGACATCAAAGCGCGCAATGTCAGCTTTTCGACACGTCAGCTCAATGTTGCCCGTGCTGTCTATCTCTTGAAGCCCGGGGTTGGCACCATTGATGACGGAGGCCACCGCACTCCGACTCTGCACCGCTCGGAAAATAGTGACGCTGACCGAGGATGAACGCCCTTGCGGCGTACGGGTGGCGATTGCGAGGACGCCGGATCCTGAGCGCGTGAGTTGGACCGAAGCGTCTTGCTGCACGATACGCGGTCGGGCTACCGCCGCATGGGCGGGTGCAGCACCCCACGCCACCGACTGAGCAACGATGAGCGCAACGCCAAGTGATCGCCCGTGGCGACGCACAAAGGTCATCATGTCCCCAAAAGCGTAGTAGGGCACCACCTATTTTCTCGGTCCTACTACCCTCACTACGTGATTCAACTGCCGGGCTTAGAGCGAATTCGCGACGACTCGCAGGACTTGGCGGCAGCATTTCGTGGAGCGGGCTTCTCGCTCTATGCCGTAGGTGGTTGTGTGCGCGACGCCTTTATGTCGGACGCCCGAGCGCTTGACGACATTGACTACACCACGAACGCACGTCCGGACGACATCATGCGCCTCATCCGTCCGCTCTGTACCGCGACGTGGGACATGGGCCGTGCCTTTGGGACCATCGGGGGGCAGTTGGCATCCACGAATCGCAAGGTGGAAATCACCACGTTTCGTTCGGAGTCGTACACCGACGAGTCCCGAAAGCCCGAGGTTATTTTCGGAGATGATCTCATGGTGGATCTCCTTCGGCGAGACTTCACGATCAACGCCATGGCGTTCGATGTCATTGAACCGGAACTGATTGCGCCGGATGGTGCGCTGAGCGATCTCAACGCTCGAGTTCTCCGGACACCGACCGATCCTCGGGTGTTATTCACCGATGACCCATTGCGAATGCTGCGGGCAGCGCGGTTTATGTCTCGTTTCGAATTTGATGTTGACCCCGATGTGGAGGCGTCCGCTCGAGAGCTCGCGGAACGTCTCCGCATCGTCTCTCCAGAACGAATCCGCGTGGAGTTGGATTTGCTCATGATGACGCAGCGACCGTCACTCGGTCTGGACTTCATTGTGCGTACCGGTCTTGCGGAGCACTTTTTGCCGGAACTTCCGGGGTTGGCGTTGGAACAAGACCCCATTCATCATCACAAAGATGTTTTGACGCACACGTACGCCGTTATCGAAAAAGTGCGGCGAGTCGTTGAGCCCACGGAGTCGTTCCCCGAGGGACGTTCAAACTTGGTTGTCCGGCTGGCGGCTCTGTTTCACGACGTCGGTAAACCAAAAACTCGAGCCTTCACCGATAAAGGAGTGACTTTCCACGGTCACGATCATGTGGGTGCTCGCATGACCAAAAAGCGTATGACGGCGTTGAAATACAGCCAACAGATGATTGATGATGTCACTCGACTCGTTGAGCTACACCTTCGATTCCACACGTACGCAATGGGGTGGAGTGACGCCGCCGTCCGGCGCTACGTTCGTGATGCGGGCCACCTGCTCGATGAACTGAACGAACTCACTCGATGTGACTGTACGACGAGAAACCGCCGCAAGGCTCAAGAACTCGACCGCCGCATGAATGAACTAGAAGCTCGCATCACTGAACTCCGCCAACAAGAAGACCTCGACTCGCAACGACCGGCTTTGAGCGGTGATCAAGTGATGTCGATTCTCAATATCCCACCGTCACGTGCCGTGGGCGAAGCCCTCGGCTTTCTTCTAGATATTCGCCACGAAGAGGGTGAGATCTCAGAAGAGGACGCAACATCACGTCTGCTGACGTGGTGGAACGAACGTAACGCCGGGAGTTAGTTCACCCGCATACTTTCGTGTACGTCTGACTGAACGTCAGAACCACGCCCGCGACGAGTCGATACGTTAAATGTGTCGTCTACGGCCAGATCGGGTTATCGGCACCGTCGTTGGCGAAGGCTTCCACCATGTTGTGCGCAACATCGTCGTGATACTGCACAGGCGGGCTCTTCATGAAGTATGCCGATGGTCCGAGGATGGGTCCACCGATTCCACGATCAAGGGCGACCTTCGCGCAGCGCACCGCATCGATGATGACGCCAGCGGAGTTAGGTGAGTCCCATACTTCCAACTTGAGCTCGAGGTTGAGCGGAACGTCTCCGAAGTTGCGTCCCTCCATGCGGATGTAGCACCACTTACGGTCCTTGAGCCACGGCACGTGGTCGCTCGGTCCGATGTGTACATCGTCAGCGCTCATGTGACTTATTTCGAGCTGGCTGGTGACGGCTTGCGTCTTAGAGATTTTCTTGCTCTCGAGACGGTCTCGATCCAACATGTTCTTAAAGTCCATATTGCCGCCGACGTTGAGCTGGTAGGTGTGATCGATTGCGAGTCCACGATCCTCGAAGAGTCGGCTGAGAACGCGGTGCACAATGGTGGCACCGACCTGGCTCTTGATGTCGTCGCCAATAATGGGCACACCAGCTGTACGGAACTTCTCCGCCCAAACGGGATCGGATGCGATGAAGACGGGGATGGCGTTCACGAAGGCCACGCCAGCGTCGAGAGCGGCCTGCGCGTAGAAGCGCTGCGCCTCCTCGGAACCCACGGGCAAGTAGGACACCAAGACATCGGCCTTTGAATCGCGTAACACCTGTGCGACATCGACCGCCTCGGCGGGCGACTCTTCAATGGAAGCGCGGTAGTACTTGTTCAGACCATCGAGAGTCGGTCCACGGTGAACCATAACCCCGAGGCTCGGCACGTCGGCAAACTTGATGGTGTTGTTTTGACCGCCATCGATGGCCTTGCCGAGGTCGTTTCCGACCTTGCTGGCGTCGACGTCAAAGGCCGCAACGAACTCGACGTCACGGACGTGGTATCCACCGAGCTCGACGTGCATGAGGCCGGGTACGTGATCACCCGGCTGGGCGTCCTTGTAGTAGTAGATGCCCTGAATTAGCGAACTGGCACAGTTTCCTACACCAGCAATGGCCACACGAACAGTTCCCATGGCTTTCCTTTCCTACTTCGCTTCTGTAGCGATGTTGTGCGCGGAGGAGTTCCCCACGTTTTTTTCTTGCGCCAGAATTTCTTCAATCCAGGCGAGATCTAGTTCGACGGCCTTCGCGGCGTGCTCCATAACGGAACGGGCGTAGGTATCAAGTTCGGTGTTGGCGGCGTTACTCCGAATTTCCCGAAGTCGTGTCTGCAGGTTCGCTCGCCGACTCTCGAGGAGGAGGACTCGAACACTGGGGGTGCAGAATTTAAACAGAGCGAGCCGAAGAGAGAATGAGCGCGAATCTTCAATCGTGGCGGGATCGGCGAGGCGCTCGGCAAAATCCTGTCGACCCGTTTCGGTGATGCGATACGACTTTCGTCCCCGTCGACCGATTCCGCCCGAGCTGCGCGCCGACCGCATGCTGGCTCTTTCTCCTGAGAGAGACCCAGTGGAAAATGCGCCCAAGCGGCTCTCGCCCGCCACGGCTTCAATGAGGCCTTCTCGTTCGAGTCGGGAAATGGCGGGGTAAATCGAACCAAATGATGTGGAACCAGTGAGTCCGAGACGATCACGAAGGTGGGTGCGAATTTCGTACCCGTGGTGGTCGCGGTCCATGAGGAGTCCGAGAATGGCGAGCTCAAGCACAAACTCATCATATCGGTTCGATATATCGAACCGTGCGATAGGAAGATTTCCCTATTTTTACGGCCTCGGGCTAATCTCCTGCCATGCCACGTCCACCGCTCGTCAGCCTGGCGAAGGGCGCCGTTGTTGAGTATCGACTACAGCGTGCCGCGCTTATCCAGCAGCTGCAGACCGGCGAACGAATGGTGGAGGACATCTGCGATGCTCATCCGGGATTGATCCGAGCCGCGAAAGGTGTGGGCAGGTCGCTCGGAGAGACCTGCCCCGTGTGTCACGAGGGTGTACTCCGACAGGTCGTCTACGTTTTTGGCGACAAACTGCCCGCGAGCGGTGTCTGTCCCGTTTCAAAGGCGGATCTTCGATCATTTGAGATGCGCGAACTTCCCGTGACCTGTTACGCAGTCGAGGTCTGCGTTCGGTGCCGATTCAATCACTTGCTGCGTAAGTGGGAGGCTGGCGGAACTTCAACGGCCCGTTCTAAGGTTGCCAAGTGACCTCGCCGTTAACGCCCCCTCAGATTCGCGCGCGAAAAGGTTCAACACCACTGGTGATGGTGACCGCGTATGACGAACCGGGTGGCCGTCTTGCATCCGCAGCGGGTGTTGACATCATCCTGGTCGGGGACTCCGTAGGCAACGTTGTAATGGGCCACGACAACACGCTCCGCGTCACGGTGGATGACATTGCACATCACACGGCAGCAGTCTGCTCCGCACAACCCACCGCGCACGTTGTCGGCGATATGCCGTGGATGAGCTATCACGTCTCTCGGGAGGAGACGGTGCGAAACGCAGCCCAGCTCATCCGCGCCGGCGCACACAGCGTGAAGCTGGAAGGTGGATCAGTAAGAGTGCCTCACATTGAAGCCCTCATTGCGGCCGAGATTCCTGTGATGGGTCACTTGGGTTTGACGCCACAGTCGGTCTTGGCTTTCGGAGGTTTCAAGGTTCAGGGAAAGACGAAGTCGGCCGTTGACGTGTTGTTAGCCGACGCCGCGGCAATCGAAGCCGCGGGCGTGTACGCCCTCGTTCTCGAAGGCGTTCCTGCGGAGGTGGGGCGTCTGGTCACGGAGTCAGTGGGGGTGCCAGTTATTGGTATTGGCGCCGGGGCGGCCACAGACGGACAGGTTCTCGTCTGGCACGACCTTCTGGGACTCGGTAGTCGAACGCCGCCCAAGTTCGTCCGACAGTATGTCGACTTGAACAACGTGATTAGTGATGCCCTCACCCGCTTCGCGAGTGACGTCCGGAGCCGCTCATTCCCGTCAGACGGTGAAACGTACTCCACGCCCACAGAACTTGCCTGAAATTTCCGGCTTGGCACTCATCGCGAGGCTGCACTAATCTAAGAGTCCCGCAAATGCGGGGAGAAGCAAACCCTGCTCCGTATCCGCGGAGCCCGGCGTGCCGGACCAGAGGGAAAGGAACAAGGCCATGCGGCCATATGAAACCATGATTGTGTTCGACACTGCCGTCGACGCACAAAATATCCAAGTGGCGCTTGATCGAGCGCTTGATGTCATTCGAAACCACGGTGGCAACCCCGGCGCAATTGACCGTTGGGGAAAGCGCACCCTGGCGTACGAAATCAACAAGCGCAAGGAGGGGTACTACGTCGTGGCGGAGTTCGCGGGAACTCCCGCGACCGTTGCGGAGCTGGATCGAATTCTCGGTCTGGCTGACGAAGTACTCCGTCACAAGATTGTTCGTCTGCCAGAGCGCCGTGCGGCAAGTGCTGTTACGGCCCGCTCGTAAGTTGTCGTTCACAACAAGGTAAGGAACAGACATGCCCGATAACAGCATCACTCTCGTTGGCAACATCACTCGTGACCCTGAACTCAAGTTCTTGAATAGTGGCCAGGCCAGTGTTCGATTTGGGTTGGCGGTCAACCGTCGCTATCAAAAGAACGGGGAGTGGGTTGAACAAGTGTCGTTCTTCGACGTGGTGGCGTATCAGTCGCTCGCCGAGAACGTGGCCAATTCGTTGACCCGCGGAACGCGCGTTTTGGTTACCGGACGACTTGAGCAACGTTCGTGGGAGACCCCGGACGGTGATAAGCGATCCGTTGTCGAGGTGAACGCCGACGACATTGCCCCGTCTCTTCGGTACGCCAGCGCGGCCGTCACCAAGAATCCTCGTCCTGAAGGGGCCGGCAACGGTCGCTCAGGTGCACCAAACGCGGGAACCAGTCGTCCCGCCCCAACCACCAGTAACCCCAACTACGGCTTTGATGAGGAGCCCTTCTAATGCCCCGTATTAATAACCCCAAACCACCAAAGTCACGCGCGCCGAAGATCGATCCGCGTCGTGGACAAAAGAAGAAGCCCTGTGCTCTGTGCGCTCACCACGTGCACTACGTGGACTACAAGGACCTGAAGACCCTTGGGAAGTACCTGTCGGACCGTGGAAAGATCCGTGGCCGGCGCGTGTCGGGCAACTGCCAACAGCACCAGCGTGACATTGCCGACGCAATTAAAACGGCTCGCGAGCTCGCTCTGCTGCCGTACACCCAACGTACGGTGACAGAAAAGCGAGGTCGTGGAGGTCGAGGCGACCGTGATGCACGGGGCCCTCGTTCAAACGATCGTGATTTCAACGACAGCAACGACGAATCAGTGGTAGATGACGAAGCGGTGGAGGCTGTTGCTGAGGGAGGCGAAGAATAATGAAGGTTCTCCTACGTAAGGATGTCCGCGGCGTGGGACGCCGTGGTGATGTGGTGGAAGTAAAGAGCGGCTTTGCTCGCAACTACCTCATTCCCTCAGGGTCCGGCCTCGCAGCGACGGCAGAGATGGAGTCGCAAGCGGCCGCCATGCGCCGTAGCCGAGACCTGCAAGACGCCGCGAGCCGCGCGGCAGCCGAAACCCAGAAGACGGTCATTGAGTCGGCGTCGCTGACGATTGCTGCTCGCGCGGGTCAAAACGGTCGGCTTTTTGGTTCAGTTACTGAGTCAGACGTTGTCAATGCGATTCGCACGGCGACCAACATCTCTCTTGACCGTTCGCAGATTGCAATGGGCGAACACGTTAAGGAAGTGGGATCTGCCACTGCAACGGTGCGCCTCTTTGATGGCGTGGACGCGCAGATCAGCTTCAACGTTGTTGCTAAGTAGAGAAACGTTCCGCGGATGCGCCGGGGCCGAAGCCCCGGCGCTTTCGTGTCACAGGTTCCTTCTACAAATGTGATTATCCACAGACATTGCTCGAAAAAACACATTGCACTCCACACGCTGGCCGTGGCACTCTGAGGTGGCTATGACGCAGATTCCAAACGAACCAACGGGAAGCCGACCTGGAACTAGTTCGCGAGTTCCCCCTCACTCACCCGAAGCCGAAGAAGCCGTGCTGGGGGCCATGCTGTTAAGTCACGAGGCAATCGTGAACGCACAGACGAAGGTCAGCGCATCCGACTTCTATCGACCGCTGTTCGGACAGATTTTCGCGGCGATGGTGGATCTCGATCAACGCGGTGAGCCCGTTGACCCCGTCACCCTTTTGGAACAGATGCGTGCGCGTGGGGTCGACATTGAGCCCACGTTGATTGGCGACCTTACAGCCAACGCGGTGAACATTGGCAACGCCGAGTTCTATGCCGAGCTCGTTCGTGAGAAGGCGAAGCAACGAGCCCTGATTCAAACGGCGTCAACGATTGTTGACGAGGCTTATGCGACTACGGACGATGTAGATGGGCTGTTTGACCGAGCCGAACAGTCGATCATGAACATTAAAGATCGCGGCACCGATGATTCGGTTGCTCCTTTGACAGAGCTACTGCAGCTGGAGCTCGATCGACTTGAAGAACGTGATGGCACGTCAGGGATCAACGGCCTCGCCACGGGGTACACCGCCCTCGACGAGAAGTTGCGAGGCATCTCACCTACGGCGTTGGCAATCGTTGGTGCTCGCCCGTCCGTGGGAAAGACGGCGTTTGCGCTTGGCATTGTGACGTACGTGGGGACGGTGCTGCAGCGCCCGGCGTTGTTTTTCTCACTCGAAATGAGCCGCCTCGAAGTTGCCGAGAGAATTCTGGCGGCGCAAGCCCGCGTGGACGGAGAAAAGCTCAAAACGGGCCAGTTGAGCAACGTCGACTGGGAGAATGTGACGAAGGCGCTGGCGTCGATGAATGACTCCAAGGTGTATGTCGATGACAATCCACTCCTCACCGTTATGGATGTCCGAGCCCGTGCGCGTCGTATTAAGCAACGAGAAGGTGATCTCGGAGTCGTTGTTGTTGACTACTTGCAACTTATGAGCTCGCGCTCGCGCTCGGAGAATCGCCAAGTTGAGGTTTCTGAGATGAGTCGCGGATTGAAGCTTCTCGCTCGCGAACTCGAGACACCAGTGATTGCGCTGTCGCAGCTGTCACGTTCGATTGAGCAGAGGACGGGCCGCCGTCCGATGATGTCGGACCTTCGTGAGTCGGGCGCTATTGAACAAGACGCCGACATCGTGATGTTTTTACACCGCCCTAGCGATAGCGGTGAAGAGGAGTCGTACGCCGACCGGGGCAAGATTGAGGTCTCTATCGCGAAGCACCGCAACGGTCCCACGGGCGAAGTCTTTTTGGCGTGGGTTAAGAACTTCGCCAAGTTCGACAACATCGCCGAATTCAATAGTTCCTACGCCGAATAAAACAATCCCCCGGGCTTGGGCCCGGGGGATTGTCGGCGTAGTGCCTAGATCACTTCGGCTGCATTCGAATACCGGCGTCGAGGCGAATCGACTCAGCGTTCATGTAGCTGTTGGCTAACAGCTCAACGGCCAAGGTGGCGAACTCATCCTGAAAGCCCAGTCGCTTGGGGAACAACACGCCCTGACCGAGGCGAGCCTTGAACTCGTCAGACGCCGGACCTGTCCCATAAATGGGAGTGTCGATGAGACCGGGGAGAATCGTATTGACACGAATGCCGACAACCGAAAGATCGCGCGCCAGAGGAAGGGTGAGACCGACCACGCCACCCTTAGATGACGAGTAGGCGACCTGACCAATCTGGCCGTCTTCGGCCGCGACGGAGGCAGTGTTCACCATCGCACCGCGTGCGCCGTCGGCGTCGGGCGTGTTGTGGCTCATTGCTGTAGCGGCGAGTCGGCAGACATTGAATGTTCCCACGAGGTTGATCTCAATGACCTTGCGGTAGAGGTCGAGGTCGTGGGCCGACGAGTACTCACCGTCTTTACCGATGGTACGAGTGGCCCACCCAATTCCGGCGCAGTTCACGACGCTCCAGAGTGGAGCCATCGCCGTCGCGGCATCAATCGACGCCACCACTTGATCGGTGTTGGTGACGTCACAGTGAACGAACGTACCGCCGATTTCCTTGGCGAGAGCCTCGCCCTTTTCGCCGTTGAGGTCCATAACAACGACCTTGGCACCGCGCTCTGCGAGACGACGAGCGGTGGCCTCACCGAGGCCCGACGCACCGCCGGTCACGAGAGCCGAAGTGTTCTTCAGTTCCATGATGGGATATTCCTTTGTGTGGTGTCGGGTCTCGTGACCCGTTTGTCGGAAGTAACTTAGGCGAAAGTCGACCTCCGCTCGCCTAGGTTGGATTTCGTGCCGAATCCCTACGAATTCTCACGCGAGCAGTTTTCGGAGGCGCTGGCGGATCAACCGGCGTTCCGGGTTCGCCAGCTAATGACGGGACTCTACGAACACGATCTCTTCCCCGAGGAGATTTCCACACTCCCTGCTCCACTTCGGACCCGCTTAGCCAACGATTTTCCCCTGTCCTTGACTATTGCTAACGAAGTCAAGACGGATGACGGGGAGACGTTGAAGTGGGCTTTTCGCTTACCCGACGGTGCCACCATTGAGACGGTCCTCATGCGCTATCGCGATCGGGTGACTGTCTGTATTTCCACTCAGGCCGGGTGCGCGATGGCGTGTTCATTTTGCGCGACCGGCCAAGCAGGATTCACACGACACCTCACTGTCGGCGAAGTACTGGAACAGGTGGTGCGGGCTGCGCGGGCCGCCGCGCCCCGGCGACTGTCCAACGTGGTCTTTATGGGTATGGGCGAACCACTCGCGAACTATGACGTAACGGTTGAGGTCATTCGTCGTCTCCACACGGAGCGAGGAATGTCGGCCCGCAACATCACGGTGTCAACGGTAGGCGTCGCTCCGGCCATCGAACGCCTTGCCCACGAGGGTCTTCCCGTTACCCTTGCTGTTTCATTGCACCTCGCCAACGATCACGAGCGCGACGAGCTTGTCCCGATTAACCGGCGATACAACCTTGAACGCCTCGCTGCCGCGTGTGAGGTGTGGAATGAGAAAACAAAGCGCCGCCTGTCGTTTGAGTGGTCTTTGATTTCGGGAGTCAACGATACGGAACGTCATGCCACCGAGCTTGCGGAGTACGCCGGACCTTTGCGGGCTCACGTGAACTTGATTCCCCTCAACCCCACACCCGGTTACCTCGTGGTGGGTTCGCCGCGTGAGCGCATCGAACAGTTTCGTAGTGCGCTGGATGATCGAGGTATCAACGTCACCGTTCGCAGAACTCGTGGTCGGTCAATCGACGCGGCGTGCGGTCAACTAGCGCACGTCACGAACGGGAAGCGTCGGACGATTCCGCGTCGCTAGCGCGCTCTTCCCAAAACTCTCGGTAGAGGTGGGCCAGGACAAATGAGCCCACCACGCACGCGAGCCCACCACTCACAATCGATGTTTGGGTTCCAACGCCTCGAGCAACAACCCCTGACTCCAGGTCGCCTAATCGTGGACCGCCCGTGACAACAGCAATTTGAATCGCCGACAGGCGACCACGATAGGAGTCGTCGATTCGACTTTGAAGAATTGCATTGCGAAGAACTGCGGAGATCACATCGGCGTAGCCGGCACATGCCAGTGCGAGAAGTGCTAGTTCTTGCCACGGCGCGAACCCAAAGACGGCAATGGAGCCGCCCCACACCGCCACGGCGTAGATGACAGCTCGACCTCGGCGATCGATGTGCTCAACCCACCCGGTCGTGAGCGCGCCCAGCAGTGCCCCGACACCCGGAGCGGCGAATAAGAGGCCGACGAGCTGTGGGCCACCGTGAAAGACACTGAGTCCGACGGCGGGAAAGAGCGCGCGGGGCATGCCGAAGATCATCGCGTTCAAGTCGGCGAAATACACCGCCTGGGCAACACGGTGGCTGCGGAGATACCTCAGACCCTCCGCTGTGGACCGCCAACTTGACATGGGGCTTGCACCAGATGGAGGCAGCGGATCCATGGCACGAGTTGCCACCACAAAGATCACAAAGGAGATGACGTCGAGCCAGTAACAAGCAGCAACACCGCGAGTCGCGAGTAGAACGCCGGAAAGGGCTGGCCCGACGACTGTCGCAGTTTGGATCACGACTTGGTTCAGGGAATATGCCGCAACGAGTTGATGCGGCTCCACGAGGCGTGGAATGGATGCATTGCGTGCGGGATTGACAAATCCTCCGCCGAATGCGGCGATTGCAGAAAGGACGATGACCACCCATAGTGATGGGTGACCACGGGATGCATTCCACGCGAGCCCACTACTAATGAATGCCAGACCAATTCCGCCGAGGGAGAGAATCCGGCGTTTGTCGGCCCTGTCACCGACTGCCCCACCCCATAACGAACCCCACACGAGAAAGGGGAGTTGGCACAACGACACCACACCCACCCACAGGCTCGAGGACGTGATGTCGTACACCTGGTAGGCGATCGCCACCACAGTGAGTTGGTTCCCGAGCATCGACGCCAAGTGCCCAATGAAGAGGAGTCGAAAACTCCGGCTGGCCCGCAAGGGGGTGATATCGACAAGAAGCCGGGCCATCTCAACACCCTATTGTGGCAACCGTTTTCGAGAGAACTACCCTTAGCAAGGTGAGCGCACTCGACTACATCGACTTGGATCGTTACCCGATACACGATCTCACTGGCCCGACGGCTACGTCAGTCATTGCCCGGGCGCGAGAACAAGTCGCCGAGGTGGGTGCTGCTGAACTTCCGAACTTCATCCTCCCCGACGGAATGGTCGCACTCGTCCGAGACGCCGAGTCACTTGTCGAACGAGCGCATCCCTCCGGTGGTGTCGGAACGGCATGGCTGGAACAGCCGTCGTCGGAGTGGCCTAGCGGACACCCCCGCGCTCATCGCATGCCCTACGGGGTTCGTGCGGTGGGATATGACGTCATTCCCTATACGTCACCACTTCGTCAGATTTACGAGCTGCCGGAACTCACGGCGTTTGTGGAGCAGGTCCTGCAACGTGGACCACTATTTCACTACGCCGATCCCTGTGGCGCACTCAATCTCGCGGTGATGGGGGAAGGCGACCAACTGCAGTGGCACTACGACCAAACCGACTTTGTCGTCTCGCTCGCTATCCAGGATGCCGATGCGGGCGGTGACTTCGAGATGGTACCGAAACTGCGGGAGCCGCACGATGAGCACTACGACGACGTTCAAGCGATATTTGATGGTCGGCACGAGCGCGTTGTTACCCTCGCAATGACGCCGGGCACGCTGTTGATTTTCGAAGGTCGCTACACGTTGCACCGCGTGAGCCCGATTGCGGGTTCGACCCTTCGCCATGTGGGTCTCTTCGCCTACGACACCAAGCCCGACACCGTCTCTAACGAACACCTACGTTTTGACCGCTACGGCCGCCGCACTGCTTTCGCTGAACCACCCGTGATATGGCCGAGTTCGTAACTCAGTTCGGCGAGGCGTACGCCGGAACCGGCGTCAATGCGGCACACCTCAATACCGTGTTGGGTCTCAAGGGAGGCCCCGTCGAATCGGCCTGGGTCACGGCGCTCGCAACCCCGCGCGAAGGCCACGTAGGTTTCGTCGTGGTCGCGGCCCCTAACGTCCCACTCGTTCCCATGACGCTGTTTGTTAATAAGGCAACAGTGACCTCAGACCGCCACGCGGCCACGACCTGGGGGGCGGGTCAACTCGGTGTTGCCAGTGGCGTCACGGACGCCCTCCACGAAGGAGTCATCGACCGACAACTCGCGTCGTCGTTGTTACTGATTACCGCCGTATGGATTGATCCGATGGCGGACGATGACGACGAGGTGTATCGCAACAATCGCCAGGCCACTCTCGATAGCTTGCGGCGTGGTGTGCACTTAGAAGTGACCGACGAGCTGCTTGAGCGCGGCCGAGCACCGTTTAACGGATACTTCCGTCCGCAGGCGTAACACCTAGGTCGTGAGTGCCTCGAGTGCTCGCTCGACGTGGGCGTTCATGTTGATCTCAGAACTGATGATTGCGCGAACTGTGCGGTCACGATTAATCACAAACGTGGTCCGCTTTACTTTGAGGAAACCAATCGCTCGTTTCACGCCGTACGCCGCGGCCACCGCGCCATTGCTGTCGCTGAGGAGCGGGTAGTCGAATCCATGTTGTGTCGAGAACTCCGACTGTCGCGCCACGTCATCCATAGAGATCCCGACTCGTTGTGCACCGAGCTGTTGAAAGGCGTGTGCGTTATCCCGAAACGAACAGGCCTCCTTCGTACACCCCGACGTCATGGCCGCTGGATAGAAGAACAAGACGACGGGTCCGGACTGACATAACTCGCTGAGAGTGAGCACTGTGCCGTATTGATCGGCGAGTGAAAAGTCTGGAGCAACGTCACCAATTCGCATGACGTGACACTACGGGTCGAGGCGGAACCCCACGCCCCGGATGGTAATCAAGTGAGCGGGTTGTCCCGGATCAACTTCAATCTTCTGTCGCAGTCGCTTGATGTGTGTGTCGAGTGTTCGTGAATCGGTGAGATCGCTGCCCCACCAGAGTTCGTCAAGACACTCATCGCGTGTAACAACCTGGCCGAGCCGAGACGCCAACATCACGAGGAGATCGAACTCTTTTCGACTCATCTCGAGCTCCTCTCCTCCGCGAGTGACGGACCGTCGAGTGCTGTCGATGCGGATTGCGCCCACGGTGATATGGACATCGACCGGCGGGGCGGCTGACCGCCGAAGCACGGCTCGAATGCGCGCACCCAGTTCACGAAGTCGATACGGCTTGGTGATGTAGTCGGCTGCACCAAGTTCAAGTCCGAGGACGACGTCGACCTCTTCGCTCCGCGCTGTCACCATCATGACGGGAATTGACGACGTGGCAGTGACCTCTCGACAGAACTCCGTACCGTTACCGTCGGGCAGCATGACGTCAAGCAGAACAACGTCGGGCTTCCGCGCGACGAAGAGTCGTCGAGCCTCGGCGAGGGTGGTAGCGGCTTCAACAACGAAACCATCTGCGCTGAGCCCAATTGAGAGGGCGTCAACGTAACTCGCTTCATCCTCGACTACGAGAACCACAATGCGGCCATCGGGATCAACCATGTCGACCGACTCCCGCCGAACTGAAACGGGCACGGTCGCGGAGTGATGGGGAGGGAGTACCCACGGACCGTGCCACACATAGCAACGTAAAGAGTGGGGGTTATCGGATGGTGACGTCTTATCGACACCCAGGTAGTCCCGAGATGAAACTTCTAGGAGCGAATGACAATCCGAGTGGCGTCGACGGCAATAGTCGCCTCACCGCTCAAAAGCTTTCGTAAGTCGTTCGTGAGGATGTCTGCTCGCCACGCCGCATCAAGGCGGGTGGGCTGTTGCGACACCAGATCGGAAATATCGCGTCGCGTCGCGAGAACTTTGGCGTCAATCTCTATGTCAATGGCGCGTTGATTTGCCACCGCCAACAAAATATTGACTATTGGTTCTAACTCGGGGGCTACGCCACTGCTCGGTAGGCGACGGAGCTCTCCCGGGCTGTCGTGGGCCGCGTCGTTCAGAAGTTGAATAACTTCGCGGGCAAAAGGTTCGGGTAGGGCGTGGCAGCCTTTGATTTTTTTAATCTCCCCCACGTCGCGAGGAGGTTTTGACGCCAGGGCAACGAGAGCCTCATCGGTGAGGATGTGTGATGCCGGTCGATTACGGGCGCGGGCTCGGGCGTCACGAAGAACGGCTAAACGCTGGGCTCCGAGCTGCCGGCCGGCCGGTATGCCGGTCGCTCTGGTCAATCGCCACCACATCTCTTGAGGATCGGTTGCGGGGGCCGGTGTGGTACGCACCACTTCACATTCGGCGAATACCCAGTCAACTCGCCCGCGGCTGTCGAGGTCGCGCAGCAATGATTCCTTCATGGCGTGGAGGTATGCCACATCTGACGCTGCGTAGTGTCGGACATCATCAGATAACGGGCGAACTGTCCAATCCGTTCGTTGGTGAGATTTATCGAGTGCCACTCCGCAAAGTTTTTGTACAAGGTGTGCCAGTGATGGCGTTGACAAGCCGAGAAACTGTCCGGCGACCTGTGTATCAAAGAGGTGGTGGGGTCGGACTCCCACCGCAAGTTCGAGGAGTTCCAAATCCCCTTGAGCAGCGTGAAGAATTGCGAATGCTGGTCCCTCAAAGAGAGGGCGAAGGGGCTTCAGCGACACGAGATACGGATCAATGAGGGCAATCCGGTCAGGCCAGGCAATCTGCACGAGTGACAACTCGGTGAAGTAGGCCTGCCCCGCGATGAATTCGGTGTCGAGGGCATAGTCAACTGAAACATCACGTGAGGCAAGAAGTTCCTCTAACTGATCATCGCTGTCGATCCATTCGACAACAATGTCGCGAATGGTAATCGGCTCACGGGGTGACATGGCACCGCGGATTTCTGAGATGAATCACTCCGTGACGTTATCGCCTCGCTTGTCGGCGTCTGGAGCCGTTATGAATTTTCGACGGTACTCTGACGTCACGAAGTTAAGGAGACAAAAGTGGCAACAACGCGACGAGCTGAAACGATATGGACCGGCACCCTCCTTGAGGGTTCGGGCGAAACAACATTTGTTTCGAGTGGCATAGGAACTTTCCCCGTTTCGTGGCCATCACGATCGGAAGATGCGAATGGGAAGACCAGTCCGGAAGAGTTCCTCGCCGCTGCGCACGCCTCCTGTTTTTCTATGGCACTTTCTTCCGCCTTGGCTAAGGCGGGTACTCCAGCGACTTCACTACAGACTCAGGTAGAGGTTGATTTTCAACCCGGTCAAGGCGTCACCGAAATCCGGATTTCGGTTCGGGGAGATGTACCGGACGTGGACCAGGCGGCCTTTGAAGCATTCGCGACCGGTGCTAAGGAGAACTGCCCTATTTCCAAAGCCTTAAGTGCGGTACCAATGGTTCTGACCGCCACGTTGAACTAGGGACTTTCGACCCTACGTACCCCAGAAATCCGGCTTGTATTGCCCTAGACCGACCGCCTAGTGTTCGAGAGCGGCTTTTGTACCGCGTACGTCCAAATTAAGGAATAAAAAATGTTCATGCGTCGAACTCAACGTCTTGTGGTGGTGCTGCTCGCTGTTCTGTCAATGGCTACATCATCTGTGGCGTTTGCCGATGATGGCGGTGAAGGCGAAGGCCACGGTGAAACCGCAGCCCGCCAATGGAGCAACACCACTCCCGCAACACTTCCTAACCTCATCGCCCCATCGATTGCCTACGACGAAGCGAACAGCGCGATCATTTTGTTTGGTGGCGTGACGAGCGGTGGCGTGTATAAGAACGAAACGTGGAAGTCCACAGACGAAGGTGCTACCTGGACCAAGCTCACGACCGCTAACTCCCCATCAGCTCGCGCTGGTGCCTGGGCGGTTTGGGATGCCGCCATCGGTCGCATTGTAATTTTTGGTGGCTACTCAGTGAGTGGGGGTACCACGACGGGCTATAACGACACATGGACTTGGAGTGGAACTAACTGGACACAAGTATCAACATCCCGCGCCCCCGGCGCACGATTCGATCACGGTATTGCCTATGACGCAAATCGTTCGCTCGTGTATGTATTTGGAGGTCGCAACACAACGACCACACTGCGTGATCTTTGGTCGTTTGACGGTTCGGACTGGACCCAAGTAACAACGACAGGCACGACACCTCCGCTTCTCCACCACTTTGCGATGGCGTACGACCCGGATCTGCAGGCCAACGTTATCCATGGCGGCTGCACAGACAGTGGCTGCAACGCAAAGTCCACGTACACGTGGGTGCAAAACGGTGCCAACTTCACTAAGGCTTCGATTTCTTCTCGCCCCGAAGCGATTGGTACTCACGCCATGGGGCCGGCCGGTGCCGGTAACGGTCTTCTCCTCACCGGCGAGGCTGGTATTGGTAAGACCTACCAACTTTCGGGTACAACGGCCAGCACTCTGAAGTGGACCAAAGTTGGCAAAGAGGACAACAACGGCCCGCAGGACTGGATGGCGACCATGCTGCTCATCCCTGGCTCGGGAAACGTTTACCAGTTCTCGGGAACGAAGCGTTGGCTCTGGGATTACGCCCCGACCGCTCCGTCAGCTCCCGGTGCCCCTTCCGCCACCGTTGCCTCCTCCACCTCGATGACCATCAGTTGGTCAGCACCTTCGAAAGACGGGGGTTCGCCAGTGACCTCGTACACGGCGTACTCTTCTCCTGGAAACAAGTCATGTTCAGTGTCGGCGCCAACGACAACATGTGTCATTTCCGGACTGTCGCTCAACGCCAATTACACCTTCACCGTTAAGGCGACGAACGCGATCGGCACCAGTGCGGCATCTTCTCCGTCAAGCTCCTCGCGCACTCCAACGCTTCCCGGTGCACCGAAGTCAGTGACGGGGACTCCTTCGGGGGATACGCAAATTGACGTGTCGTGGGACGCACCAGATGATGATGGTGGTATCGGCATCACGTCGTACCAAGTGAAGTCCTCACCCGGAAATAAGACCTGCACTATCACTGCACCGGCTCGCACCTGCACGGTCACGGGACTTGCGACCAAGACTTCGTACACGTTCACCGTGAAGGCAGTGAATTCGGTCGGCTCAGGCAGCTTTAGTTCACCGTCGGGTTCGGTGTCGACGGCCAATGTCCCGACAGCCCCTCGAAACCCTCAGGCAACTCGTGGTGCTCGTAGCGCTATTGTCTCGTGGACGGCACCAGAATCTGATGGTGGATCCGCAGTCACTTCGTACACGGTGAAGTCTTCGCCCGGCAATAAGACTTGCACCGCAACTGCACCTGATGTCTCGTGCCGCGTCAACGGTCTCTCTGCTAATACGGATTACACATTTACGGTGACGGCGACAAATGTCGCCGGTGTATCACCGACCTCAGTGGCTAGTTCGACCGTCACGACGGGCGATGCTCCTGGTGCGCCACGTAACGTGACCTTGACAGCGGGGCAGTTCGGGTCAGCAAAAGGTCAGTTCACCGTTAACTGGAATCCGCCAACCTCGGACGGCGGAGCAGCAATTGTTTCGTACACAGCCTCGATCACGCCCGGTGGGTACACCTGTACCTCGACCGCTCCGTCAACGACGTGTGTAATTAATGGCGATGGCACAAATGGTCTGGCCTACGCGACGCAATACACCGTGAGCGTGACTGCGGACAACGGTCTCACTACCGGAGCCGCTGGAACTGCCCAAGGCACGTTGTCAGTAACCCCCAACGCGCCTGTTGTTGGACCGGCGAGCTTCACGTATGCGCCGAACTACTACGGAGTGCAGGAAGCAACGCTGACGGTTTACGTCGCTTGCCCGACGTACTGGGGATCATCAGTAGGTACGGTATCGGTTCGCCTCACGGGAACTGTGAGTTACCCAACCTCATCAACAGTGGACACCACGCAGACCGCTTGTGGTCGCAATGTTGTTTTTGCGAACATTCCGGCGTACGGCTCATACACCGTCACAGCGACGGCCTCCAACGCTGATGCCACCGGTCCTGGTGGCACACTTCGGATGGGTGCCGATGGGCCACTCCCGCAGCCGAAGATTCTCGTCACGTACACGCCAAGTACTCAGACGCTGCTCGTGAGCGCAACTTCTCAGACCGATGGCAATAACTTCACCTTCAGCCTGGCTGACCGTACTTCGGGAAACACGCTGTGCTCAGGTCGCTCCGGTTCATTTGTATGCCAAGAGACCGTCGCTGCGTCGTCGGGTACCGGTGTCATCTTGAATGCGAACTTGCGCCTTACCGTGACATCGGGATCGGGCTATACCACACAAGTATTTGACTACCCTGTCAAAATTGTGCGCTTGGCCTGCACGCCCAGCAATCCCACGTGTTCGACCATTGTGGGCAACTACTACAAGATGAATCGTGTCAATCTCGTAGGGCTCAATTTGTCCGGTCTGGACTTTTCAAACTCATTCGTCGTCAATTCGTACTTCGGTGGCGCCACGTTGGCCAACGTGGACTTCTCGAACGCAACAATTCAAAACACTGACTTCAGCGGCTCGAAAGACAATGGCAGCGGAGTCAATTTCTCCAACGCAACACTGATCAGCACTTCGTTTGTGAACGCTCGGTTGAATGCCAATATGACCGGTGCCGCCGCTTCGCAAATGACCGCGAATTTCACGACCACCAACGTGTATTCGTACGGTGGCGTGATCTATAACGGCGTTTGGGTGGCGAAGGGAATGGCGGTCTTCAACAAGAATTTGACTGGCGCTGATCTTTCAAACATGGGCGACCTGAGCAACATGACGTTTGTCGGAGCTAACTTGACGAATGTCAATTTCAGTAACGACTCATTGAACAACAGTTACTTCGGTCAATGCAACCTCACTGGTGCCAATTTTGCTAACACGACGCTGAATGGTGTTAGTTCGGTAAGTAACTCGGGGACAATGTCAAGTCTTTCAACGGGCTATCGGCAAGTCTCCGGCATGATTTTTGGACCTGGTGTTGTTCTTGTGAGGAAGAATTTGAGCGGTCTTGACCTCTCTAACTTGAACCTCACGGGAGCGGTGCTCATCAATAGCAACCTCACCAATGTGAACTTCACTAACTCAAATCTCACCAATGTGAACATTCAGCAGATTGCGATCGGGGGGCAACTGAGCTTCAACCCTGGGCTTTTGACAGGAGCAAACTTCACGGGTGCCACGATGACCAATATGTGGGGTATCAGCGATTCCGCGACCTACTCGGGTACGACGTACTACATCTCTGTTACTGGTTCATCGCCCGCCTCGTTGCCCCGCCGCGTCATCTTTGATGCCGTGAATAAGCGCCTTGTGCTGCAATAACTCAGCGACGGTTGCCGCGGATGGATTATTTCCGCGGTAACCGTCGCCCCAGCACTCCCTGGTAGTTAGGGTTAGGTAGATGAAGGTCGTTATTGCCTCGGCCCGGTATCGACCTTCCCTCGGGGGAGTTGAGACTCACGCCCGCGAGGTCGCAATGCGTCTTTCTCGCCAATTTGACGTCGCGGTTGTTACTTCGAACCCCGGCAATTTTCTTCCGACCAATGAAATTCTTGACGGGGTGCAAGTGCATCGCGTTTTGACGTGGCCTTCCGGTGGCGATCCCTTTATTCCTTGGGGGTGGTCAAGGGTGTGTCGTAAATTGGCACCCGATGTTTTATTGATTGACGGATATCAGTCCGCGATTTCGGCGCACGCCCTGCGATTTGCCGCCCGGCACAAGATTCCTTCGATTGTTGTATTTCATGAAGGTGCAAACCCAAACCCCCTTCGCCACGCCTTGTACCCACTTCAACGCCGGGTTCTTGGTCGATGGTTTCGCCGTGCAAGGTACACCGTTGCAACGGCACCTCATGAGATTGATCTTTATCAGAGACAGTTGAAGTTAAAGACACTGAAGTACATTCCCAACGGCGCCGACCTACCCCCGGTTCAGAATCCACCGCAGAAACAACCCTTCAAGATTGTGTCAATCGGCCGCCTTGAGCGCCAAAAGCGACACCATCTTGTCGTGGAAGCTTTGGCGGAGCTGCGTCGTGACGGAAATCCGTGGAGCTTGACCATTCTTGGAGTTGGCAGTGAACGCGAAAATCTTCTCACTCAGGCACGAGATCTCGGGGTGGCGGAAGCGGTGACCGTAGCAGCATTCGAAGGCGCAGAGCGAGACGGGATGAGCTCGGAGTTGCTTTCGGCTCGAATTGTCATTGCTCCGAGCACTTTCGAGACTCATCCGATGGCCGTCGTCGAAGCGGCATTGCTGGGCTGTCGTGTCGTCGTCCCTCGTGAAGGAAATTCTGGCGTCGTTAGTCTTGCGGAGCGGGGAGTTGTTGAGGCCATTGCATCCGAGACGGGCAGTGACATCGCTCATGGTCTTCGTGAGGCGTTACTACGAGACTTCCAGACGAACCGCGAAGAACTTTCGACGTGGGATGAATGCGCTGATCAATTCCGTAGGCTTATCGAAGAAATTGCGAGCGAGCGGGAGCGCCGGTGAAGCACCTCAATATTGATGTCCGTACCGCGCTCGGTCTTGCTGCGGACGAAATCGCAGTGTCTCTCGTTGTCCCTACTCACAATGAAGCGCGTGGTTTACGACGTCTATTGCCGGCGATTCCCTCCGTGGTTGACGAGATTATCGTCGTCGACTGGGCGAGTACCGACGACACGAAGGATGTAGTTTCGTATATTCGTCCCGACGCGGTATTGGTTGAACAAAAAGGCCGCGGAAAAGGATCTGCAATCAAACAGGGCCTCGAGCTAGCCCGAGGGCACATACTCATTACCTGTGATGGTGACGGCTCAATGGATCCTCTCGACATTCTTGACGCACTCAACATGTTGCTGGGAGAAGAATTTGATTTCGTCAAAGGCAGTCGCTGCAAACCAGGCGGCGGCTCTTCTGACTTTACGAAATGGCGAGCGTTTGGAAACCGCTTACTGACGTGGTGCGCTAATCAAATCGCCGACATGTCGTGGACCGACATCACCTATGGATTTAACGCGTATCACCGAAGAGTGTTGCCTGTAACGGAAGGATTAGGCGATGGATTCGAGTTTGAGATTCAACTCGCCGCACGCCTATCCCGCTCGCCCTTCAAAATTGGTGAATTCACTTCGTGGGAATCACCGCGCGTGGGCGGCGAATCGAAGTTGAATTCTGTGCGCGATGGCCTACGCATCTTGCGGGTTCTCTGGCACGAACGACAGCGGTCGTAGTTATTTCGACAACTGTTTTTTGAGTCGAGAAACTATCCAGCCAGCCAATGTTGTGGTGAATCCACCGACGAGACAAACAATGCGACCGAGCCGGAGTGTTACTAAAGAGCCAATGACACCCGTCGTAAGGTAGCGAACGCAGTAGTCAAGTTCACGTCGAAGTGTTCCTCGTCCATGTCGCTCACTGGTCGAACCCTTGGCGACACCTTCCACCCAACATCGCCGAAAAAAGTAGCGAACCGTTTGACGGGTAGCGGAAACTTCATGAAATACTTCAGAGCGAGGTGCGTAGACGGTGCGAATTCCGGGGGACTCGTCACGAATGCGAAAACAGAGATCGGTCTCGTCATTGCCATAGACGATGTTCACGTCGAAACCTCCAACAGATTCGAGCAGCTCTCGCCGGATCGCCATCGATGCGCCGATAGGGTTCCGGATATCCGCCTCGGATGTACCAAAGCCGCGCCAGGTGGCGCCTACGACCCAGAAATATTCCGGGGGGAACCATCGAGGTGCTTTTGTACTGCCCATCCACTTTGGGGTTACGTGCCCTGCGACGACACCGACGGTGCTATCAGTAAAAGGCGTGACAATTTCTTCCAGCCACGTATTGCGGGGGGCGGCGTCATCATCAAGAAAAACCACGAGGTCGCCGTGCGAGTGTGAGATTCCAATATTTCGCGCGCTTCCAATTCCCGAGGGTCCCGTATTGACCTGCGCCACAGTGAGAGCTGGAAACCGAGGCTTCAGTTCTTGGATAATTCGCATCGCTAGGTCGGGGTTGTGATCCACGGCAAGAATTAGATCGCTCGGTTGCAGTGTTTGCTGGCTGACGCCCTCGAGGGCTCGCACCAACGAATCCCATCGCTCCGCGGTGTAAGCGCAAATAATCACCGATACGCTCACCGGATTCGACAGTGACATTTAGGTCCTAACTGGTGCTGCGACGAGTCGTTGTGCTACTGCGAGGAACTTAAAGAATTTACTTTTCCCCACTAGGATTTTATCGTGCGCGAGCGAATTCAGGGAATCGAAGGACTTCGTGTTGTTGCAATGATTTTGGTAGCGTCCTGGCTGAGTGGAGTGGGTCCGTTCACCGGTGGGTTTGTCGGACTCGATATCGGCTTTGTCATCGCCGGATTTTTTGCTTCGCGACACATTTCGGAACGATCCGATCTCCCACTCCGTGCTTTCTTTACCGACGTCATCGCATATCGCCTCCGACGGGTTGTGCCCCTGACGGCAGTGGTGTCAATCCTGACAGGTGCTTTCATTATCGTCGTCTACGGATATAGCCACCTGGACTCATTTATGTCCACGGCGCGCTCCGTCATTCTCTTTTATACCGATTTTCAACTCGACACCTCCAATGGACATCCGGTGTCGGCGTCACTTACGTCGAGTCCATTCTCGCAGTTTTGGACTATCAGTCTGCTCCAACAGAGCATTGTTGTCTGGGCGGCAGCGTATTACTACATACGGCAACGTGCTTCAGAAAAAGCGACGCGAACAATTTTCTGGATTGCTATGGCGCTTGCGCTACTCGCCGCAGGTGAGGTCCACTACTACTCCGTTGTGTCGAGTGTGATGGCATTCTCTGTGGGGGCCATGTATTCGTGGTATCACGATCGTAGCGACGTCCAAGTGACTTTCGTCCACGATGTGCTTGCATCGCTCGGACTCATCGTCATACTGGTCGCGTCGGTCAAGCTGCATTTGGGCCGGGAGTACAACGGCTTTATCGGTGTCGCCATTGCGCTTTCCACCGTAGCGATCATTGCAGCGTGGGCTCCAGACGGTGCGGGTCGACTTGAGCGTATTTTTGAGTTTCGTCCCTTGTCATCACTAGGGCGCTACACGTTTGCGTTTTATCTCTGGTTTGTTCCGGGTCTTGTTTTGCTCGCGAACGCTCGGAGTGAGTCTCTTTCGATGTCATGGCGACTTCTCGTACTTTTGGGAGCGATGGTGCTCGCTGTTCTAAGCCACCACTTCATTGAAGTTCCAGTGTTGAAATGGCTCGACCCAGAAGATGACCGCGTACGTGACGAACTGGACTTCAAGATTACGTATCGAGGTACAGCCATCCTCATCACCGTCACGGTTCTATTTTCTTTCGGGTTTGCCAATATGTCTCACTACAAGCCGATCACGGCATTTCGCGCTCCTCCGCCAACGGCGTTGCAGCTGGCGTTCCCGACTCATCTAGACCCTGAGTTCTACCCCGACAATCGGGAACTGCGCGATCTTCTCTCGAAGGTGACAGCAAATGCTTCAAAGGTGAAGGTTTCGAGTTACCTACCAGGAGCTTCGAATCTCGTGAAAGATGCCGACTCCAAGGCATTTTGGGATTGCACTGCTCGCGGCAACGATACGACGGCACGAGTGTGTCGTGTTGGTGATGAGCTTGGCCGAGCCCGGATTTTGTTGATAGGAGATGGTCGCGCCGTTGCGCTTGCGGCGAGTCTGCAACCCCTTGCGGCACAGGAGCATGCTCAAATGTATGTCACAGCCCGTCACGGATGTCGCAATAATGCGGCATATGACAATACGGGAAATGCAAGGGCCGATGCTTGTCGCGAGTGGCGTGCTAACGCACTTTCAGTCATCTCGGAAGTCCAGCCAGATGTCATCGTTTTGAGTTTTGTCGAGAGAAATCCTCGAAGTGGAGTAGCCACCGACCGTCAGTGGGTTGGTGGATTGCGCACGTTTGTGCGGGAACTTTCGAAGCGAGCGGGCGATGTTCCTGTGGTCGACGTCGGCGGGTGGCCATCTCGGAAAGTTTCTCCCATTGAGTGCCTCAAAGAGAATGTTCGTTTGAATCGATGTAGTACTCCACTGTCTGTCGCAGTCAACGTGCAACGGCAGGAGCTACGGCGAGACATTGTCAAGGCGAATGGTTTTCGGTATATCAGCATGACGAAATATTTCTGTATCAATAAGATCTGCCCCGCAATTGTTGGCGGTGTCGCCACAATGGCCAACCGCGGAGCACCGTCACAGTCCTACATGAGATTTATCACTCGTGCTGTTGGTCCAGAGTTAGAAAAAATCACGAGTCTGGCGAGGTCTCATCGCAGGGCTGTCAATGAATCTCCACCGAAATAGATGAGAAAGTGCAGTGATGAACACCCGCCCCCCCAAAACATCCAATCCCAAAAACGTTGCTGTCATCGGTGCCGGTTACGTGGGCATTCCTACAGCAGTCACTCTTGCCGTGATTGGTCATCGCGTCGCTTTGGCCGAGCGCGATCTATCTCGCCTTGAAATGTTGAAGAGTGGTCGTTCTCCTATACATGAGCCGGGTCTAGAGCCGTTACTCCAAGAGTGTTTGCGTGATGGTTCGTTGACATGCGTCGACAACGCGACAGTCGCCGTTCGTGGTGCCCATGTGACTTTTTTGTGTGTTCCCACTCCTCAAGACGATGATGGCTCTGCGGACCTTTCGTACGTCATTTCGACTGCGAGTGAGATTGCCGACACACTAGAACCTGGTTCGATTGTCGTTAATAAATCAACAGTTCCCGTTGGTACCGCGCAAGTAGTTGAACGAACCATTGGACGTAGCGACATTGCAGTGGTGTCGAATCCCGAGTTTCTGCGCGAGGGCACAGCGGTTGCGGATTCGTTCCACCCCGACCGCGTAGTGGTCGGTTCGCACGACGTCGCAAAAGGTCGAGAGGTCTCCGATCTCTTCGCGTCGACCGGAGCGGCAGTCGTCTTGACGACAACGGCAACGGCCGAAACCATTAAATACGCGTCCAACGCCTTTCTCGCGGTGAAGCTCAGTTTCATCAACGCCATGGCGGGATTTTGTGAATCCGTCGGTGCTGACGTTCGTGATCTCGTCGTGGGTTTGGGGTTTGATCCCCGAATTGGTAGTCACTACTTGAACGTTGGACCTGGATGGGGAGGCTCGTGTCTGCCGAAAGATACGGCCGCACTTTTGCACATGAGCGAAACCAACGGCTTTGACTTTGAACTATTGCGTGGCGCAATCAATACGAACGAAAGTCAATTAGAACGTATGGTCGAAAAGATTTCCCGGGGAGCAGGGGGTCTGCATGGCAAGACAATTGGAGTGTGGGGCCTCACCTTTAAGGCCGACACGGATGATCGCAGGTGTTCTCCGGCCGTTGACATCGTGCAAAGGTTGATTGCGGCCGGTGCCACGGTTCGTGCCTACGACCCGATGGTTCACGAAGCAGGGAGCGATTTGACAGGCGTAGAAATCGTGAGGGATATGTATAGCGCCGTCACTGGTGCCGACGCGCTGGCCGTATTGACGGAGTGGTCGGAGTTTCGGTTGGCGGACCTGCGAAGAGTTGCGGCGGAATTGGGGACAGGCACATTGGTGGACTGTCGAAACTTATTTGAACCGGCTGACGTCCGCTCGTATCGTTTGCACTACGAGGGAATTGGTTCGCTGTGAGAGTCATTGTGGCGGGTGGTGCGGGATTTCTTGGCTCGCATTTATGCGACGCTCTCGCCATCCGAGGTGACGAGGTCGTGATCCTTGACAACCTTTCCTCTGGGTCGCAAAACAACATCCAACATCTCATCGACGCGGGGCACACTTTTATTGAGTGTGACGTTTCACGTGAGGTTCCGGTGAGCGGTGCCATAGGCGGCGTATTTAATTTGGCCTCGCCCGCATCGCCTCCCCACTATCTGCGGCATCCATTGGAGACACTCGCCGTGGGAAGTGAAGGTACGCGCCGTCTGTTGGAGGTCGCTCACGCAAATAGTGCACGATTTCTGCAAGCATCAACATCAGAAGTGTACGGAGATCCCCTCGTTCACCCTCAGCCCGAATCGTATTGGGGCAATGTCAATCCGGTAGGTCCTCGTAGCGTGTACGACGAAGCGAAGCGTTTCGGTGAAACTTTGGTTACCGCATACCGTACGAGCAAGAGAACAAATACGACGATTGCTCGCATCTTCAACACGTACGGTCCTCGGCTCGATCCAGGTGACGGTCGAGTGGTGTCAAATTTTATGTACCAAGCTCTGACAGGTGCAGACCTGACGATTTATGGAGATGGTATGCAGACTCGCTCACTGATATATGTGGCCGATGAGGTGCGGGGACTTCTCAAACTTTTTGACTCGGACTACCCAGGTCCAGTTAATCTTGGTGGCCAGATTGAGCAGACGGTTCTCGAAATTGCGGAGACCATTGTGCGTGTAACAAATTCCTCGTCCCGCGTAGTGTTCAAACCCCTACCGACCGACGATCCATCTCGCCGTCGCCCCGACATCACGCTGGCCCGAGAGATTCTCCACTGGGAGCCCACGACACCGTTGGAGGTTGGTCTGAGTGCTCTCCGAGACGACTATCTCGCACGTCATATAACGAAGGTGGCGGAGTGAACCGTCGCGCTCTCGTCACAGGTGGTGCGGGATTTATCGGATCTCACGTCGTCGATAGACTGCTCGCCGAAGGCCATGAAGTACTTGTGGTTGACAATCTCTCAACTGGGCGCCTCTCGAATCTCGAATCAGCATCTCGTCACCCACAATTCACATTCCTCCACGCCGACATCACATCGACGGAGTCAGTTGACGCGGTGGAGCAGTTCCGCCCTGACGTGGTCTTCCACCTTGCTGCGCAAGCCGACGTTAGGGTTTCCGTGGCTAATCCGGTCTTTGATGCAACGGTCAACATCATCGGTTCGCTTCGGGTTATTGAAGCAGCGGTAAAGGGTGGTGCGCAGCGCATTGTGGCGGCCGCGAGTGGCGGAACGTTATATGGAGAAGTCGACCCAAGCGATCTGCCGATTAGTGAATCGATGCCGTGGCAGCCCCTTGCACCGTATGGAATCTCGAAAAAAGTCATGATCGATTACCTGCGGTCCGCGCAGGCAATTTATGGCATCGAAACGACGAGTTTGGCCTTGGGCAATGTTTTTGGTCCGCGACAGGACCCGCACGGCGAAGCGGGTGTTATCGCAATTTTCTTCCAGCACTATCAAGCCGCCACCACACCGACTGTTTTTGGCACTGGGGATCAAACGCGAGACTTCATATATGTTGAGGATGTCGTGTCCGCTTTTCTTGCCGCCAGTGAGCGCACGGGCACGGGAGCGCTTTTTAATATCGGTACTGGAATTGAAACGTCCGTCCGAGATCTCGTGAACTATATGAACCGCATCACCCGAAGCGAAGTCGAACCAGTCCGTGCCCCCGCGCGCGCCGGTGAACTTGATCGATCGGTCCTGGATATAACTGCAGCATCCCACCAACTTCACTGGTCTCCCCGGGTGGGAATTGAGGAAGGCCTCATCAGAACGTGGCAGTGGTTTCAACAGGTGAATGGTTAAAACTCGTTGAGTGACTCACCACGCGAGAACACACCGCTGAGGGTGCTGGGCTGCATCTATGACCTCAGAGTGGGCGGGGCCGAAACGTCGCTACTGGCGGAGTACCGACGCCTGCCGAACTACGGGATAGACGCCTCGGTTCTGTGTCTTGGTTCAGATCGCACATTGGCGGCGGAGTTCGCGGAGGCGAATATCAAAGTGACGTTTGTTCCCACGGGGAATTGGTTCTCCCGGGCACGCTTCGTCGTCAGGTTTCTTCGGAGTGGTCGATTTGAGCTCGTCCATACCATGTTGTTCTGGCCCGATGTCGTTGTCCGTCCCCTCGCGCGCCTTTGCGGGATTCCAGTGGTGTCGTCGTTTACCAATGAGTACTACGGGAAGGAACATCGTCAACACTCTCACCACGGATCCTTCGGCGTCATCATTGCCCAAATTGCTGATGCGCTGACGGCCAAACTCACGGCAGGTTTTCATGCCATCTCAACCCGGAGTGGCCACATTATGGCTCGTCGACTTGGCATCAGAAAATCTCGGATTACCGTGATCTATCGCGGTCGCGACATCTCTGAACTTGGTCGCCGGACGCCAGAGCGACGGATTTCTGCCCGTGAAAGATTCAATCTCACATCCGAATTTGTCTTTCTCTGTGTTGGTCGACAGGACTATCAAAAGGCTCATGAGATCGCAGTACGGGCGTTTAACGAGATTGCCGGCGAACTTCCTCAGGCTGTTCTGTGGCTGGCGGGACGTGAGGGTGGAAATTCGGCTCTCGTACACTCTGAAATTGAGCGTTCTCCCTATCGCGGCCGGATAGTTATGCTCGGTGAACGTAAAGATGTACCGGAACTCCTCGTCGCTTCCGATGCATTTATCATGCCCTCGCGGTTCGAAGGATTGGCCGGTGCAGTGATCGAAGCGATGGCACTTGAGGCCCCCCTGGTATTGACTGATATCCCTGTATTTCACGAGGTTTCTGACCATCGGGCGCTGTTTTTTAACAGAGACAATGTATCTGGCTTAGCTGAATGTCTGCGTGCCATAGCGAGCGGCGGCTATCCGGACGGATGGATTCATGAACTGCGGAAACGCGTTGAGCACTTTTTCGACATCGAGAAGGTGTCAAGTGACTTGGCAGACTTCTACAGGAAAAATGGGCGAAAACCGGTGCCCTGACTCTCAAAAGCGCCTTTTTAGACTATGATTTTAGTTACGCAATTTTCTGGAGAAAAAGTTTATGAAGTCTCGTCTGTTCAAATTTGCAGGCACAGCAGCCATCGCCGTCGCAACTCTTGCCGTCGCCATCCCGGTAGAAGCTGCGGTGACGGCTCCTACGGCACCTCGCAACATTCGTGCGACAGGTGGTCTCCACTCCGTAACTGTGACGTGGTCTGCACCTTCGTCAACTGGTGGCTCACCCATTACGGGCTACACAGCGAAAATAACGGACATTTATAACAACCAGCAGCAGTGCCCGGTGAGTGCCTCGACGTTTACGTGCACATTTAGTAGTGGTCTTGTGGACTTTCGTCGCTACTACCTCACGGTCAAAGCAACGAATGCCGTCGGAACTTCAGTGAACTCACCGACGGGCTCAGCGATGCCCTATGGCGCGCCGGCTCAACCGGCAATTAAGTATGGATACTACGACGAGGCAACAGAGACTCTCACTATTCGCTTCTATTCACGCACTCCGTACCCAGGAGCTATCTATACCGTGGTCGCGAATGGTTCGACAGTCCTGTGCACCACGACTACCTACTCGTGTCAGCAGACGGGAGTTACTCTCCACAATGTTCGCGACATGAGTGGCGCCAACTTTGCCGAAACACTAACGATCTACCAATCAATCGAAGGTGTATCAGGACCCTCCTTCACCGGCTGGCAGTATCTCTACAAGACAGGTTGTACGACGGGATGTGACATTGGTGTGGTCGGTAACTATCTGATGATCAAGAACGGATCTGTTGCCGGAACCAATCTGACGAGCATGAATCTGTACTCTTCCTATCTCAAGAATGTGAATATGACGGGTGTCAACGTCAGCAACTCGAGCTTCTCGGGAACGACAATTTGGAACGTGGACTTTGACAATGCCACCGCGACGAATACTCGATTCGGTGCTACCTACTGGTACAACAGCACAGTCGACGGTGCGGCATTTTCGAACAACATCTGGAACAACGTCAGCTCGCTGCAAGTTACGGGTACGCCCGCCTCGCTTCCCGGTCGAGTTGTGAAAGGCCACATTGTTGTACCAAAGGCGTATCTGGGTGGAGCTGACATGTCGGGTGCCGACCTATCAAACTTGGATCTCAGCAGCATCGCTTTCACCTGGACCAACTTGATCGGAGCGAACCTCAATGGTTCGAAGGCAGTTGCATTCTTCCTGAACTCCAATGTGACCAATGCGACGTTTACAGGCACAACCTTTGTTGATAACTCGCTCCGTACGGCAGTGAGTTCGGCTGGCGTTATTGGAACGCCTGCTACTTTGCCGGACAAATGGACGGTTACTGGTGGATTCTTGGTCGGGCCGGGCGCTTATTTGGCTAATCGAGAGGGAATTTCAAACCTTGACCTTTCAAACCGCGACCTCAGTGGAATTCAGCTGCACACGAATGCCATCTCGAATGTGAACTTCTCAGGGTCGAACCTGACGGGAGCAAGTTTCAAGAACGTTACATTTACGAACGTCAACCTTGATGGCGCAAACCTCTCGAGTGCGAATTTGTCGGGTGCTTCTGGTTCGGTAACAGGAACTCCGTCCGCGATGCCGTGGGGATATCAAGTTGCCTCAGGCGCTATCGGACCAAAGCCGTAAATAGCATGATGAAGCCTCGAGTGATGCAACTCGGGGCTTCATCATGAGAGCGCCACATTCCCTTTTCGATATGGGAATATTGGACTGTCGTCTAAAGATCAAGGGGGTTCCTAGTGACGCTGAGCGCCGCTGAGGAACACACCATTTTCCAGGACACGACGCCTGGAAATATTTGGTTATCCGCCGCGGTTGTTGTATCCACTTGCGCTCTTGGACTCTTTCTCATTAACTGCTCCTTCGGTCTGCACAGCCGAAGTGGTCTTGTCGCGTTGTTGTTTTGGAGCGGATTCGCAACCATTCTGCTGCCATTCTTTTTCGTTCTGACACGGCCATGGCAACGCGATCGCGAAACACTATTGATTTTGGGCATCGGCATAACTGCCGTCTACCTCATTCGGGCGATTCGCTTTAGCTACTCCATTGGACTGGACGATGAGTGGGCCCACTATCGCCAACTGATTGTCACTCTGGCAACGGGCAATCCATTCTCGTACAACTCGATTTTGCCAATTGTGGGGCACTATCCCTCGCTGGCGTGGGTTGTGACTGGCGTGGTGAGAATGACCGGACTTGAGCCGACAACTGCTGCGATAGTGACCATCGGCGTTGCGAAAGTCCTGGCAATTATCTCTGTTTTCTATGTCGCCCGTGAGTTCTCCAAGAGTCGCCTGACGTCGGCGCTTGTTACGATGCTGTTCTTTGCGGCACCCACAATGGTGTTCTTTGATAGCCAGTACGCCTACGAAAGTTTGGGAATCAGTCTGGCCGTTACGGCATACAGTTTGGCCTTGATGTACTTCCGTGGGCACTCAGTTCTCGCTCGGCGCTGGTGGTTGGCAGCCTTTATCTTTATGTGTGCTCTGGCCACGGGCACCCACCATTTGTCGTCATTCTTCATGCTCTTGTCCATCATGATGACCTTGTTATGGGAGGCGTTTCAAAACGACGAACCGTGGAAACGACTGCTCCTAACATTTCTTATTGCTTTATCGATGGTGTCGACTTACACCTATTTGGTAGCTCGCGGAGCAATCAAGTACATCGCCAATCAAAGTGTGGCACCGTTTCTTGACTTTCTCAATGGAAATAAGAGCGAACTACGATTGCCTTTCCAGTCAGCGGCCCTGCAAACCCCGCTGTTTGAAGTTGTTATCTCGCTCGGTGGACAGCTCCTTCTGGCTGGTTTAACCCTTCTTAGCTTGTGGGAGGCGTATAAGCGCTTCAAGGCGAAAGAGCCAATGACCTGGGTCTTGGTCGCGGGACTGATCTATCCGATGACCGTTGTTGGTCGAGTGGTCCCCGGCGTACAGGAAGCAAGTAATCGAGGCGGCGGCTTCGTTATTTTGTGGATGGCTCTCTTAATCGGGGAGTATGCACCGCGCCCGCGACTCTGGGGTACTAAGGGTCGAATCTTGATGGCCACCCTAGGAACGATCTTTTGCTTCTCGGGCTTCATCTCGGGATCTCCGTATTACTCCCGTTATCCCGCTGGTTATCTCGTTGGATCTCCTAATCAACTGGACTCCTACACAGTGGAGGCCGCGCAGTGGATGGCAAACAACACCGATCAAAATGACATTTACTGCACCGACCGCCTAACTTCGCGCATCGTAGGTGCGACGTCGTCCGCTACCAACGTTGCCACCATCATTCCGTGGACATATGCCTGCAAAGACATGTTTCATGACTTTCGCTGGAAATCTCGCGATGGTTTCTTCTTACACTTGCGAATGTATGACTACATCATTGTTGACATGAGATTGAGTCGTAACGCCCCCGCCGACGGATATCTCTTCGACAACGAAAAGGGACGTACGTATACCAAACCGCTCTCGCACAAGTGCCTGACGAAGTTCGCAGGCGTTGCAGCATTAAGCGAAGTGTGGCGTAATGACCACATCATCATTTATCACAATGATGCGGTGCGGTGGCCAATTCCTAACGAATTGACGCCAATCCTCCAACCCTTCTAAGGCAGAAATGACGGCGCACCGTTTTCGCCAACTCGTTGCGGGAGAAGTTGCGTCTCTGACGGGTGCGGGACTAATTGGCGCGGTGGCGACCTTTCTGTTTTGGTTACTTGTCGCACGACGCACCTCTCTTTCCCTTGCCGGTCGCGCCACCACAGTGGTCGTAGTAGGCAGTGTTATCAACGCGGTGAGCTCATTTGGCCTTACAGCGGGTGTGTTGCGCGAAAAGGTTCATGGTGGATTGGCTCGTTCAACGCTACGAACGGCGTACGGACTCTCCGCTGCTGGAAGTGTCGGCGTGAGTGCTTTGGCGATCGTCGTGTGGCCTAGAGATTCTCTCGATGTGCTGCAACTCTCGACATCCACACTCTTCGTACATCTTGTCGGTCTCAGTGGCGGACTCGCGTTGTCGGTACTTACGGACACTGTCGCCGCGGGTTTCGGCATGTCCCGATTGGCGGTTATTCGGAATGTCGCCGTGCTCTTACTTCGCGGTGCAGCCGTGCTGACGACCAATCACCTGACGTGCAACACCGTCTTGACGGCGTTTTGGCTGCCCACAGTTCTCAGCACAGCGATCACACTCCCGATCCTCTGGTTGCGTGCCGATCTTCGGCGACATACCGACGAATCGCCCCGCCGAGCTGTAATGGAGTCATTACGTGCGTGGCCAACGTCCCTCGTGTTCAGTGCGGTAAGTATGTTGCCACCGCTCATTGTGACGATGGCGACGGATTTAGACCACGGCGCCGTCTTCTACCTTCTGTGGAATACCGCACTCCTCGCGAATTCAGTTGTGGGCGCATGGACGTCACTAGGACTTCGTGAAAATGCTTCTGATTTGCGCGGATCGAACTTCGTTATCTCTGCAATGGAAAAACTTGTCGTCATTGTGGTGGCGACGACAACGGCCATAGCGGGAATTGTGGCGGTGATTGCCTACGGCCCTGAGTACCGCCACCTTGGGCTCTTCGCAGCACCGTTAGTGGGGCTTGGAGTTCTGCCGTATGGCATCGTTCAGTTTCGGGTGCTGGCATTTCGTCGCCGCGGACAACATGGTCAGGCGATGGTGACCACAGCCACCTTGTTGGCTGTCTGGATGCTGGGTGTTCTTCTCACTCGTCCTTCATCCTTGGTCGGGGTTGCATTGTGGTGGTGTGGCGGATCCGCATTATCGATGTTGGTGTCATCACCGCGTGTATTCCAGCGTGAATTGTCTCCCTAATTCGCTGATTGGAAAATCCGCTCTAACGAATTCGCTGAGACTCCTACGTGTGCGAACGCGCTCTACCCACTGGTGGTGAAAAAAATTTACGAAGGCCAAGGCCAAGGCAGTCATTCAATGCCGTTCATTGCTACCGTGTCCTAATGCGAAAATTCGCCACCCGTTGTACTGATAGTGCCCACGCCTGGTTTACTCGTATTCGCTATCACTTTGACAACGGCGTCGCGCAGGGCCCCGCCATATTTGTTACGACTCTCGGGATTCTTGGATTTGTGGCTGCCCTAGTCATCACGTTGCTGGGGTGGATGGTCGGCGCATTCGGCGAAAGCTCGGCGGGGAGCGTATTCACTTCAGGGCTATGGGATCGACTTGATGCGATTCTCTTTAACAATGCCGTACCAGACGGCAATTGGGCCGTGCGGGCGGTGTGGGCACTTCAATGGATACCGACCATCACCATCTCAGCAACGATTATTGCGTTTGTGACAACCACAATGACGCGTCGGTTGGAGAGCCTAAAAAATGGAACAAGCCCTGTTATTGAGTCGGGGCATGTTCTCATTCTCGGCTGGTCTAATCGGATATTTCCTGTTCTTCAGCAGCTTTCCCTCGCAAGTGGCAGCCGCCGACGTCTTGTGGTCATCGTCGCAGAAAGACCAGCGTCGGGAATGTTGAACGAGATTGAGGCACGTTGCCCGGATCTTGGACGGCTGAAAGTCGTCTCTCGCACTGGCGACCCGACGAATCCCGTTGCTCTCTCGCGAGCAAATATCCTCCGCGCCGCAAGTGTGATTGTGCTTGAACCTGATCAAGGAGATTCGGCATCCATCGCCACTGTTCTCGCCGTCAAATCACTTGACCCATCGCTCAAGATCCCCGTTGTTGTAGAAGTGTCAGATCCCCATCACGCCACAGCGCTCCGCCACGCCACGGGCGAGAAAGTCCGGACCGTGACCGCGTGGACGATCATTGCGCGCGTGACTGCCCAAGCGTGCCGTCAACACGGACTCGCCACGGCTCTCGCTGATTTTCTGGATTTCGAAGGGAATGAAATTCACGTCACTCCCGCCCGTAGTCTCATGGGGCGAACCTATCGAGATGCGCTCACCGCATTTGAGAGTGCGCGAGTCATCGGAATAGAGCGTGGCGACTCGCCCTTACTAAATCCTTTGCCCTCTACGGAGATTGTGGAAGGTGACGCTTTGATTGTGGTGGCCAATGATGTGGTTACTGAAGCACCTCATCACGCTCGCGCTGTGACGAAGAAAGCACCGCGTATTTCAACGCCCTGGAACGATTCACCAGAAAATCTCCTGGTTATTGGTTGGTCAACCATGGGCGAAGCTGTCTTGAACGAACTCGCACCATTTGTCCGAGTGGGCTCGACAGTGACCGTTCTCGCTGATGCGGCGTACGTTGAGCAGCGACCAGCGGGCTCATACGGATCGATGACCGTCGAATTTATCGATACAAAGGGATCTACTCACGGACTTGAGGCAGCTCTCGCTCAACGCAAATTTGATCAAGTCCTCGTTCTGGCCTACCGCCATGGCATCGATGCAGCCAGTGCTGACGCGAAGACGATGCTGATTCTTTTGCTCATCAATACCGTCCTCAAGGGGTCAAACGTCCGCCTAGTTGCAGAAATCTTGGATTCGCGTCGGGCCGACTTAGCGCTGTTAACGGAGCCCGACGATCTCGTCGTAAGCGACCGCTTGGCTGCACAAATGATGGCTCAGCTCACGGAAGACTCTCGACTGGCATCAATTTTCAATGACTTATTCGACGCAACGGGCGTGAGCTTGAATGTGTACCCCATTGACCTGTACCTCGAGAACAACGACTCTGTCTCAATATTCGAGCTCATTGAGATGGCGGCCGAACGGGGGGAGTCGCTAGTCGGAATCCGTAAATCAACCGGGCACATTCAGATGAACCCTCGAGGTTCAGCTATCTACACTGCAGTTCCGGGAGATGGCCTCATCGTCGTGTGTGAATAGGTGAAACTGAGTTCGTCGGTTAAACAACATAACGGCGATACCGTCGATCTCTTGGCGATATCGCTATGAACGTGGAGTTGTCGCATTTATTTTGCGGTCTAAGGCAGTTGGACTCCCGCTTGCTGCAATCGCCACCGCGCAACACTCCTCATGTCCTCATCAAAGAGAATTTCCCATTTATCGTCGAGAATTGCCGACTCAATTGTTAAGTCAGCACGATTGGATGCCACCAGCCGAACAAACCCAGGTTGGATGTCCGCACTCATCACAAGTTGTCGAGCCGCTTCGACCGCCCCTAGTCGGTTTATCATTCCAATCCAGGCGGTCGGCACGTACGGAGGTGATAATTTCCCACATTCGGCGATTGCGGCCTGGCAGGCAATCGCAAATTGATCTTCAAGATCCATTTGAACCTCTCACGTTGGACACCGACATTCACAAGTCAATGAATCGTTGGAGCGGGCGACGGGAATCGAACCCGCGTTCTCAGCTTGGGAAGCTGATGTTCTGCCGCTGAACTACACCCGCGGCTGACTTAATCTATCGGCAATGCGCAAGTGCCATCAAACGGCTCAGGCCGCTTGAACCACAAAATCTGCCGTAAAGTCGCAGAGTGCTACGTCAGTTAGTAGACCGAGTTCATCAAGGCGACGTGACGCCCACCGACCTCGTGGAGGAGGCTCTCCAGCGGATCGCGGCGTCGAGCTCGTTGAATGCTGTGACCGAGGTCTTCGCAGAGGAAGCGCTGGCGGAAGCGAAGCTTCACACTCGACAAGGTCCGCTTGCAGGCCTACCGATTTTGGTCAAAGACATGGTGCGCGTGAAGGGCCACCGGACAACTTTTGGAAGTCGCTTGTTTGTCAATGCACCTCACGACATCGACGACGACATCGCACTGGCGCGGCTTCGCGCTGCTGGCGCAATCGTGATTGGCCGCACTAATACTCCTGAGTTTGGTTCGGTGGGGTATACCGCTAACGATCTATATGGAGTGACGCGCAATCCGTGGGGTGCCACATATTCACCGGGTGGATCTTCGGGCGGTTCCGCCGCCGCCCTCGCCGCGGGCCTCGCCCCGTTAGCAACAACGTCAGATGGAGGCGGTTCAGTTCGAGCACCCGCTTCCTTCTGTGGACTCGTCGGACATAAACCAACATTCGGTGCCATCGGCCGTAACTACTTGCCTCGGTGGATTGAGTTTTCAACTCAAGGTGCCACCGCGAGCACAGTCGATGACGTTGTTCTCCAGCTGGAAGTCATGTCGGGTCCCGGTCGGGGTGATTTCCTTTCGTTGGCGCCCGGCAGTATTCGTCTCCAGGGCGCGTTACCACGCAAAGTTCTGGCAGTTCGGACCTTTCGATCTGATGTGGATAGTGATGTCGAAGAGAACTTTGAGCGTACGCTCAGTGCGCTAGAAGCGTCGGGGATTGTTGTCGAACGCACAGATTCTCCGACCGACAATGCTGCGGTGACTGACTGGTTCACCATCTCGTCAGCCGAACTCGCCCAGAGTTTGAGCAGTATCAGTGACCGCGCCAATGAATTGACCGAGTACAACCAGTTCAATTTGAAATATGGTTTAAACATCTCGCTTGATGCGTATTTGACCGCGTCACGTCGGCGTCACGAACTCTCGGCTCGATTCGATGATGTCCTCGGCGACGACTGTGTGATTGTCGTGCCCACCGTGAACTGTCGTTCCTTCCCGGCCGAAGGACCTCTTCCTGTCGATGTGGGTGCAGTGGTGCGGGACCGCACGGTCGCCTATAACTGCACTGATGCAAGCTTTACGGGACATCCGGCAACTTCAGTTCCCATGGGGCTCGACACCCACGGCGTTCCCACTGGTTTGCAAATTATCGCCCCACGCTTTCGCGATGATTTAGCCTTGGGACTCGCACGGCACCTCGAGATGGTGCAGCCCTGGCCGCTCGTCGCCCCGGGATTTTCAGTATTTGCCCCGTGAGGGTGATTGGTGTGCGCCCGCATAGTCGAATGACATTCGACCAAGGAGTATCTTTCTACTAATGATTCTTTCGGATCGCACAATAAAAGAGCGTCTCGCTGATGGCTCCATCATCATTGATCCATTGGGCGACAGGGCTATTCAACCAAGTTCAGTTGACGTCAGGATCTCGTCTCTCTATAGGACTTTTCGAAATCACACCCAACGTGTCATTGATGTCAAAGAAAACCAAGAGAGTTTGACCGAGCTCGTTGACGTAGGGCCAACGGAGCCTTTCATTTTGCACCCCGGTGAGTTTGTTTTGGGTTCGACCGTGGAGCGAATTGCCGTGCCGAACGATCTAGTGGCGAGAATTGAGGGCAAGAGCTCCCTGGGGCGTCTAGGGCTCGTGATTCATGCCACAGCGGGGTTTATTGATGCTGGGTGGGACGGTCACATCACATTGGAACTGTCGAACGTGGCCACATTGCCCATCACCCTCTATACCGGCATGAAAATCGGCCAAGTCAGTTTCTTTCAAATGACGACGCCCGCTGACAATCCCTATGGCACCTCGGCGCTAGGTAGCAAGTATCGAGGGCAAGTCGGACCGACGCCGTCGCAGTACTTCAGAAATTTTGAGTAGTTTTCCCCGCTACCGATGAGTAGCCTGTAGTCGGTTCTAGAGGAGGACACGTGCTGTCTCGCATCGTTGTTGGTTTGGGCATCAGTGTGGTGTGTTTCGCAGTCGCGGGACGCCGTTTCTTTTGGTTGAGCAAGCTGATTCGATCGGGCAAACCCGCGGGCCGAGCCTGGGAAGGCTTCCGTCGCGCGAAAGAGGGCGTTACCGCGGAAATCGTCGAAGTTGCAGGTCAAAGGAAGTTGTTGAAGTGGACAGTCCCCGGGATTGCCCACTTCTTTACGATGTGGGGCTTTACCGTTCTACTCACCACCATTCTTGAGGCATACGGAGCCCTATTTGTTAGGGACTTCGCCATCCCTTTTATTGGCCGCTCAAACTGGCTGGCGTTTGTCGAAGACTTCTTCGCTACCGCAGTCTTGGTGTCGCTGGTGGTCTTTACCGCGATTCGTATTAAGAACGCACCGGCCCGAAAGGATCGCGCAAGTCGTTTCTACGGTTCTCACTTGGGTCCGGCGTGGCTTGTCCTTTTCATGATTTCCATGGTGATTGTGACGCTTTTGGTGTATCGCGGAGCTCAGATCAACACGGGCTATTTCCCCTTCACGACAGATGGCGTGGCATCACCGTGGGCGTTCGCCTCACAGTTCGTGGCCCACGCGCTGCCGAGCTCGCCGAGCGTCAACAATGCTGTCGAGTACTGGGGGATTATTGCGAACATCGGCGTTATTGCGGGTTTCCTGGTAATCGTGTCGTATTCGAAGCATCTCCACATTTTCCTCGCACCGTTGAACGTCGCATTCTCGCGTCGCCCGCGTGCCCTGGGTGGTCTCGACAAGACCCCCGACATGGACATGGACAACGTGACTGAAGACACCGTTTTCGGAGTCGGAAAGATTGATGACTTCACGTGGAAGCAGATGCTCGACTTCGCCACGTGCACGGAATGTGGACGTTGTCAGTCAGTGTGTCCCGCGTGGAATACCGGGAAGCCCTTGAGTCCCAAGCTACTGATTATGGGTCTCCGCGACAATATGTTTGCTTCTGCCGATCGGCTCCTGTCAGGCTCTTCCGACGGTGCCGTCGACACACTGGTGCCGTCGATTATTGATCCGGACGTCTTATGGAGTTGCACGACCTGTGGTGCATGTACCGAGCAGTGTCCCGTTGACATCGAACACGTTGACGCCATCATTGATATGCGCCGCTACGAAGTGCTAATGGAGAGCCGGTTCCCCTCAGAGGCAGGTCTTCTTTTGCGCAACATGGAGAATCAAGGCGACCCGTGGGGACTCGGTGGTTCGAAGCGGACGGAGTGGCTCGGTGCCCTGGACTTCGATGTGCCGATTATCGAAGACACCATCCCCGATGACGTTGAGTACCTCTACTGGGTAGGTTGTGCCGGTTCTCTCGACGAGCGTGGTCGCCAGCAGGTGGTCTCAACGGCGCGCATGCTGCACCGAGCCGGCGTGACCTTCGGGATTTTGGGTCCTCGCGAATCGTGTTCGGGCGACCCCGCTCGTCGATTTGGGAATGAGTATCTCTTCCAAGAGATGGCGAAAGCCAATATTGAAACACTCAACGCAGTGGGTACGAAAAAGATTGTCGCCTCGTGTCCGCACTGCTTTAACACCATCAAAAATGAGTACCCTGCGCTCGGTGGAGACTACGAAGTCATTCACCACGCTGAGCTGTTGACCCATCTCGTGAAGAACGGTCGTCTGCGCCCAGGCTTTAACTACAAGGGAACCGTGACCTATCACGACCCCTGTTATCTGGGACGTCACAACCGGATCATTCTCGAGCCCCGGACTGTCTTAGCTGCCATTCCCGGCGTGACCCAAGTAGAAATGGGCCGGTGCCGCGAAAAGGGATTCTGCTGTGGCGCCGGTGGCGCTCGGATGTGGCTCGAAGAGAACATTGGCAAGCGCGTCAACATGGAGCGAACCGAAGAAGCTCTTGGTACGGGCGCTGACATCGTGTCGACGGCGTGCCCATTCTGCATGATCATGCTGGATGATGCCGTGAAGGCGAACGGTAAGGGCGACGAAGTGGCTGTCATGGACATCAGCCAAGTCGTCGAAAAGTCTCTCGGCTAAATCCGCGAATTTACATCGACGTAACACTCCGCTAACTGATTCGAAACTTCGCCCCCTCAGACTGGTGGGGTCAACTCGGGAGACAGCGCCGTCTCTCCTTAACGGAGGAAAGGAGAGGCTGTGCTATTTGCGGCCAATATCCCTTATCCGTCGTGGCTGAACGCCGGCGATAACGCCTGGCAGCTAGTCGCGGCCACGTTGGTGGGGCTCATGTCAATACCCGCCCTCGCGGTCCTCTACGGCGGACTGATTCAAAAGAAGTGGGTGGTGAACACCATGCTGATGGTGTTCACGGGATTTTCTCTTACCTTGGTGGTATGGGTTCTGTGGG
>JAGWWX010000052.1 GCA_018970215.1 Acidobacteriota bacterium | reverse complement strand
GACGTCACCGACCGTCACATCATCCAGTAGTGCTCGACCCGTGAGTTGAACCGGTGAGACGAGTCGCAAAAACTCATCGGTCGCGCTGCGATCTAATTCGGGATGGCGTCGGAGCGTGTCTTGTAAGTGAGGATGGCGCGCTAGCTGCAGCAGTGAGCCCGAAATCAAATTCATGGTTGTTTCGTGACCAGCGACCAACAGAAGAATCGCCGTCGACAGCAACTCCCCTTCCGACAACTGATCGGCGCCGTCCCGTGCGGCGATCAGAGCACTGAGCAAATCATCGCCGGGCTCCGCACGACGACGGGCGAAGAGCTCGGCAAAGTAGACCCCAAAATGAAGGATTGCTTCGTCGCGTGCGCGCACGTCATCGTCCGTCAAGAGAAAATCGGGATCGAGACCTCGGGCCAACTGCGCCGACTGCGACTCGAATCGGTCGTGATCGGCGGCGGGAATCGCGAGCATCTCGCAGATAACGGCCACGGGGATGGCCCACGCCAGCTCCTTGACCGCATCAAACGGCTCACCGGAGAGGTGGCGTTGGATAATCGCCCGGGCTCTCTCTTCGATAAAGGGCGCAAGCTCCGCTACTCGCCGCGGTGTGAAAGCCCGCTGCACGAGCCCTCGAAGTCGAGTGTGATCGGGAGGATCTCGAAAGAGGAAGGGGCGAGTGTCGTTGCCTGTTTGGCGAATGAGTTCGTACTGTTCGTCCCGTTTCCCACTACGAATTCCCTGGGGGCGTGAGCCCTCCGCCACATTCATCGCATCAGACGAGCTCGAACGACTACGAAGAACCGTTAAGCAGTCCTCGTGACGCGTCACCACCCAATAGCCCGCCGGGGTGCGGTGAATTGGGTTCTCCTCGCGAATGGCGTCAAAGAGGGGACCGGGATCAGAAATCCATCGGGGATCTGAGGGGTCGTACATCGACATACCGTGAGGTTAACCATCATCGCGGCACTCGCCGCCGAAGTCGAGTGCGAAACCACGGAGTGGCCCGAATCGTCATCGGCGCCAGCGATGAACCGAGCAGACGAGCCGATCCTTGGCGCGACTGGCGCAAGCGAGCGACGGCGGGGAGATCGGGAACCACTTCAGGAAAGAGCTCACTCGTGGTGGGGTCAACAGTTCCGTGAAAGATAATGCGATAGAGATGGTTGTTCACCAGCGTCCGAGCCGCGGTGCCCCATCGATGTTGAATCTGTGCCGCGTCTTGAAAGACCGACACCAGAGTGATGCCACAACTACTCACGGTGGCCGCCATCTGATCAAGATCGGAAAGCGGCGCAATGGACGCCGCCTCGTCTAACACCACTAAGAGCCGGCGTGATGTGTCGCATCGTTCTTGCTCGTCAACGAGCGAGCGCACGGCCCCTCGAAATACCGCTTCATACCGCCGCTGATCGAGGCGGGGTGCGCAGAGATACACCGTGCCGTTGTCTCGAAGCACGGAACGAACGTTGCCCAGTGTTTGCCGGAGCGTCCACGGGCTCAACACAGTGGACGCAGTGGTTATGACACTGTCGAGCGTCTTGGGTTCCATTGCCACAAACCACTGCAACACCCTGGCCACGTCGCCATCCACGGCGGGTGGCACACTCACGAGCCCCTGATGCAACCACGCCATCACGTCATAGATATCTCGACTGTGTTCAATTGCCACGGCGAAGAGCGCGGCGGAGAGGCGTCCCGCGAGAGACATCCAAAACTGCGACTCCGCCGAACTCTGTTGATCGGCGTAGAAGAGCTCACGCGAAACCGAGAGTGCGTCATGAAAGTCACGGATGTCTTCGAGCGGATTCCACGTAGTGCCGCTGCGCGACGCCGGGTCAACGATGAGCACGGGGCCTTGTGACTCGCGCCACCTCTGGGTGTGCTCAACGACATCGTTCTTGACCGAGGTCACCACGACCGGACCACGCCACTTCAAAATAAAGGGGATGACCAGCCGTGACGTCTTCCCCGACTGAGTGGGACCCACAATAAGAATGGAACGCTGAGGAGTTGCACGAACTACCTGCAGTGGAATCCAGCCGGCCAACATCTGCCGCCCCAGCACCACACCCTGATTCATCGCATCGCCTGGTCGGTATCGATGAGGTCGTGCGGGGTTGGTTCAAAGCGCACCACACTCCGATGGGTTCCGAAACGAAAGAGGGCGACACCACGTCCGATTTCGCTGACGTACCGGGCCTCTCGATCGCTCAGACCGAGTTCGCGTTGCATCGCTCCGATGTCACCTGGCGTGGAGTGAAATATGACATGGGCGTCGCAGTCCCGCACCAGTGACTTAGCAGCAGCGAAATTCCGAGAACCAACATCACCCAGAGACTCCAGGTCGGCGAGGCGATGGAGCACCACTACGTGGGAGATACCCGTAGATCGAGCCAGTTTGAATGAACCTCGCACGCGATGGAGGGCGAAGGGGTTATCAAGAAGTGCCCACGCTTCGTCGAGAACAATGAATTTCCGGCCGGCGCGGCTCTCGGACATTCGATGCGCCATGACCCACGCCAGATGCATCACGACGGGCATGGAAGGAGTGCCCCACCAACTCTGTAAATCAATCGCTGTGACCCTTCCCAACGAAATATGGTGACCGTCCGGACCGTCCGCAAGGCCACTCAAGTCACCATCAACAAAGCGGTTGAGAGTTCCCGCCAGCTCTCGATCACCGTCATCCCAACAACGCCGTAGCAGTGTGGCGAGAGGGCGCGGTGAGGCACCGGCACCCGAGCTTCTCCAGTGATGCTCCAGCTTCATCCGCTCTACATCGGAGAGCGAGCTGCCTCGAGCAGACTCCAGCAGAGCCGCCACCGTGTCAATGTCCTGTCGAGCATCGCCCGTTGCAATGCGAAACCATCCATCGGAGCCAAACTTCACGATTCCACCACCGAGCGATGTGGCGAGTTCGCCGTACTCCCCCTTTGGGTCCAAAATCACTAGGACGCACGCAGAATCACACGCTCGTCGAACCATCATCTTGACCGACGCGCTCTTCCCGCACCCAATGCGACCAAGCACTGCCACATTGGGACCGTTCATGAGCCCGGCGTGATACGCCGCGAATGGCTCGAAGGCGAACGACGTGCCGCGCAATGTGCTTCCCAGCGGGACAGCATCAAGACTCGTTCCCGTGTCCATGAAGAGTGGCGATACGACCGATAGGTCGACTGCGACGCTTCTAAATCGCATGGGCACTACCACGGGGAACTACCCACCCAGGACGACGCGATGACTCGTGCGTGCTGTCCATGTTGAGGAGATAGACGAATACCACCTCGACGACAGGTGTCGGCAAGATCACGTGTGGCATCGTCTAACGCCTCCACCGTGTTCGACGTGACGATGACACTGCATCGAAAGTCGATGAGAGCAGCACCCTCGGCGACCTTTTGTTCGTGCCAGCGAAAGGCGTCTTCCGTCGACACTGCGGTGGTGGAGACGGTCTTTCCCACGTGTGTCCGCCACAGCGACGCTGCGGACGCCTCGTGACGTGCCCGCCGAGTTTGATGGACTGCCCGTTGGCGAGCATGCGACACAAAATGGACGTGCACGCTCCAACGACCATCTGCATCACTCATTGCAGCGATCAGATTGCCCCGAGCGTGGGTGAAGTCATCAACCTGGAATGCCCGTGAAAATCCCTCGGGCGTGCGAACCCACGTCCATGATTCGTACATCCATCGAGACTGCGGTACGCCGATACGGGCGCAACCCGCAACCCATGGTTCGCCCACATCAAAGCCGACGGTCGCAAGTTCCGGCTTTGCGAATCCTCGAAAGTGACACGACAACGAGACGGCCCCTCCGTGCAGCGAAGCAACCGACATTCGGTGTAAGACGTCGCCCCACCACCGCGACTCGTCGTCGGATAAGTCGGGTCGACCGCGATGTGATGAGATCCAGGTGGTCGCAGATCGGCGGCCACGGCACTCGATGGTGACAGTGTTCGCGTCGGTCTGGACTGCGATGGCGTGGAATCTCGAATACGCGAGGAGGCGCACGGCCTTGATGGCGTACGACACCAAAAAGTCACCCCTCCAACGCACCAGGCTCGCGAACAGGAGGGCACTGAGTGTCATCGCCGTGAGAAAAGACTCCACTCCACAAAAGACAAGGATCAGGTTCCCTGTGGCGCCCGCCGCGCCGATGACGAAAGCTCGACGGGTCTGACGGCGCGATCGCAGTGCGACAACGTACCTATTCGTCATCCCACTCCCACTCAATTCGTGGACCCATCTCATCGAACCCAATGACGGGACGTCGAGGAAGGCGGGAGGGCACGACCGGAATGCGTGGCGGTGGGAATGTTCTTGGCGGGAGCGATGATGACCCTGAACTAGGCCACATCTCGAGCCCAAGGTCCTCGCGCTGCGTCGGCGGTGGTGGAGCGGGCGGAGAGGGCAGCAACGAGCTCGCCATGCTGACACCGGGATGCTGCGCAACGGCGAACGGGGCACGGCTCAAACGTTGTCGCACACCATCGAAGTGGTGCGCTGCGCCACCCAGCGACACGGGAAACAGTCGCAGAATAACCAGTGGCATAAACCCCGCCACCGTCAGCGTTGTCGCAGCCAACAACAACGCTGAGGCTCCTGGATCGCGCTCCAGCATGCTCAAGCCGATAGCCAAAGTGAACTCCACAACAAATTTGGCCGCGGCAACGCCTGCGAAAGTTTCGACACATCGAAGTGTTACCTGTCGAGCCGGCGCCCACGCCATTGCGGCGGCAGTGAGTGGAATAACGCATATCAAGAGAACAAGGATGAGGGACCGCATCAGTAGTTCGCAGCAGAGAATGAGTCCAGCGACAAGGCACAGTGCGCCGATAACGCTGGACGTCGGAGAGAGCCCCGCCAGCCCTAACGATGCACTCACGGAGCGAATTCGCTGCCCCGTTCCCGGCGTCACGAGCGACGCGATGGCGTCGCACGTGACAAGAACGATCCGTGACGTGGGAAGAGTCAGGCACGCCGTCAAGACGCCAATCACCGTGAAAATCGCAACCCGGCGTATCGAACCAGACCCCAGTGACTGCAGCACCCCGAGGGCGACACCGACCAACGTAATCATGGGGATGACGAGTTCAAAACGAGAAATAAAGGCACCCGCCTGCTCAACAATGTGGTTGGTCGATCCCGTCGACGTCAGCAAGCCGCCGAGCAATGACAGCATCGGAGCAACACCACCAGTGAGCCAGTCGAAAATCCCGCTCGCGAGAGCGTCACCGATTCCACGTGGATCGATCAGCGGCACTAACGAACCAGCGACCCGGCGTGAAAGAAGAAGTTGATAATGGCCGGCGCCCCACCCACCAGCAGGGCGGCGGCCACCGCGGTAACGACAGCTCGACGTCCGGCCATGGACTGATGCATATTTTGTGAGTGACTCCCGAGTGCCCACACCACCGCACCAATGACGAGTGCAATAAGGGAGCCCACCAACGCCCACGCAGCGAGACCATTCGCGAGTTGTTGTAGAACCTGCGAGCCCGGCAGAGCAGTAATCGATGGTGAAAGATGAACATCGGCCACAAACATAAAACTCCTTGAAATGAGAGGTCACGTAACGGTCGCGAGATGCGAGAATGGACACGTGTTCAATTGGACCCACGAAAATCCCGTCGCGACGTGGCCACCGATTGGTGTGTACGGGCTATTTCTCGGCATCGTCATCGTGGGTACCCTCATTGGAATTGCCATTTGGCGACGGCGGGGGCTACGGGCGACAGCTCAACGGCTCGCCGCACTCGCCGAGCGTCTGGGCGTTGTGAACGAGCACGACGACGGCAAGGTCGAGACGGCCCTGGCCTATCTCGAAGAAGTAACGGGAGCAGCCACGACAGCCGTGTCGGAGTCCAGCGCCGACGCCGAACGACTGCGTCGTTCACTCGAAATTCTGTCGGTGGGTCTCGTCTTGTGTGACGAGTCGGGGACCGTTGTGTACCGCAACGCCCTCGCCGAAGAACTTATGGAGTCGCGTTACGGCGACGCACTGGCGGCTCAGGCGGTCACCGAGGTACTCGCCGATGGCTGGAAGATTGGCGCGGCCGATCGCACTCTCGACCTCTACGGACCGCCCCGTCGGACGCTCAACATTCGCGCTCACGTCATCAGTGATGGCATTCGCCCCCTGGGCGTTCTCGCAATGATCGAGGACGTGACGGAACGACGTCGACTGGAAGACATTCGTCGAGACTTCATCGCCAACGTGAGTCACGAACTCAAAACTCCGATGGGTGCACTTGGCTTATTAGCCGAGACGTTGCAGTACGAACGCGACCCCGATATCGCGAAGCGTCTGACCGAGCGAATCCACTCGGAAGCTTTCCGTGTCAATCGCATCATTGAAGATCTCCTCGATCTCTCACGACTCGAAAGCGAAGGTCAACCCGTCAGAGAGCCAGTCCCCGTTGGGCTCTTTATCGCCGAGGCCATTGAAAGAATTCGCGCCATGGCCGATCAGCGAGGAATCCGTCTGAGCTTCACCGAGCCCGACACTCCGCTCCTCGTAACGGGTGACCGGCGTCAGCTCGTCTCGGCGATTCACGCACTCTTAGAGAATGCGGTGAACTACTCCCCCGACGGTGACACTGTCCTCATTACTACGACCCGCTACGAGAGCAGTGACGACATCTCGACGCCTCTCGTGCGCGTCGCTATCGTCGACCACGGAGTCGGCATTCCGGCGCGCGACCTCGAACGTATCTTTGAACGTTTCTACCGGGTGGATCAAGGGCGGAGCCGGCAAACGGGCGGTACCGGATTAGGACTCTCGATTGTCCGACACGTGGCCCAAAATCACGGTGGCTCTGTGGGTGTGGCCTCACGCGAAGGGGACGGTTCCACCTTCACCCTCGATCTCCCACTCACTGTCGCATGAGCAAACCCGCTCCGCGCCTCCGCGTTCTCCTGGTCGAAGATGAAGAGTCGTTCATCGACGCCCTGACTATCGGTCTTGACCGTGAGGGCTTTGACGTCACCGTGTGCGCCGACGGACAGGCGGCCATCGACACCTTCGCTCCCGACCGCTTCGATATCGTGCTCCTCGACCTCATGCTTCCCCGCGTGTCGGGTCTCGATGTGTGTCGCACCATCAGAAACCTCAGCGATGTTCCGATCATCGTGGTGTCGGCGAAAGGTGAAGAGGTCGACACGGTTCTCATGCTCGAAATCGGAGCCGACGACTACGTGACGAAGCCGTATCGCCTCCGCGAACTAGTGGCACGAATGAGAGCAGTGCTACGTCGTCGAGAGCGGGCAGCGGCCACGAAGTCCAGCGCGGTGGACGTTCTGGAGGTCGGGCCAGTTCGACTGGAACTCGATACACGACGGTGTTTCGTGCGGGGCGAAGAAGTCAAGCTCCGTAAAAAGGAGTTCGCACTCTTAGGTCAGCTCCTGACCAACGTCGGTCGGGTCATGACGCGTGAAGTGCTGATTGATCGAGTGTGGGGTTCTGACTACGTCGGTGACACGAAGACACTCGACGTCCACATCAAGAGACTCCGATCAGTTGTTGAGGTGAAGCCCAAAGATCCGAAGTACATCAGCACCGTTCGTGGTGTGGGATATCGCTTCGAGAAAGCGGACGTCTAACGGCGCTGCAAGACCGTACGCCCACCGAGATATGGGGCAAGCACGTCGGGTAGTACAACGGTGCCATCGGGCTGGCGATAGGTCTCGACGAGAGCGGCCCAAATGCGAGCCCACGCCAACGCGGAGCCATTTACCGTATGAGTGAAGGCCGTCGTTCCCTCGGCCGTTCGATACCGAACGTTCGCGCGGCGCGTTTGGTAGTCCCGAAACCAGCTCACCGAGCTCACTTCCAACCAACGATTGACGCCTGGACTCAGCACCTCGAGATCGAAGGTGCGCGCCGAAGCAGAGCCGAGATCGCCACAGCACAGGTCGAGTACTCGGTACGGTAAAGCCAACGCTCTCAGCAGCTGCTCGGCGCGGCTCAGAATGTTCATCTGCTCGTCAATTGCCTGCTCGGGTGTGCAGTACGCAAAGAGTTCAACCTTTTCGAACTCGTGCACGCGAAGTAGCCCGCGCGTATCACGGCCAGCTGCACCCGCTTCGCGACGGAAGCACTGTGTCGCCGCGGTCATACGAATTGGCAGATCCTCGAGGGCGAGGATGTCGCCGCGGTGCATTGACGTCAGCGGCACTTCCGCCGTGGGAATCGCCCACAGGTCATCTCGCTCGATGGCGTACATATCGTCACGACTCTTAGGAAGATGGCCCGTTGACATCATGGTCTCGGTGAGCGCCACGCTGGGTGGACGAATCTCTTCGTACGCGTCGAAATGTGCATCGAGTGCAAATGCCGTTAAGGCGCGAAGTAGCCGTGCGCCGTCACCGCGGTAGAGAGGAAACATCGAACCCGCGAGCTGGGCGCCGGCTTCGAGATCAAGAATCCCGAGCTCCGCTCCAATATCCCAGTGCGCCACTCGCTGATGTTCGGCGAACTCGGGGAACGGCGATCCCTCATCCATGCCGGGCCACCATTGACGAATCTCGACGTTGTCGTCCTCCGATCGTCCGTCGGGAGCGTCATCGGCCGGCAGATTAGGAATCATGAGATGCAGTTCCCGGACTTCGCGGGCGACGGTGTCGGCCTCCGCGGCGGCGTGACGCTCTTCGTCACCTCGCTCTCGACTACGAGCGGTCAGTTCGTCCGCCCGCGCCGTATCGCCACTCCGGCGGGCGTCCCCCACGAGTCGCGACAGCTCCTTCACTTCGGCGCGAATCTCTTCGGCGCGAGCCAAGAGCTCGCGGTGCCGGATATCGAGGGCGAGGAGCTCATCGACCTGTTCTACCGAAACACCACGACGGGCCAACATGTGGCGGACCTTTTCGGTTTCTCGGCGCAACAAAGTGAGGTCAATCACGGGCTCAGCCTACGACAGACGCTCGGAGTGGCTAAGTTGCCACTGTGACGCACGCCATGACCGTTGAGAACCTTGCGGTGACTTTCGGAACCGTCACGGCGGT
>JAGWWX010000051.1 GCA_018970215.1 Acidobacteriota bacterium | reverse complement strand
TGAACGACGCAATGATGTCACGCACTTGACCCACAGCCTTGCCCTTGACTGCTGCCGACATGAGAGATGACGACGACTGCGAGATAGAACATCCGTGTCCCGCAATTTTGATATCGCGGACAACGTCATCGACGACGTCAAGGTAGACGGTAATTTCATCACCGCAGAGAGGATTAAAGCCTTCGACACGGTGTGCGGGCGGCGAGGGGAGCTCCCCCCGATTACGCGGATTGCGGTAGTGGTCGAGAATGATCTCTCGGTATAGGTCGTCGAGGTGTGACATCTAGAGAAACAACTTAACGGCATCGGCGAGAGCGTCAACAAAGGTGTCGACATCACTCGATAGTGAGTAGGGCCCAAACGATGCACGCGCCGTCGCCACAACTCCGAAGCGTTTCATCAAGGGTTTGGCGCAGTGATGCCCAGGTCGAATACAGACGCCTCGTTGGTCGAGGACTTGCGCAATGTCGTGCGGATGAACGCCGGCGAGATCGAACGAGATAACGCCGCCACGATCAACCGTGTCGAGTGGTCCGAGAATGCGAATCTTCGAGTCAAATTTTTCTTGCAGGCTCGCAAGGGCGTACTCCGTTAAGGCGCGTTCGTGCTCCGCGACATCGTCGAGTCCCAACTGTTCGAGATATCGCACGGCTGCACGGAATCCCACCGACTCCGCAATCGGTGGCGTGCCGGCCTCGAACCGACTCAGCCCAACGGCCGGCGTGAAGCCGTGCAGGGACACATCGGAGATCATTCCTCCGCCCCCGAGGAATGGTGGCATGGTCTCGAGTACTTCTCGGCGAACCCATAGGGCGCCGATTCCGGTGGGGCCCAGCATCTTGTGAGCGCCGAAGGCCAGGAAGTCGATATCGAGAGCTTGGACGTCGGTGGGGTGATGGGCCACTAACTGGGCGCCGTCAACGGCCACGAGGGCCCCATGTCGTCGAGCCGCCGCCACGAGTTCGTCGAGCGGTGCCATCGTGCCGAGCACGTTCGACATGCCGGTCACGGACAGCAGTCTCGCGCCAGTTAGCAACTCATCAAGATTGGTGAGATCGAGACGAAAGTTGTCTCCGACCCGAAGGAACCGCAGCTCGCATCCAATCTCATCTCGTAATTGAAACCATGGAACCAAGTTCGCGTGGTGTTCCATCTCAGTGAGAACAATGACATCGCCTTCACCGAGATGAGTCTTCGCCCACGACTTAGCGAGAAGGTTGAAGGACTCAGTCGTTCCTCGGGTGAATATCACTTCGTCGTCAGGGTGCGGTGCATTAATGAACTCACCGACGGCGTGTCGTGCCTTTTCGTAGTGCGATGTGGCTTCGGCCGCGGTCACGTAGACAGCCCGATGGACATTGGCGTGCGACAACTCGTAGTAGCGCTGCATCGATTCAATGACGGGTCGAGGCGTCAGTGAAGTGGCCGCCGTATCGAGGTACACGATGGGTTGATCGTTGATGCGACGACGCAGTAACGGGATGTCACCCCGCACGGTGACAGGAGAAAAACTTGTCACTGGTGAACCAATCGAAACTGCTCATAGCCGTCTCGCTCAATGAGCGCGGCCACGTCGACGCCTCCGGAGTGCACAATCCGGCCATCGACAAGAACGTGAACGACGTCGGGCACGAGTTCGTCCAAGAGCTTGACGTAGTGGGTCACGACCACGGCACCCATCGACGGCCGTGCTCCCTTAATGGTGCGAACACCGTGAGCCACCACGCGCAACGCGTCAATGTCAAGTCCCGAGTCGGTCTCGTCGAGTAGAGCGAGGTCGGGTTCGAGAAGGGCCATCTGCAACACTTCATTCCTCTTGCGCTCACCGCCTGAGAATCCTTCGTTGAGGTGTCGCTCGGCGAACGACGAGTCCATTCCGAGTCGGTCCATCCACTCCGCCAGGTCGAGTCGAACTTCCAGAACACTCAACTCGTCTAAATTTTTTCGGGCGGCGATGGCCTGGCGAAGAAACTGGATCACCGAAACTCCGCCGATCGCTTCGGGGTATTGAAAGGCGAGAAAGATGCCCGCACGTGCACGCTCATCGGGGGTCCACTCCGCGATGTCGTTCCCGCGGAGGAGAATCTGCCCCGCCGTTACGACGTAGCCCGGGTGCCCCATGATGACGGACGCCAACGTCGATTTGCCCGCGCCGTTCGGCCCCATGAGGGCGTGAACTTCACCTTCGTGAACCGTGAGATTGACACCCTTCAGAATCGGCGTGTCGTCAGCGTTGACGTGGAGTTCTCGTAACTCGAGGAGAGGGGTTGTCACGTAATAAAGCCTACCGGCGTGTTGAAATTCCGCTTCCCGTTACCAGCCGCGATCAATCCATGATTGCAGCGAAGGTGACTCAGTGCCGAGCGTGCTCGGTGCTCCGTGGCCGGGCCAGATGAGCGTCTCTGCGTGATACGGGCGAAACAGCCGCTCTTCAATCGATCGAATGATGGTGGGAAAGTCGCCCCCTTCAAATTTGGTGGCTCCCGGACCACCGGGGAACAAGGTGTCGCCGGTAAAGAGGAGAGGTGTGCCTTCAATCGCGAAGCACATAGATCCCGGCGTATGGCCTGGGGTGTGAATGGTGCGCAGTCGGAGTCGGCCGCATTGAAAAACGGTGTCATCCTCTAAGAGGGCGTCGTAGCTCGGCAAAAGGTCCGCATCTTCGGCCCGCACCCAGACGTCGATACCGGCGTCACGAACTTCAGTGACCGCACCGATGTGATCCCAATGTCCGTGGGTCTCGAGCACGGTGGTGACTCCGAGATTCCTCGCCACCTCGAGAAGCCGCTCATGTTCGTTGGCCGCGTCGAGCAGAACCGCCGTTCCCGTCTCCCGGCACCGAATGACATAAACGTTGTTATCAACGGGCCCAACGACAAATCGGTAGACCTCCGTTGCCGCGTTCGACCAAATTTGGGCTACTCCATCCATGCCTACAGGATGCCAGACGGGACGGCGCCGGTAATTCGCTAGTCTCAAAGAAGCCAACTGGACCACATTGTCGAGGACTAACCATGAACTTTGGATTCACCGAAGAGCAAGACGAACTGCGCAAGATGGTGCGCCGCTTTCTGGATGACAAATCACCCGAGACGGCCGTCCGCGACCTCATGGCGACGCCCGAAGGCTACGACAAGGCGGTGTGGAAGCAGATGGCTGAGGAGCTGGGTCTCCAGGCGCTCGGCATTCCCGAAGAGTTCGGCGGACAGGGTTTTGGCCCCGTCGAACAGTACGTCGTCTTTGAAGAGATGGGTGCCGCATTGCTGTGTGCGCCGTACTTCTCAACGGTGGCTCTCGCTGCGAATGCTCTGTTGACATCCGGTGACGACGCGGCGAAGCAGACGTATCTCCCCGGCATTGCTGCCGGCGAAACAATTGCCACACTGGCGTTGACCGACGACAGTGGTGACTGGGCGCCAGAGTCGACGACGACGACGGCAACGGGTAGTGGCGATAGCTACACGATTTCGGGTGTCAAGAACTATGTCTTAGACGGCAGTACCGCTGACCTCATTCTCGTCACGGCCAAGACGTCGAAGGGTCTATCTCTGTTCGCCGTGGACGGTAACGCAACGGGTCTGAAGAAGGAACTTCTGCCAACGATGGATCAGACACGCAAGCAGAGTCGCCTTGAGTTCGACGCGACCCCCGCACGCCTTATTGGCGCTGACGGCGGTGCGGCGGCGGGCATCGCGAAGACGCTGCAGCGGGCCGCCACGTTGTTAGCGGCCGAGCAGACCGGTGGAGCGCAGCGTTGCCTTGACAATGCGGTGGCGTACGCCAAAGAGCGCGTGCAGTTTGGACGTCCTATCGGATCGTTCCAGGCAATTAAGCACAAGGCCGCTGACATGTTGCTTGAGGTGGAGTCGGCGAAGTCGGCCGCCTACTACGCGGCGTACTGTGCACAAGAAGACAATGACGATCTCGCAATTGCGGCCAGTCTCGCGAAGTCGTTCTGCTCTGAGGCGTTTTTTCACTGCGCCGGTGAGAACATTCAAATTCACGGAGGCATTGGCTTTACCTGGGAGCACCACGCGCACTTGTACTTCAAGCGGGCCAAGAGTGGTGAGCTTCTCCTCGGTGACCCGACGTACCATCGTGAGATTCTGGCGAACTTGCTCGGTATCTAAATTCAGTGCAGACGCACGAGCGACTGCAGAGCGGAACGTCGGAGATTGATCTCCATATCGTTCGACCAGAAAATCGAAATCCCGTACCTCGCACGCTGCTGTTAGTGCACGGCCTGCCAATGATCCTCGGTATGGGGAGAACTGCAGCGGGCATGTTGCCTGAATTGGCCGAGCAAATTTCGCATGAATCAGGTTGGACCGTCGCCTCTGGAACGATGTCGGGAGTGGGGGATGCGACGGGCACCTTCAGCGGACCCCAGTGGCGGTCTGACCTGGCCGTGATGGTCGAGCGACTGTACGACCACGATCGTCCGCTATCTCTCGCGGGATTTGGACTGGGTGGTTGCCTGGCGTTGCGCGTGGCCGCCGATGATGAACGGGTGAGGGGTGTGGCGACGTTTGCCACCTCCGCTGATTTGGCCTCGTGGTGCGGCAGTGCGGACAGTTTTCACGCCCGGGTGTCGCGAGCGGGTGTGGTCGAAAAAAGTCAGCCACTGCCGTCGCCGTCACAGTTGCGTGATGGCGTCATGGCCTTGAACCCATGCGAAGCAATTGCGAAAGTTCCACCACGACGTTTGTTGATTGGGCACGGCGCCGACGACCGCGAGGTGCCGGTGGAAAATGCGCGTGCGTTATTTGCGGCGGCCGGAGAACACGCGGAACTGCGGATTATTCAGGGGGCGGGCCACTGGTTGCGGGCCGATCCGCGAATGGTTGCCACGCTCGTCGGGTGGATGGACCGCCACTAAGGACGAGCAAGGATCGCCTCGGAGAGGCGCCGTGCCGCATCCTCGGGATCGCGCGCTGTCGTTAGTGCCCGGACGACGACAAAGTGGGTAAGACCCGCCTCGCGAAGCGCCGGCAAGGTGTCGACGTCAACGCTCCCGGTGACGTAGACGGGTTGATCTGACGTCCTTTGACATGCGACGGCGTAGTCAATACCCGTACCGGGACGACCTGCTTTTGTCGGAGTCGGCACGATCGGTCCCGCCGATCGGTAGTCGACAGGTTCGTTGAGTGCGGCGGCAAACTCCGCGGGTGCGTGCGTGGAGAGTCCAATAATTGCTGCGTCGCCCAGAATTTCGCGACACGTCGCGACCGACGTGTCGTCTTGTCCTACGTGCACGCCGTCGGCTGCGAGGTCGTAGGCGAGTGTGGGATCGTCGTTCACTATGAAGGGGACGTCAAACTCTCGACACACCTTCTGCATGAGTGCCGCGCCCTGTGCGATGGCCTCGCGGGTAGCCGCCTTCTCACGAATCTGCACCACGGAGACGCCACCGCGCAGGACGGCTGGGAGAAAAGTGGACATGTCGTCGCGAAGTCCCACGCAGAGGTACAGGCGCCGATGTGCGAGTGACGTCACGAATTCACCCTACGTCTATCGCCTAGGGTTCATACTCGTCTGAAGGAGCGCGATGAAGATCACTTTGCTAGGAACTGGATCTCCCATTCCCGACCCCCATCGAGCGGGGCCGAGTTCACTCCTGACCTCGGGTAGCGACCTCGTCCTGGTGGATGCCGGTCGTGGTGTGGTCCAGCGCCTCGTCGCAGCAGGTGTATTCCCCGCTTTTCTTCGTGGCGTGGTCCTGACGCATCTGCACTCCGATCACATCAGCGATCTGAATGACGTCATCACCACGCACTGGGTGATGAGCGGCCCCGGCGCCGAACTGCCAATCTTCGGCCCTCCGGGAACGCAACGTGTGGTGAGCGCAGCACTTGACATGCTCGCTCCGGACATCGGCTACCGCGTGGCGCATCACGACGATCTGCACACTGCGCCGTCCGTGGTTGTGACGGAAGTCTTGCCGGGGCAGACGTTCACACTGGGAGAGATGTCCTTTGTGGTCGGCTCCACCGATCACCGTCCCGTCGAACCCACCGTGGCGTTTCGCGTGTCCGATGGAACACACACGGTCGTAATGGCGGGCGACGGTGTTCCGTGCGAGAGTCTCGATGCCCTCACGGCGGGAGCAGACGCCTACGTGCAGACAGTGGTCCGCGAGGATCTGGTGGCCGCGATTCCTAATCCTCGTCTGCAGGACATTCTGGACTACCACTCGACGGTGGTGCAGGCCGCGCAGACGGCAGCGCGAGCCGGCGTCGCACACCTCGTGCTGACCCACTACGTGCCGGCTCCATTTCAGGGCACCGAGCTGGAGTGGGCGAGTGCCGCGCGACAGTATTTCTCCGGCAACATCGTGGCAGGTCCCGACCTCACGGTCCTCGACCTTTCGACCACGGCACAATAGAGATATGCAGATTCCGGCGAAAGCCGACTACGCCATTCGCGCCCTGTTGAGTCTCGCGCGCTCGGCAACGCCGATGAGTGCGACACAACTCGCCGAAGAACAAAATTTGCCGCCGAAATTTCTCGGCGCAATCTTGTCAGACCTTCGGCGCGCTGAGCTCGTCGTGTCCCAGCGCGGCGCGGCCGGTGGATTCAAGCTGGCGCGTCCGGCCGACGACATCACTCTCGCTCGAGTCCTTCGTGTCATGGGGGGGCCCATGGCGGGGGTCCGCGGCAATCGACCGGAGGAGTTGGACTACGCCGGTGTGGCGCAGCCCCTCCAGGAGGTTTGGATTGCTGTGCGGGCATCGCTGCGCCTCGTTCTCGAGCATGTGACCGTGGCCGATGTGGCCCAAGGAACCTTGCCGCAGGCGGTGACCCAGTTCACTACGGACCCTGACGCCTGGACGACACATACACCGTGACCACTGTTATTCACACCGATGGTTCCTGTCGGGGTAATCCCGGACCGGGAGGTTGGGCGTGGGCTGAGAGTGTCGACCGATTCGCGTCGGGGCACGATGAACACACCACCAATCAAAGGATGGAGCTCCTCGCTGTTATCGAAGCCCTTGCGGCGACCCCTGAAGGTGATGTGGAGATCGTGTCGGACTCCAATTACGTCGTCAAGTGCTTTCACGATCGTTGGCACGTGGGATGGCTCCGTCGCGGATGGAAGAACTCCCAAGGTCAGGCGGTTGCCAATCGCGACCTCTGGGAACGACTGTTCGAGTTGACTCTCGACGCTCCACGAACCGTGACTTTCCGGTGGGTGAAAGGGCATTCGGGGGACCGGATGAACGAGTTTGTCGATGCACTCGCCACCGCGGCAGCCGACGCCGGTGGCGGACGATTCGCCGGCTGAAACCCGTTCATTTTTCATTAGGATTTCAGCGTTCTTCAAGGATGAAGGGATGCAACGTGGCTTCCGCCCCTCAACAGTTTGATGTCGTCATTATCGGCGGAGGCCCTGGGGGCTACGCCGCCGCCCTCTACGGCGCGGCTGCGGGTCTCTCCATTGCCATCGTCGAACGGGACAAGGTAGGTGGCACATGCCTCCATCGGGGATGTATCCCTGCGAAGGAGTTTCTCGAGACGGCTCACGTTCGTCGAACATTTGAACACGCGGCGCAGTTCGGCATTAGTGCCGGTACACCAACCGTTGATTTTTCCGTCAGTCAATCTCGAAAGAACGACGTCGTAGATACCCTCCACAAAGGTCTGACAGGGCTTCTGAAGGGTCGAAAGATTGAGGTGTTCGACGGCACTGGTCAACTGGGTGCTGACAACACCGTCACCATCAGTGATGGTGACAACCACGGCACGACATTGGTAGGTCGATCGGTAATCTTGGCGTCGGGCTCGGTGCCACGAACGTTGCCAGGTTTTGACGTTGACGGCTCGTTAGTTCTCACGTCCGACGAATTCTTGTCCCTGACGTCCCTGCCCGAAAGGGCAGTTGTCATCGGCGGGGGTGCGATTGGTTGCGAGTTTGCCTCAATGCTCGCCGATATGGGTAGTCAGGTCACGATTGTCGAGGGTCTTCCGTCGATCTTGACCGGATGCGACTCTGAAGTCGCCTCGGTGGTGCAGCGTGCCTTTAAAAAGCGTGGCATCAACATCGTGACATCGGCAGTTGTCACGGGTCATACGCCCAAGAAGAAGCGCACCACACTGCACCTCGACGGTGCCGATGACATTGAAACCGACATGATCGTGGTCTCCGTTGGCCGTCGCCCGCGCACGGAGGGACTCGTGGCTGACGGTGTGAATGTGACGCTTGACGAGCGAGGATTCATTGTCGCGGACGAGTTCATGCGAACGTCTGCCGAGAATGTCTACGCCGTGGGTGACGTCGTCGCGGGAACGCCCCAGTTGGCCCACGTGGGCTTCGCGGAAGCGGTTGTCGCAATTAAGACAATTTTGGGTGAAGAAGTGACACCGGTGAACTACGACCGTGTGCCGTGGGCGATCTACTCGAATCCCGAAGTCGCGTTCTGTGGGCTCACTGAAGCGGCAGCGAAAGAGCGTGGTTATGACGTTGTTGTCAAGAAGGATCCCTTTGCCGGTAATGGTCGGGCGCGCATCATCGGTGACACCGATGGGGTGGTGAAGATCATCGCCGAACGGCGACCCGACGGTTCGGCCGGTCAACTGCTGGGAGTTCACATGGCGGGTCCATGGGTGACCGAGCAGCTCGGCGCGGGCTACTTCGCGGTGAACTGGGAAGCCACGGCGTCGGAAGCGGCACAGCTCATCCAACCGCATCCCTCACTGTCGGAAACATTCGGGGAGACCCTTTTGGCCCTCGCGGGACGAGGTATTCACGTTGGCTGATGTCACGCTGCCATCACTGGGAGAGTCCGTTACCGAGGGCATCATCACGCGGTGGATGAAGAACGTAGGCGACATGGTCGCTCGCGACGAACCATTGTTTGAAATCTCGACGGACAAGGTGGACTCCGAGCTGCCCTCACCCGCCGACGGCGTCCTGCTCAAAATCCTCGCTCACGAGGGTGACACGGTCAACGTTGGTGCCGTTGTTGCCGTGATCGGTGAGCTCGATGGCTCGTCATCACCAGCGCCGGCTGCCCCGTCGCCTTCCGCCTCAACACCTTCGCACTCCGCTCCCATCGCGGAGGCCCCGTCGACCAGTGCGCCAAAATCTACGAACGTTGAGGGACCTAGCACCGTCGTGTCACCGCTCGTCAGACGAATATTGGCGGACGGCA
>JAGWWX010000050.1 GCA_018970215.1 Acidobacteriota bacterium | reverse complement strand
GTTCGTCTTACCGACTGAAATCGCACCCGCCGCACGGAGTCGCTCGACGACGGTCGCGTCGTACGGTGGACGCCAGCCGTCGAGGATCTTGGAACTACACGTCGTCGGGATTCCGGTGGTGCAGAGATTGTCCTTCAGCGCAATCGGTACTCCCGCCAGCGTTCCGGGATCGTCACCGCGACGAACAGCGGCGTCGACGGCGTCGGCGGCGGCTCGCGCCCCGACTTCGTCGACGTACAGAAAAACGTTCAGTTCTTCGTTACGCGCCGCAATTGACGCCAGGGCGCTGTCGAGAAAAGTGTGAGCGGACTCGCCCGCACGGACACGGTTCGCAATTTCCGCCGCGGTCGTCACGGTGCCTCCCCCACGATGCGCGGCACTCCGAAACGCCCGTCTTGCGCATCGGGCGCCGCGGCGAGAACGGCATCACGGTCGATGCTGGGGACCACGACGTCGGGGCGTGTCACGTTCAGCAGACCGAAGGGGTGCGCCGTCGGCGCGACGCCGTCAAGAGGTAGTGAGTTCAAGTCCGCCGCGTGACCGAGCACTTTGCTGAGCTGTTCGGTAAATGTATCGAGCTCGTCATCAGTCAGGCGAAGTCGGGCCAGGGCGGCGACCTTCGCAACGTCATCTCGAGTCAGCGGGCTGCTCATGCGCCAAAAACGGAGTCGAGAAAGCGCAAAGTGTGCGCTTCGACGAGTGGTGCATCGTTGTCCAACGTCGCCACGTGATAACTGTCCTCCAGCCACACGTGCTCCACGGGTCCGGTCACCGTGCGCGCGAGGTCTTCGGAGTTGTCCGACGTGACGACGTGATCTTCGCGACTCGAGAGAATCAACGTCGGAGCGCTGATCTCGCTCAATCGACTCCAGACGGTGTCGATACCGTCAAAGAGACTCTTCGCACAGGCGAGCGGTGTGGCATCGTACGACGCCTCCTTGTTGCCCTCTTTCTTGATGTCCGAACCAATGGACTCCATCGTCTCGACGCCCGCAGCCAGAAGATCGTCTAATCCACTACGAAGTTCGGGGGCCGGTGGCTTGACGAGGGCGTTGATGAACACGAGTCCCGCCACGTCTGGGTGCCCTTCGGCAACGTGTGCCGTGAGCCCCCCACCCATAGAAAGTCCTACGACGGCCACGCGGTCGCAACGGGTCGCTAACTCTTCGTAGGCGGCGTCAGCCGCGGCGGACCAGTCGGACCAGTCCGTGGTCATCATGTCCTCAACGGTCGTCCCGTGTCCAGGAAGACGGGGCAACTCCACGGTGTAGCCCGCGTTCGCGAGAGCTTCGGCGAGCGGACGCATTGACTGGGGATTACCCGTAAATCCGTGGAGTACGAGGACGCCGTGACGGCTCCCCGAGGCGGAAAAGGGCTCACAACCGGGCATGATGGAGGTGGTCATGGTCAGTGAGCCTACCCGCCACCACTACCCTCACCACAGACGAGACGTAGTGGAGTGGTAAATGGCGTATGAATTCCTCAGCCCCGACTGGATTGCCGCGGCGCACGAAATTCGTGAAGGGCTCGGTGACGTCGGGCCGGCTCCCGTGAGCCTCGTCATGAACCTCACCGTCACCGATGTTCCCTTTCAGGAGGGCAGTCTGCTGGCTCACCTCAACACGGACGCGGGACCACTCGCCCTCGAAGCGTCGCATCACCCGACGCCGCACATCTCCATCACGATCGCGTGGGCTACGGCCAAGGCTCTGTTGATCGACGGCCAATCACAGGCCGTTATGTCCGCATTCATGGCCGGCAAGATTCGGGTGGAAGGCGACATGAGCAAACTCGTCGCTCTGCAAAACCAAGCACCCGACCCGCGCGCCGACGCGGTCATCGCGGCCCTGCGCGACATCACCGCCTAGGCGGTCGTTCGAACTGCTTATAGAAGAAGGCGCCGACGATACCTAGACAGCCAACGGCCCCACCGACGACGAACGGCCAGTGAAACGTGGCGAGGAGTTGCGGATTCCCGGCGAGAGCATCTTGTAACCCTCGACGGCGAGCGAGTGTTGATTGAAGAGTCTCCATCACTTGAATACCCGCGACTTCGCCGACCTGCATCGCCAACATCTGAGCAGCGGACATCACGCCGAACTCGTTGGACTTCACCGCGTGACTCATGATGGCCGACGAGCTCGGCATCGCCACACCCATTCCCAATCCCGAGAGTGACAGGGCAATAATCACGTACCACGCACCCGTGGAGGGATGCAGGAGGGCAAACATCCCCATCGACGACGTGAGAAAGATCATGCCAAAGATTGCGCTGGTCTTCTCCCCAATCCGAACGGCGATATACCCGGCAATCGGCGAACAGATGGAGAACGTCAAGGGGCGAGCAATTGAGATGGCCCCGACCTCACCGACCGAGTAGGCAAAACCACGCTCCATGAGAATGGGAAAGAGGAAGAATCCACCGAAATAAGAGAAGTTCGCGCTCGCTCGCACCACCATGGGCCAGACGAAGTTACGCGTCACGAAGTAGTGCGGTGGAATTAATGGGCGCTCAGCAGTACGTATTCGCACGATGAAAATCGTGATCCCGAGAACGGTCACGATCCAACTCACCATGCACAGCGGACTGGTCCAACCCACGCGTCCACCAAAGGAGAGCCCCAGCATCAAGGCCGTCACCGAGAACGACAACGTCCAGCTCCCGATCCAGTCCATCTCGCGAAAGTCCCGCCGAGCCTTCTCTTTGGCCCGTGCCTCCTCTTCGGGTGTTCCCCGACGACGTGGCAGCACCGTCGAGACCACAATCATCGCCACGGCAATAAGGACTAACTGAGCCCAAAAGAGTGCTCGCCAGCCCCACACGGCGATGATCGGCGAACCAATGGTGACACCAATGACGGGGCCACCGGCACCGATCAGACTCCACCACCCCATCGCCTTCACGCGCTCTTCGGGTTTAAAGACCAAGTTGATCAGTGCGCCGGACGCGGTGCCCGTCGCGGCCGCTTGAATTCCATCCAGGGTGCGAGCACCGAGCAGCATCACGACGTTCGGAGCGAGCGCCGTGAGAACGGCAGATACTCCGGCGCCCGCGAGACCAAAGAGATACAGGCGTCGGTGGCCCAGAATGTCGCCGGCCTTGCCGAAGATTGGTGCGGCGAGCCCGTTCGCGAGAAGCGGACCGACCATCGTCCACGTTAAGACTCCTTGGGTGGTGTGAAACTCTCGCGCCACATCAGGAAGGTCGACGATAAAAACGGTGAAGGTGAAGTTCAGCGCCAGCAGTCCCGCGAGGAGACTCCAGAGAACCCACCATGGATACTTTGACGACGTGGCGGCGCGCGACTGCACCCGATGGCGCACCATCTTGAACCAGTTCAGATCACTCCCCGCTTCGGCGCCAAGAGCACCAAACGCAACGCCACCGGGGTCGCTCGTTGGACTCAGTAGCGAGTCGGGATCTTCTCGGAGATCCTTACGGACCTCGTCGTTGGTCACTTGATCAGCTTGGGCAGCTCCGCGGCGAGGTCGGCGACGGCCCACCGCTCCTTCTTCTCCAGAGTCTCTTGCATCGTCCAGTTCTGGAACCGACGGACGGTTCCACCCTGCACGAAGAACACCTGACCGTTGGCGGTGCAGTTCTCCATCGCCAGGGTTGCCACGAGCGGAGAGATGTTGGCGGGGTCCCACGCGTCAAAGGTGGCGGCGTCGGTCGGCGCCTTCACGACGTCAGAGAGACCCGGCGTTGACTCCGTCATGCGGGTTCGAGCGGCGGGGGCGATGGCGTTTGCCCGGACGCCGTACCGCGCCAACTCCTCGGCGATGATGACGGTAAAGGAGGCGATTCCCGACTTCGCCGCTCCGTAGTTCGACTGTCCGACATTGCCAATCAAGCCCGACGTCGAGCTCGTGTTAATGATCGATGCTTTGACTTCCTTACCGGCCTTTGCCTGTTCACGCCAGTAGGCGGCCGCGTGACGCGTGGGAACGAAGTGACCTTTGAGGTGAACGTTGATAACGGCATCCCAGTCTTCTTCGGACAGGTTCACGAGGACTCGGTCGCGAAGAATGCCGGCGTTGTTCACCAAGACGTGAAGATCGCCGAAGGTTTCAATCGCGGTGTTGATGAGGCGCTGTCCGCCGTCCCAGTCGGCGATGTTGTCGTGGTTCGCGACTGCGTCGCCACCCAGGGCCTTGATCTCGGCAACGACTTGCTCGGCGGGAGTTCCCTCTCCACTCGAGCCATCCAGCGAGCCGCCTAAGTCGTTCACCACAACCTTTGCGCCTTCCGCGGCAAATAGCAGTGCGTGCTCACGTCCAATACCACGACCGGCACCGGTGATAATGCAAATACGACCGTCTAGGGCTCCCATAGTTCCTCCATCTCGAACTAGGAAAACCTTACCGTGAGACGGTGAGGCCTATTTCGTCTCAGCGCAGCCAGAACTGTGGCGGGCGGGCGTGGGCGTGATAGTGGTCGGGAATATTGCGCATGTGATCATCGATTTTCCACCCGCCGTCGCCAAAGAGTGGGTCCGCAACGGCCGCCAACTTCGCGTGCAGATCGGCCTTGATGTCCTCGGGTGGCGTGGGACTGTGCTCCACCCACACGACCATGGGCACGAGACAGATTTCGCAGTCAGCAATCCAACACACGTCATCCGCGAAGTAGCGCTGCGTGATGACTGCTGCCTCGCAGAGGTCACAGGTGCTCACTTCTTCACCTGCAAGTGAACGGTGCCGTGCCACGCAATGTACTTACCCGGGACCGGTGACTGTGCGACCACCGAGGTCCACGTCGCGTCGTTCGAGCCGGGTCCGTGGGTGACGAAGTACAGCTGTAGTTCCTTCATCTTTGCGTACACGGCCGCCTTCGAGGCGCCGACGAGATTTGGCATAACGCGGGGCTGGTGTCCGTTCGGTGGCACCGTCGACGTTGTGGTCGTGGACGGCGGCGCCGTCGAACCGGCACTGAGAACCAAGATGACGGTCGAGCCGGCGGGCACCGACGGAGGATTGACCGTGCCGTTATAGCGAACGCGCACGACGCGACCCTTGGGCACCGACGTTGAGACAACGGCCGCGGATGAGGGACACGCTGCGGTGACATTCACGGTCGCGAGCATTGACGTCGCCACGGCGCAGTCCGACCCAATGATGGTCGTCGGTATCGTCACCGGTGCGGCCCCTTGCGAGATCGTGACGTCGACCTCACTACCCTCTTTCACCGCAATGCCGGCCTCGACAGACTGCGTCGCGATGAGACCCTCGGTCACCGTGGTGGAGTACGAGTGTCCGGTAATTTTCAACGTCACCTTGAGTGGACTCAGTGCTCCGAGAGCCGACTCTTGCGTGAGGCCCGTAATGGTCGGCATGGGGTGCGTGGGGGTGAACCAACCCATTCCGTAGCCACCACCCACGGTGATGCCCACCGCCAGCACGAATACACCGGCCACTGTACGAATGAGACGGCGACGGCGTGTCGGTGAGATTGGTCGCGTCTCCGTGGCGGGTCGAGGCAGTAGGTGGTGATCTCCCGTTGCTCGCACGGAGTCGATGCCCTCCGTCAGCGTGGCGGGTGGCGGAGGTGGTGGTGTCGCCGTACGCAACGCGTCGGCACTCGGCACTTGAAATCCCAGGTTCTTCTTTGGTGGCGTTGGTCGAGGCGTCACGATAGAAACCGGCGGGGGCGCCGAGGCCGAGAGAACGGTGAGCGACCCCGCCACGGCCTGGAGTCGCGACGTCATCGTGGCGGCGTCGAGACGATACTGGGGGTCGTGCGCGCCGGCCTGGGCGAGCACCATATCGAGAGCGCGAATCTTGGCGTGTTGCGGCAGTGGTGCTCCAACACGCGCAGTCAACGTTTCGTACGGCGACGTTCGTTGGTGGGCGATCTCACCCGTGAGGGCTTCGTACATGATGAGAGCGAGCGCGTAGACATCGGTAGCACCCGTCACGGTCTGTCGCTGCGCTTGCTCGGGCGAGGCGTAGCGCACATCGGTAGTCGGGCCGACGTACGAGCGCGCAATTGCCGCCGCCACACCTAAGTCCGCCAGCTTGGCGCGATTCTCGCCATCAAAATGAATGGTGAGCGGTGATAACGCCCCGTGCACGACATCACGGGCGTGGGCGTACGCCAACGCATCGGCAATCTCTAGTCCCCAAAGCGCAACATCCGTCTCACTCTGGACAACGTGAGTATCGAGGCGTTGACGTAATGATCCCCCGGTCGGATACTCGGTAACGAGGTACGCCCCGCCAGCCTCCTCACCCCAGTCGTAGACCCGCAGAATGTGTGGGTGATTGAGAGCCGCCACCTTCGTCGCTTCGTCACGGAAGGCCGCGAGGAACTGCGTGTCATTTGCGAGGGCGTGCGGCAGTGCGTGAATCGCTACGGGTCGCGTCAATGAGAGATCGTCGGCGAGAAAAATGTCGGCGGTCGGCGAGGATTGGACGAGCGCGGTGAGTCGATAGCGACCGGCCAGGGTGTCGCCGGGAGAAAAGGGAGCGCTCATGACGTCCCTACGATACAAACCGCCACCGAATCGCGCCTACGTAGGAATTTCACCCGTCTCCAGTAGTTCGGAGAATCTCTCGTGGGGAACAATCGGTATGGCGAGCTCCGTCGCCTTGGTGACCTTGCTCGCGCCCGGCGACTCGCCCACGACCACGCAGAAGGTCTTTTTGGACACACTGCCCGGTGAGGTGCCACCTCGTTGCACAATGGCCTCTTCCGCCTCGTCGCGGCTGTAGCCATCGAGCGTTCCCGTGACGACGACGGCCTTACCGGTCAAGGTCGCGGGCGTGTCGTTTGCCACCAGCGGCTCTGCACCCACGACACCGGCCGCGAGCAGTCGGTCGAGCAGTCGACGATTGTCGATGTCCTCCATAAACGTCACCACACTCGCCGCGATCACGGGGCCGACTCCCGGCAGTGACCCCACGTCATCACTTGAGGCGTGGCGAAGTTTTTCTAACGTCACGAAGTGGTGGGCGAGCGCGCGTGCGGCCACGGGTCCGACGTGTCGAATGCCGAGTCCGATGAGAAGTCGACTGAGGGGTTGGCCACAGCTGGCGTGAATGGCACGTACCAGGCTCGTGGCCGAGAGTTCGCCCATGCCTTCTAACTGGGCGAGAGACTCGACGCGAAGATCGTAGAGATCCGCAACGTCGCGGATAAGACCCTCTGACAAGAGCTGCACCACTCGTTGTTCCCCGAGGCCTTCAATGTCCATGGCGTTACGTGACGCAAAGTGTTCAATCTGCGCACGTGTTTGCGCCGGACACGCGGGATTGCTGCAGTAGGTATCGGACTCTTCGCCTCGTCGCACAAACTCCCCGTGGCACTCGGGACAGTGGGAAGGAAACTCCCACGGCGCCCGTCGACGCTGCCCCTTGGTAAGGACTGGACCCACAATCTCGGGAATGACGTCACCGGCCTTTCGGACGATGACGACGTCACCGGGCCGAACATCCTTGAGGCGCACTTGATCCTCGTTATGCAATGTCGCGAGAGAGACCGTTGAGCCGGCGACAACGACGGGTTCCAGCACGGCGTACGGTGTGGCGCGTCCCGTGCGTCCAATCGATACATCAATGGAAAGAAGTTTCGTTGTGCACTCTTCGGGAGGCAGTTTGCGCGCGATTGCCCAGCGCGGAGCGCGCGACGTAGTACCGAGTCGCTCACGGTCGAGGAGATCGTCGACCTTGATAACGACGCCGTCAATCTCGTAGGGCAGGTCGTGTCGATGGGCTTCGAACCACTGCGCGGCTTCGTAGAGTTCGGCCTCACCGACAACGAGCCGAGTGCTCGGTGCCGTGAGAAAACCCCACTCGTTGAGATAGCGCAGTACGTCGGCGTGACGCGTCAACGACGCCAACTCTTCGTGACCGTCCACGACCACCATTTGGTACGCCAAGAACTGCAACGGTCGCTGCGCTGTCGCCTGTGGGTCCTTCTGACGAAGAGAGCCGGCCGCGGTATTGCGCGGATTCGCAAAGAGCTTTTCGCCGGCCGCGGTCTGACGTTGGTTGAGCGCAGCAAAGTCGTCGGAACGTATGAAGACTTCTCCACGAACATCAACTCGACCTAACGAGGTCAGGGGGAGGCGGCGGGGAACGGACGCCATCGTCGCAACGTTGGCCGTCACGTCTTCACCCGTGCGCCCATCACCACGGGTCGCGGCTTGGACGAATTCGCCGTTGACGTACGTCACGGTGAGCGCCAAGCCATCAATCTTGGGCTCCACCGAGTAGGCCACCTCCTGGTGACCGACTCCCTTCTGGACCCTCTCGACCCACTCTCGAAGCTCCGCCTCATCAAAAACGTTGTCCAGGCTCAGCATGGGAACTGCGTGCGTCACGGGAGCAAAGAGGGTGGAGACGTCGGCTCCCACCGCCAGGGTCGGCGAGTCGGCGTCGAGAAGCTCGGGGTGATCCGCTTCGAGACGCTGTAACTCTTTGACGAGCGCGTCGTAATCGGCGTCCGGAATAACCGGCGCATCGTTGACGAAGTAGTGATGTGCGTGTTCGGCGATCTCGCGGCGGAGCGCCGCAGCGCGATCCCTGACGTCCACTAGCGGTCCACCCGCGCCGCGCCGCGCACCCAGGTATTGGTGTCGTCGTAAAAAACAACAGACTGCCCCGCCGCCACGGGTCGTATCGGTTCGTCGCTCACCAGTGCGTGTCGTTGCGCATCAAATCGCAGGGGGGCCGGTACGCCGTGGGCGCTCCACTGCGTGATCACTTTTTCCCCGTCGGTAAGCCCCTCATACGGGAACGTCATGGTCGATGGTACGAGTCGAATTTCGTTCACCATGATTGCCTCGAGACGATCGACTTCCACCACGCCGGACGAGACGTCGACCGACGCCACAAATCGACGTTCACCGTCAACGCCGGTGGCCAAGCCACGTCGCTGCCCCACGGTGACGAGTTGCGCCGCGCTGAGAGTTCCCATCTCGCGACCCGTGACCCGATCACGAACGCGCGCGGGCGTGAGTTGAATGCGCTGGCCAAGAAAGGCCTCGCGACCGGCACTCGCTTCGATGAAGCACACGTCTTGCGAATCGGGCTTGTTCCACGTGCGAAGACCGAGACGCTCCGCCTCGAGGCGCACGAGATCTTTCGTCATGTGCCCCACCGGCAACAACAGCATGGAGAGTGCGTCGGCGCGTAAGTAGCCCAGCACGTAACTCTGGTCTTTGCGAGAGTCGACGCTTCGTCGTAGGAGGGGTCGGCCGTTCACGGATTC
>JAGWWX010000005.1 GCA_018970215.1 Acidobacteriota bacterium | reverse complement strand
CGCGAGATCTGGCAACTTCTCACGATGCCGTGGTCATCGCGGGAAAGGGTCACGAAAAGACGCAGGAAACCAAGGGGAGTGTGGTCGACTTTGATGATGTTGTTGTTGCTCAAGAGCTCTTTGGTCGTCGGTAAGGAGACAGTGTGTTAAGTCTGATGGAAGCGGGAGGCGTCGCATTTCTTCTGTCGCTCTTCGGAACGCCCCTACTTTTGAAGTTTCTTCGAGCCCGGAGATACGGACAAAAAGTACGCGATGACTTACCTCAGAATCATTTAGCCAAAGATGGGACCCCCACAATGGGCGGTATCGCCATCGTGGCCGCCGCCGCCGTGGGTTACGTCGCCGGACACCTCGGGACATCCGTGGCTTTTTCTCGCTCTGGTCTCTTGGTCGTGGCGGTAATGATCTCCGCCGCGCTACTTGGATTTCTTGACGACATCATCTCTATTCGACGTGGTCGCAATCGTGGACTGAACAAGCGCGCAAAGTTCATCGGCCAATTAGCAATCGGCGGAGCGTTTGCCTACGGTGCCGTTGCGTGGGCGCATACGAGCACGACGTTGTCCTTCACGCGTTTAGATTTCCCGGGCTGGGAACTGGGTGCCGTTGGCTGGTCGCTACTGGCGGTGTTTATGTTGACCGCGACGTCGAACGCCGTGAACTTGACGGACGGCCTGGATGGATTGGCGGCAGGGTCGAGCACCTTTTGTTTCGGCGTGCTCTCCATCATTGGGTACTGGCAGTTTCGTCATAGTTTCAGTCAAAACCTCTACAACCTTCCGGCAGCCCTCGACCTCGCCCTCGTGGCAGTGGCTCTCGTCGGCGGTTGCCTCGGCTTTCTCTGGTGGAATGCCGCACCGGCACGCATCATCATGGGGGATACCGGTTCACTCTCGATCGGAGCATCTTTAGCAGCACTGTGCGCCTTGATGAATCTCGACCTGTTGCTCATCATTATTGGTGGACTGTTTGTCGTTGAGACAGTTTCGGTCATGCTGCAGGTGCTGAGCTTTCGTCTCTTTGGTCGTCGCATCTTCAAGATTGCCCCCATTCATCACCACTTTGAGATGTTGGGGTGGCCCGAAACGACGATCTTGATTCGATTCTGGATTTTGGCGGGATTACTCGCCGCGCTCGGCCTAGGGCTGTTCTACGGCGACTTCGTCAAGATTGCGCAGGTAATCCAGTGAGTGACGTGTCAACGACCATGAATCCCGAGCGGGTCGCTCGTAATCTCCTCGTGGCCGCGGCTCTCTTGCTCGCCATTGGCATTTCCGTGGTCTCGATGACCATCGGACCATCGCTCGGTTCCACGGGCCAATCGATGCTCGGTTTCCTTCTTCGAGAGACGGTCTACGTGATGTTTGGCGTCATGGGCTTCGCATTCTTTTTCCTCGTGACGCAACGACAGCTTGCGATAATTACGCCGATCATCTTTGGTGGCGCGCTCTTCGCGCTCTTTGCCGTGGCTCTCATTGGGGCCGAGGCCAATGGTTCAACGCGATGGATTCGCCTGGGGAGTATTACTGTGCAACCCTCGGAGATCTATAAGTTTGCCGTGTGCGTGGGCCTGCCGTATGCGCTCGCTCGCTACTCGTCGCGGTACCACCCCCTCGTGGTGTGGCTCGCCTCACTCGTTGGCTTGGGTTTTATCGTGCTCCAACCTGACTTGGGGACGTCCATTGTGGTGGGGCTCATTTCGTTCGCGATTATGTGGACGTGGGGTCTTGAGGGCTACTACCTCCAGCGCGCACTACTGATTGCGGTGGTAGGAGGTGTCGCGTCACTCATCGTGCAGCCCTACCAACGATCACGACTGATGAACCTCTACGTCTCGTCCTACTGCGATCCACAGGTTGCGTGCTATCAAGTCAATCAAGCGCGCATCGGAATGGGCTCCGGCGGCCTCGTTGGTACGGGGCCCGCCCGGGCCCGATCACTGTGGGGATTCTTGCCGAATGCGCACACGGACTTCATCATCAGCGTGATTGGCGAGATGTTTGGATTTATTGGCGTTACCGTCATCGTCGGTCTTTTCTGTTACCTCATTTACTTCTGTGGTCAGTCGGCGATGCAGACGCGCGACATGACGTCACGTCTGATTGCAGTGGGCGGCACCGTCTGGTTGGGTGCCGAAGCTCTCATCAACATCGCCCAGGCGGTGGGAATCTTCCCCGTGACCGGTATCCCACTCCCATTCGTCTCGTACGGCGGCACGGCAATGGTGATGAACATGAGTCTCGTGGGTCTCCTCGTGAATATTGCGGCCCATCAAGGCGTACGCCGGTCAGGGGGAGTCGCGTTCCGGTCCGTGATGAAAAACATCGTGCGGCGGTCGTAGTCGTGCCACGCCCCATAGTGATCACGGGTGGCGGCACCGGCGGACACATCATGCCCATGGTGGCTATCGCCGACGCTCTTCGGGAACGCGGGGTCTCACCCGATGAAATTATTTTTGTCGGCTCTCGTCGAGGTCAAGAGTCGGTGCTGCTTCGCGATAGAGACGAACGACTCGTCTTGTTACCGGGTCGCGGGCTACGGCGTTCGATTCATCCCACCGCCGTCGCACAAAATGCTCTTTCGCTGATGCGTCTGCTTGTGGCGTTCGGGCGTGCGGTCATTTCGACGCTGGTGTTACGTCCGCGCGCCGTGGTGTCGGTGGGTGGCTACGCCGCGTTCCCCATGGTGGCGGCGTCCCTCGCACTTCGTCAGTCGCGGCGCACCCTCTATCTCGTTGAACTCGATGCCGCGACGGGTTTGGTGCATCGAATCGCGAGCCGACGGGCGCGCATCACGCTGTGGGGAATTGATCCCGGCCAGCATTCGGGACCTTCGGAGGTCGTAGGGGTACCACTCCGCGATTCCATCGTCTCGCTGACGATTGATGACGAGTCGCGACGGCACGCAAAAATTGCGCGTGGCATCGATCCACAGTCATTGTGCATAACGGTGATGACGGGTTCACTGGGTGCGCGACGGGTCAACCGTGCCATCGCCGACGTCGCGCATCTCTGGCGTGAACGCAGCGACATTGTCATTTCGCACGTGTCAGGTCGCCGAGACTTTGCGGAAATGACACGAGTGACGAGCGATCTCGATACATCGCTCTATCACCTGTACGAATTTGTGAACGACATGCCCTCACTCTGGGCCGCCACCGACATCGCCGTCTGCCGTGCCGGTGCCGCCACCGTGGCGGAGCTGTCGGCCTTGGGAGTTCCCAGCGTGCTCATTCCTCTGCCACATGCTCCGAGCGATCACCAGACAAAGAATGCTCAGTCGCTTGCGTCACGTGGCGGAGCGATTGTTCTGCGAGACGATGAGTGCACCTCAGTGCGGCTGACGGAGGTCTTGGAACCACTCGTGTCATCTTCGACGCTTCGTGACGACATGGGACGTCGAGCTCTCGCTGCGGGACGTCGCGATGCCGCCCAGCGTATTGCGGACATCGTTGACCGTGAGTGGCCTCCTACTCACGTCCACGTGGTGGGGGCGGGCGGTACGGGGATGAGCGGAGTCGTCCGTTACTTTTCTGATTTAGGGTCTCGCGTGTCGGGAAGCGATCAACACGATTCGGCGACGTTGACGTCTCTGCACTCCCTCGGGCACTTCGTGGTCGGGAGCAATACTCGCGATGCCGCTCGCGCGACACTCGTGACGTGGTCGCCCGCCGTGCCGCGAGAGTTCGATCCCGACCTCGTCGCTGCGAGCGGAGAGCTCATGAATCGTTCGCATCTGCTCGCCACGGTGGCGCGTCATCATTCGACAGTGGCAGTTACCGGGACGCACGGAAAGACGTCGGCCTCGTCCATGCTGGTACATATCGCCCGTGCGGCACACTGGTCACCGTCGTGGCTCGTTGGTGCTGAGATCCGAGGAGCCGGTCCTAATGGCCGCCACGACGGGGATCGACTGATTCTCGAGCTCGACGAGAGTTACGGCACCTTTGAGCACGTCGCCCCCCAGGGGCTCGCTGTTCTCAATATCGAGGCCGACCATCTCGATCACTACGGCACGCTCGCGTCACTCATCGAATCGTTCCGCGGCGTCATCCAGCGCACTCACGGTCCCGTGGTTGTCTGGATGGACGATGTGCCCGAGCGTAGTTATGAAGGAACGGCGGCGTTGACAGTCGGCACGTCGGATCGCGCCACGTATGTCGTGAGTGACATCGTGCGAGGTTCTGGAGAGATGTCGTTTCGCATTCGTGGTCCACTCCTGTCGCTCGATCTCACCGTTCCCGTTGTGGGACATCACAACGTGGCGAACGCCGCGACCGTTGCCGTGCTGGCTCATCTCCTCGGGGCCGCGCCCGACGCCATCGCCGCGGGCCTCGCGTCCTTTGTCGGATCACCTCGTCGGTACGAGCGACGGGGTCGGCTGGGGACGGCGGAGATAATTGACGACTTTGCGCACCTCCCGGGTGAGATTGCCGCAACCCTGAGGACCGCACGTGAGGGAGGCTCGACCAGTCTTCTCGCGGTGTTTCAACCCCATCGCTTTTCTCGAACGACTCGACTTCTTGAAGAGTTTGGTCGTTCGTTCGGCGACGCGACCGACGTTGTCGTCACTGACATTTACGGAGCGGGCGAGGTGAATGACGACGGGAGCTCGGGTCAACTCGTTGCTGAGGCCATTTCCTTGCACCGTGGGACGCCCGTTACGTACTGTCGAACTCTCGACGACGTGGAACGTCATGTCCGTGAGGTGGCCTCTCGCTACGACACAATTATCTTTCTAGGCGCGGGTGATATCTCGCGTACCGTCGACGCACTGGGAGAAAATCGTGTCGATTGAACAGTTACTCGACCACGCGGGTTCGGCGGGGGAGTCGGAGGCGCCGTTCGGCCAAAAGACAACGTACCGTGTGGGCGGTCGAGCCCGCGGACTCGTGACGATTGAATCCATCGACGCCCTGCAGGTCCTCGGTGAGTGGCTTCGTGACATCAGCCCGATCTACGTTCTGGGTAACGGATCAAATACGTTGGTCGCCGACGAAGGCTTCGACGGGCTCGTCATTGTGCTCGGTGACGGCTTTGGATCAATCGAGTTCCACGACAACGCGAAAGTCACCCTGGGTGCCGCCGTCGACCTACCGGTGGCTGCTCGTCGTCTCGTGGACCGCAACTATCGCGACTTCGAGTGGGCCGTGGGCGTACCGGGCACCGTAGGCGGTGCGATTGCAATGAACGCCGGTGGTCACGGCAGTGACATGGCGGCCTCGGTCGTGAGTGTACGGCTGTGGGATATCGACGCGGCGACGGTGCGCGACGTTCCCGCTCGGGATCTGCACTTCGGATATCGCTCGAGTGCGATCACGTCGCGCCACGTAGTACTTGACGCCACGTTGCAGCTGCGAGAAGGTGACGCTGACGAAGGTCGCGACATTCTGCGCGAGATAGTTCGTTGGCGTCGCGACCATCAACCCGGTGGGGCGAACGCGGGCAGTGTCTTCCAGAACCCGCCCGGGGCGACGGCGGGAGCTCTCATCGATGACTGTGGGTGCAAGGGTGTGCGAGTGGGTTCGGCTTACGTGAGCGAGAAGCACGCGAACTTCATCCAGGTGGACGCCGGTGGACGCTCCGAAGACGTCCGGTCTGTGATGCGCCGTGTGCACGACACGGTGCTGGCCGAACGGGGTATCGATCTGCATAGCGAAATTCGACTCGTGGGATTTTCGTGATGGTGAATCGTCGCCCCACACGGCCCCTCGCGTTTCGTCGCTTTCTCGCCGCGACCATCGTGCTGTCACTCCTGTATGTCGGCCTGCTTGCAGTGAGTCGTCTCTCGTACTTTCGGGTACAAAGCGTTGAAGTCGTCGGTAACACCCACGAAACGGCGGGTCAAGTCATTGCCATGTCGGGACTCGATGACCACCCGCCAATGTTGACGCTGAACAGTGAGGCGATCAGTCGCGCCATTGCGGAGTTGCGGTGGGTGTCGAGTGTCACGGTGGCACGGCACTGGCCCCATCGTGTGACCCTTACGGTCCACGAGCGTTCGCCGATAGCTGTCGCTCCCGATGGCGTGGGGGTTCTGCACCTTGTTGATGGCTCCGGCCACCAGTTAGACCCGGCCACGGTCGGCGTCGATCTTCCGCATCTCGCCGCGGTCGGAGGCAACGACGAATGGCCGTTTGACCGTTGGGCGCGTCCCGCGGCGACGGTCGCTCGTCGTCTCCCTACGGCCTTTGCCGGACATGTGCGCACCGTGTCGGTCGATACGAAAGGTCGGGTCACCCTGCACTTCACCACACCAGTGACCTTTTACGTCGGACGAATTGACCGCCTCCATGCGAAATTTGTGGCAATTGCGTCCGTCTTGGCCGAACGAACCCTCGCGCCCAACTCCTACGTTGATGTGTCAGTCCCGTCGGCCGTCACGGTCGAGATTCGGTAGCCGTTTGACCAGTTTTCCTACCGCTACTAGGGTTCAGGGCTACATTCCACCCAGTAGGCGGTGTCGGGCGACAGCCCCCACGGAGTCTGGGAGACTGGGTCGGTTGAAGGGGTTTTCATGAATCTGCAGCAGAGCAACTACATGGCGAACATCAAAGTCATCGGCGTCGGTGGCGGTGGAGTGAACGCTGTCAATCGAATGATTGAAGCGGGACTTCGCAACGTCGAGTTCATCGCGATGAACACTGACGCGCAAGCTCTCCTGCCGTGTCCGGCCGAGAAGAAACTGGAGTTAGGTCGCGACCTCACCCGTGGTCTCGGTGCCGGCGCCGATCCAGAAGTCGGTCGACAAGCGGCCGAAGACTGCAAGTCCGACATTGAAGAAGCCATCGGCGACGCCGACATGGTTTTTATTACCGCGGGCGAGGGCGGTGGCACCGGAACGGGGGCGGCACCCGTGGTCGCGGCCGTGGCGCGTGCGAAGGGTGCACTCACCATCGGCGTCGTGACGCGTCCGTTCACCTTTGAGGGGAAGCGCCGGGCGGCACAGGCCGAAAAGGGAATTGAATCTCTTCGCGAAAAAGTTGACACCCTGATCGTGATCCCAAACGATCGCCTCATTGCGAACGCGACGAATCAGACAACGATGTTGGACGCTTTTCGTATGGCCGATGACGTGCTGCTACAAGGTGTGCGCGGCATCACCGACCTCATCACGAATCCCGGAACAATCAACACTGACTTTGCCGACGTGAAGACGATTATGAGTAACGCCGGAACGGCCATCATGGGCGTGGGCGAGTCAACGGGCGAGGGTCGTGCTTTGACGGCGGCGCGTAACGCTATTACGAGTCAACTTCTCGAGGCCGAGATTCGTGGCGCGCGCGGCATTCTGGTGAACGTCGTGGGCTCGGAAAACATTGGTATCCACGAAGTCAACGAAGCGATGAGCATCATTCACGATGTCGCTCACGAAGACGCCAACATCATTTGGGGATCAGCAATCGACGCCAGTATGGGTGAAGCGGTGCGCGTGACGGTCATCGCTGCGGGATTCGACCGGTGGGACTCGGACCGTCCCGCTCCCACGCGGCCACCAACGACGAGCCGTCCCGCCACGTCGGTGACGACCACGGCGGACATCTTCCCCTCGGCGGGTGACGATTTCTTACCGCTGGGCGAGGATGACATTCCCGACTTCCTCAAGTAGTCCTCTCACGCCGGACGTCGCCGCGAATCTTGCGGCGGTACAGGCGAACATCGTTCGTCTCGGTCGCTCGCTCGACTCCGTCACGGTTGTGGCCGTGACAAAGTCGCAGTCCGTCGAGGTCGTGCGCGCGGGCTACGCCGCGGGGCTCCGTGTCTTTGGGGAGAATTACGTCAACGAACTCGTCGACAAGGCGTCGACCACGCGAGATCTCTCCGACATTCGTTGGCAGTTTCTCGGAGCCCTTCAGAGTCGCAAGATTGACACCGTGACGCAGTGGGCCGACGAAGTGTTGACGGTATCGCGGGAAAAGGAAGTCGCGGCCGTGGCGGATGGCAGCACACCACGGCCCGTTTATATCCAGGTCGACTACGCGGCCACGGCGGGTCGCAATGGCGTCGGCCCAGCAGAGGCACCAGTACTCATCGAATCGTGCCGCCGACGGGGACTTGAGGTGCGTGGGCTCATGACCGTGGCGCCGCCGAACCCCGATGCAGCCGAGGTCGCATTTCGCCGTCTGTCCGAACTGGCTGCCAGAGAAGGCGTCAGGGAACTCTCGATGGGAATGAGTGACGACTACGAGTTAGCGGTGGCGTACGGAAGTACCCAAATTCGGTTGGGCCGAACGCTGTTTGGCCCCAGAGCCCCCGTCCCAGGGCTCATCTAAACTACGAGAACACACGGGAGTTGACGATGGCACGAGTTTCTAATTGGCGGAGAAACCTAGACCGCGGCCTGGAGTTTTTTGGGTTGAAGGAAGAGGCGTACCCTTCTGTTGACTATGACGACTACGTCGTCGGTGTCGACGAGCCCGTCGTCACCCCACCGACGCCACCCACCTACTCATCGGGCGTCACCGTCCTCGGCGGCACGGCGCCCCGCGCCACTTTTAACTCTCCGTCGACCGATGCCATCTACCGCGACCCGACGCCACCTCACGGGGTGCCGGGCTTCACGTCGACCGCCGAGACTGCCGAGTTGGAGCTCTACGTGGCCACCTCGTACGGCCAGTGCCAGGAGATCTGCGACATCTTGAAGGCTCGTCGACCCGTAATCGTGAACACCTCGCACTGCGACCGTGACACCAGCCGACGAATTGTGGCATTTATCTGCGGCTTTATCTACATGATGAATGGACGTATCCAGCCCCTGGTGAAGGGTTCAGTGATTCTTGCGGAGCCCATTCGCTCGATTACGGTCTCGCCGGCCGCCATTGAGCGGTTCCGCCTGACGGGATTTGAGCGCTAGTTGATCGTCTTTCTCTTACTCCTGGGCCTGCAACTCTTGGTATGGGCCTTGTTCTTGCTCATGATCGTCAGTTTCATCCCGCCGTCAACCCGATTGCCGGTCGAACAGGTTCGCTTTTTCCTCACGCGGGTTACCGAGCCCGTCCTTGGACCCATTCGGCGGTTACTCCCCATGTTGCGAGTCGGTGGTGTCGGATTTGATTTCAGTCCGCTGGTGGTCATTATCATCGCCGACTTCTTGATGGGCTTCTTAAGAAGCCTCTAGAAACCCCGAATATGGCTCCGTCGAGGGGTATCGTGTCGGCATGGATTCCACCGTGCCTACACCGGCCATTGATCAGTTGTCGACCATCGAATTCAAGATTGGTCTACGAGGATTTAACGTTTCGGACGTCGATACCTACCTCGATGAAGTGGCCCACGACGTCGATGCCCTTCGCAAGGGTCACAGCGACCAATTGGCTCAACTGACCCAGCAGCTCCAGCGGGCCGCGGCCCGCATCAAGCAGCTGGAGTCGGGCGCCGCCCCCGCACCGAGCGCCCCGGCACCAAGTACCCCGGCCCCTGCGGTGGCCTCGACGCCACCGACGGGCGATGGTGTCGACGGTGCGACGAGCTTGATCGCTATGGCGCAAGAGTTTGTCGAGAAGACCAAAGCATCGGCGATCGCGGAGAGTCAGCAACTGCTCACCAAGGCGAAGGAAGAGTCGCGTCGCCTGTTGGAGGAAGCAAAGAGCCGCGCTCTCGACGAAGTGACCCAGCTTGAGGGTCGCCGCAAGCGCCTCGAAGAAGAGATCACCCAACTCGACCGATACTTGACGGCTGAACGTGAGCGATTCCGCTCAATGGCGGGAACGCTGGTGGAGTGGTTTGACTCAAGTTTCAGTCTTCGTCAAACTTCCGCTCCGGCTCCGACACCCACCCCACCCACGCCACCCGCCGCGACGACGGCTCCCTCGAACCCGTCGACACCCGCCGCATCGACTCCGACACCGCCGGTGCCACCAACGGGGGGAGTGACGACGATTGGTCAGGCCCTGAACTTCGGTGACGAAAACGAATAGTTCGTTATGGGGGGCTGGTAATTTGCCCCGACGACAAAGAGACGTACGAGCGCTGAGGAGAGACTGTGCCGAGTAAGAAGCCTGCTGCAAAGAAGGCCACGAAGAAGGCGACCGCAAAGCCGGTCGCCAAGAAGGTAGTGAAGAAATCTGCGGCTAAGAAGCCGGTCAGCAAGGCTCCCGTGAAAAAGACGGTGGCGAAGAAGAAGCCGGCAAGTAAATCGCCCGTAAAGAAGAAGACTGCCAGTAAGCCATCCGCCAAGAAGACGGTATCTACGAAGAAGGCATCTCCCACCAAGTCCAAGCCGCAACCTAAGCCGCTGACTCCGGCCGCCCGCGAAAAGTTGCGAATAGCCGCCGCAGCGCAAAAAAAGCGTGAGGCCGAAGCTCGTGCTCGTGAAAAAGCGCGTCAAGCTGCCGCACTCGCCAAGGAGCGCGCGGCAGCTAAGAAGGCCAAAGAACGGGCAGCCGCCGCCGCGAAGAAAGAGCGTGACCGAGCACTCGCGGCGCTAAAGAAGGAACGCGAGCGCGCCGCCAAGGAGAAACTGCGCGAGAAGGAAGCGGCCCGCAAGGCGCGAGAGGCGGAACAACTTCGCAAGCAGCGTGAAAAGGCCGCTGAGATCGCCAAGAAACAACGCGAAAAGGAAGCAGCCGAGCTGGCGAAGCGCCGTGAAATTGAAGAGCGCGATCGGGCTAATGAGCTTGAGCGGCTACGGCGTCTCGAGGAAGAGCAACGTCAGGCGGAGGCCGAGCGTCAACGCCGCGAAGCTGAGGAGCTCGCCCGAGCCAAGGCCGCCGAGGAGCTCGCCCGAAAGAGAACGTCAAAACCGTACGGCACCGACCAGGCGTTCCTCAGTGAGGTGCGGGGCCTATTGCTCCAAGCTCGTGACGAGACTCAACTGACGGTCGATTCATTGAACTCACGAGCCGAGGAACTGTTGGTCGACCGCCAACACGTGGAGTACGACGGAGACTCCAACATGGACGTGGGATCGGACTTCGAACGCGAACAGTGGAAGGAGCAGGCCGAGCGGTCCGCAGAAACTATTCGTGAGATTGATGTTGCACTTGCGCGCGTCACGGATGGTACGTATGGACGCTGTGATGACTGCTATGGACCAATCCCGAAGGAACGGCTTCGTTCGCAACTCCCGGTGTTCTTGTGCGTGGACTGTCGTCGTCAACGACCCTGGGATTGACGACTCCGTCGACACCCTGGGGCGTTGCCATCGCTACTTTGCTCACCGATGCCGTGACCAAACGCGTGGCCCAAGATGTGTGGTCGCTGTCGAGAACTTCGTGGGGGCCCTTTCGATTTGAGCTGGTCGAGAACCGCGGCGTCTCATTTTCCTGGCTGTCGGGTGCGCCACCGGTACTTCTCGGAACGCTCGCCGTTGTCGTTGTGGCCGTTGTGGTCGTTCTCGGCTTTTTCGTCGCGTCCGGTGCCCCGTCACTGGGGTGGGGGCTCCTCGTCGGTGGAGCGGTGGGGAATATCGCAGATCGGGTGGGCTTGTCGACACATCACGTGGTCGATTTCATTGGCTACGGCAACCTCTTCGTGGGGAACGTCGCGGATATCGCCATTGCGCTTGGCGTTAGTGTTCTCGGCGTGAGAGCGCTACGTCGTCAGGCCGTGTGGCGATGAGCGACGAAGAAGTTGTCGAGTTTTCGACGGCAAACAGTCTTGACGTCATCGTCCCGAGTTCTCTCGCAGGTGTTCGCGTCGATCGTGCGGTATCGCTTCTGACGGGGCTGTCGCGAAGCGACGTCAGCGCTCTGGTGGACGCCGGTCGCATCACCGTTGATGGACGCGTCGTCGTGAAATCTTCATCCGTGCTCCACGAAGCCCAGCACTTGGTTGCCGTTCTACCGGAAGATGACGATGGGGTAGTGCGCGCCGACGAGTCTGTTCCCGTCGACGTCGTTCTCGAAGACCCTCACTTTGTGGTGGTGAATAAGCGACCGGAACAAGTTGTCCATCCGGGTGCGGGTCGGTCTGAGGGCACACTGGTCGCCGGTGTCGTGGCTCGATATCCCGAGATCCTCAACCTTGTGGACGAAGCGCTGTGTGAGCCACTCCGCCCCGGCGTCGTGCATCGCCTCGATCGTGGTACTTCGGGTCTCTTAGTTTTTGCTCGAACGTCCGACGGTTTTACATCGCTGTCTGACCAGCTGGCCGAGCGTTCCATGGGGCGTACCTATCTCGGACTGGTCGAAGGTCACGTGACGGAGGAAAGGGGGGTGGTGGATGCGCCCATTGGGCGGAGCCTGCGGGTGCCCACCATGATGGCGGTGAAGTCGGACGGCCGACCCGCGCGAACCGGCTACGAAGTCCTAGAGCGATTCTCGGCACCTCGGCCACTCACCCTTTTACAACTACGCCTTGAGACCGGCCGAACGCATCAGATACGTGTACACCTCTCTGCCATCGGTCACCCCGTGGTCAACGACACCAGGTACGGTCAACGCCGCGATAAACGACTCCCCGAAGAACGGTTTTTTCTTCACTCGGCGACGTTGACGTTCGAGCATCCCCTCACCGGAGAACGTGTCAGCGCGACGGCACCACTCCCCGCTGATCTTTCCGCGTTGGTGCCGTCCGTCAGCTAGACGTTTTCGTGAAGGGCGATCACACCCTGATTGTCGCGCAACGCCTCCAACGCCTCTTCTTCGGCGCGCCGCACCCGCCGCACACCGATGTCGAGCTTCTGGGCCGTCGCCTGGAGGGAGAGTGGGGTAGCGCCGTTGAGGCCGTAGCGCAAGGTTAAAACGTCGCGTTGCAGATCGGTCAAGTTTTGGAGAGCTCCTTGGAGCTGATCGCGCACCATCGAACCCTCGATGTTGTCGACCCAACCGTCGTCATCGCCGCCTACCAGTTCGCCAAGGGTGGTCGTGGAGTCAGAACTCGCTGGCTGGTCCAAACTCGCGGTAACGAACGGCAGATTTTCGAGGTGCAGTCGTTGCGCGGCGGTGATGCCGGTCGCCTCGTAAATCTCTTCGTCCGTGGGACGACGTCCGAGGTTCGACGTCAACTCGGACGTTGCTGCTTCGAGACGCTGCAACTGTTCGCCCACTTCCAGTGGAATGCGAATGGTGCGACCGTGCTGCTGGACGGCACGCTGGAGCGACTGGCGAATCCACCACGTGGCGTAGGTCGAGAATTTGAAGCCGCGTTCCGGTTCAAACTTCTCGACGGCGCGCATGAGACCGAAGGTGCCTTCCTGTAACAGGTCGGCCATGTCAACGCCGCGATCTTGATAGCGACGAGCCCAGTGAATGACCAAGCGAAGGTTTCCCGCAATCATCTGCTTCTTGGCCTCGGCGTCGCCGTTTTGGACGCGCTTCGCTAGTTCGACCTGCTCGTCGTAGTTCGGCATCGGGTAACGATCGAGATCGCGCATGAATAGCGCGAGCATGTCGTTCGATGAACTGCCTGAGCGGCGGGGGGAATTGCTCACAGACTTCTCCTTCGAATCTCGTTACTGCACTTCGTGGCCTCACGACCACCTCCGATAATTCACTATCGGTATGGTGAGAAGTTACCACTCGGTAACCACCCCCAGGTGACATCTCAGGGTTTCTTTCGAAACTCTTATTTATTGGGCTTCGGACCCCAGCGTCCCGCGGGCGCGGTGGACCATATCGGCGAGGGTGTAAGAGCTCAGATGCTCCGCCATATGGGTGCCTACCTCGGCCCAGACAGCGAGAAGGGCGCATTGGCCCTCGTGGTCGCAGGCCCCATCGGTGTGAGGCTCGCCGAAGTCGCCCGCCACAATGGGGCCGTCAACCGCTGCGACGATCTCCGCCAAGGTCAAAGTGTCGGGTGAGCGAGCCAGGAGATAGCCCCCACCGACGCCCCGTTTTGAGATCACAATCCCCGCACCCTTCAACGAGAGGAGAATCTGTTCAAGGTAGGGCTGGGGCAGTCCCGTTCGCTCCGCTATGTCACGAACGGAAGTTGGTCCGTCGCTTTCGACGTGGAGGGCCAAGCTCAAGAGTGCCCGGCTTGCGTAGTCGCCACGGGTTGACACTCTCACCCCAAAATCCTACCAATTTGGTCACGATTTACCCGATGGTTGCACGGGATGTTGCGGTGAGGTGGCACACTTCACCTATGACTTCTCAGCCCTCCGAGTCCATATCCCCCGACGAAGTTCTCCCGCCCCAGGCCACCGACGAGTCTGCGGGTGACGAAACCCCCGATTTCATTTCGCAGCCAGCGAAAGTCATGCGGATCGGTTCCATGGTGAAAAACCTTCTCGACGAGGCACGTAGCGCACCGCTGGACGAAGGAGGGCGTCGTCGATTGAAAGAGATCTATGAGCAGTCGGTTCGTGAACTGTCGGACGCGCTGTCTGCCGACCTCTCGGCGGAGCTCTCGCGGATGGTTCTGCCATTCACCGATGCCGTACCGAGCGAGTCGGAGTTGCGCGTCGCTCAAGCTCAGCTCGTTGGATGGCTGGAGGGACTGTTTCACGGAATCCAGGCGTCTCTGTTCGCCCAGCAGGCTGCCGCAGCCGCTCAGTTGGAGCAGATGCGCCAACGGGAACTCACCGCCTCCGGGAACTCCGTGGCGACGCCCGGAACGTATCTGTAGTTTCGCAAATGACGCGATCGACCCCGCATCGAGCGATAGCGTCGCAGTCCCGTCCTGCGGCCGACCGAGATAGCAAAGTATGAGTACCGACAGCTTCGTACACCTCCACAATCACACGGAGTATTCGATGCTGGACGGTGCGGCCCGGGTGAGTGACATGGTCGCTGCGGCCGTCGCGGACGGCCAGCCCGCTATCGGTATTACCGATCACGGGAATATGTACGGCATCCTTGATTTTTACGACACATGTCGAAAGAACGACATCACGCCCGTGATCGGACTCGAGGCGTACATGTCGGCCACCTCACGATTTGACCGCCCCGCTCGTCGTGGTCGCATTGATGATGGCGGTGGTGACTCGGACGCCGGTTCAAAGCTCTACAACCACCTCACACTGCTCGCCGAGAGCACGACCGGTTATCGCAATCTCATTCAGTTGTCATCGCTGGCCTACCTCGAGGGCTACTACTACAAACCTCGTCTGGACTGGGAGCTGTTGGAGCGGTATCACGAAGGCTTGATTGCAACGAGTAGCTGCCTGTCCGGTGTCGTGCTGGACGCACTGCTCCATGAGCAAAACGACCTTGCCCTGGAGCTCGCGGGTCGGCTACAAGACATTTTTGGTCGCGACAATTTCTTCATCGAAATTCAAGATCACGGGATTGAAAAGCAGGTCCGGACTAACCCGCAGCTGATCGAGATTTCACGCAAGTTAAACGCGCCGTTGCTCGCGACCAACGATATTCACTATGTCCATCGTGATGATGCAGACGCCCATGATGCACTCTTGTGTGTACAGACCGGTTCTCTCATGAGCGATCCGACGCGGTTCCACTTCGACTCACACGAGAACTACCTCAAGAGCGCTGCGGAGATGCGGTATCTCTTCCGCGACCTCCCTGAGTCATGTGACAACACTCTGTGGATTGCGGAGCGGGCCAACGTCACAATCTCGAAGGACAACGATGCGCTTCCGCAGTTTCCCGTGCCGGAAGAGTTTCATCGCGCGACACCGGCCGAGTCGGCCAACGAATACCTGCGCTCACTCACCCTGCGCGGTGCACGCAATCGGTATGGGGAATCTCTGCCCGATGAAGTGGCCGACCGCATAAATTACGAGCTCGAAGTCATCGCTGATATGGGGTTCTCGGACTACTTCTTGGTGGTGTGGGACTTGATTCGCTTTGCTCGTGAGCAAAAGATTCGCGTCGGTCCGGGCCGCGGATCGGCCGCGGGCTGTTGCGTCGCGTACTGCCTCGAGATTGTCGATATCGATCCCATCAAGTACGGCTTGATTTTTGAACGGTTCTTGAACCCTGGTCGCAAGCAGATGCCCGACATTGATATGGACTTTGACGAGCGTTTTCGTGGTGAGATGATCAAGTACGCCGCTGATCGCTACGGCTCTGATCATGTCGCCCAGATCGTGACGTTCTCGACGATCAAGGCCCGTGCCGCCGTACGCGATGCGGCTCGCGTGTTGGGCTTTCCACCGGGCACCGGTGATCGAATCGCCCGGGCCATGCCACCACTCTTAATGGGCAAAGACGTGCCACTCGCGGCCTGCCTCGAACGTTCTCCGGGGTTTGAGGACCGCTACATGGAAGCGCAGGGTCTACGCGACATGTACGAGACAGATGGTGACGTCAAAAGGACGATCGACGTAGCTCTGGGTCTCGAGGGTAAGAGGCGCCAAGACGGTATTCACGCGGCGGCCGTGGTGATTACGAAAGACCCGGTGACGGAATACGTCCCTATTCAGCGCAAGCCCACCGGTGGTGCGGGCGACGAAGCCCCAGTGGTGACGCAGTACGAGATGCACGGAATCGAGGACCTCGGCCTTCTGAAGATGGACTTCTTGGGCTTGAAGAATCTGGCCATTATTGAGCGATGTCTGGACCTCGTGGAACATCGCACCGGTGTGCGTCCCGACATCGACCACGTTCCACTGGACGACAAGGACGTCTTCGCTATGTTGCAACGCGGCGCGTCCATGGGGCTCTTTCAGCTGGAGAGTCCCAATATGCGCGACCTCATGCGACGTCTCGCTCCGACGTCCTTCGATGACATCGCCGCGCTCGTGGCTCTGTATCGACCTGGTCCGATGGGGGAGAAGACTCACCACGAGTACGCCGACCGTAAGAACGGACGCAAGTCAGTTCAGTTCGACCACCCAGATCTCGCGGATGTGCTGGACGAGACGTACGGACTGATGATCTACCAAGAAGACATCATGAAGGTTGCGACGCGCATTGCCGGCTACTCCATGACCGAGGCCGACAATCTCCGTAAGGCATGTGGCAAAAAGATTCGCGAGATGATTGCCGCTGAGCGCGAGCGATTCGTACGCGGTGCGGAAAATAACGGGTACGGCGGTGAGCTGGGCACGTTGCTATTTGACAAGATCGAACCATTCGCGGACTACGCCTTCAACAAATCGCACGCCTACGGATACGCCTTATTGGCCTATCAAAACGGTTGGCTCAAAGTGCACTACCCGTTGGAGTACATGTCGGCTGTCCTCACGTCATCTAAAGATGACCAGACGAAGGTCGCACAGTATCTGTCAGAGTGTCGATCAATGGGAATTCGCATTCGCGTACCTGACGTGAACGAGTCTCTCGTTGACTTTGCCCCCAGTACCACACGTGAGAGAACCATTAACTTTGGGCTTTCAGCGGTGCGCAACGTTGGTGTCGCTCTCGTCGAAAAAATTGTGTCGGAAAGAGAGACGAACGGACCCTTCGTCGATGTGTACGACTTTGTCCGACGAGTCGATCCCGCAGTGTTGAACAAGCGGACGATGGAGTCTCTCGCGAAAGGCGGGGCCTTCGACAGCCTCAATGTGCCACGACAAGGCCTCACCCTGGTACTCGACGAACTCGTCGAACGTACGATGGATCGTCGCAAGGACCTCACCCACGGTATTTCGACGTTGTTTGCCGCACTCGACGACGCCGGCGACTGGAGCGGTACTGATGTCGTCATTCCCGATCGAGAGTTCTCCAAGGAAGAAAAACTGAATTTCGAGCGCGAAATGCTCGGACTGTATGTGTCGGATCACCCCCTGCTGGGAATTGAACGCGCCCTCGCGCTGCACTCCGATATGAGTGTGGCAGACCTGCACGACGCCGTATCGGAAAGTGGCTCCCAGACCATCACGCGAATCGCCGGGATAATTACCGAAGTGACGACGAAGGTTTCGAAGGCGAATAAGCCATTCGCCCAAATCGTGATTGAAGATCTGTCCTCGTCAATTGAGGTGGGCATCTTTGGCAAGGTGTACACAGAATCGTCACTGCACTTGGTCAAGGATGCGGTCGTGAGCGTCAAAGTGCGGGTGGAGTCTCGCGATGAGCGCATTCGGGCGTCGGCGATGGAGATCAAAGCCCCTCGAATTCGGGCGATGAGTCAGGACTTCGTGGTCTTTAATTTCGACGGTCCTGTAGCTACCCCTGAAGGACTGCAGAAACTCCGCGAAATTCTGGATCGTCACCCCGGTCGCTCGGAGGTGTATTTGGCCGCACCGCAATCGGCAAAACAGTTTCGGTTAGGCAGTGACATTCGTGTTGATATTGAAAGTGCTGCGGGCGAACTCTTAACGGTCTTTGGCGGGAATATTTTCCGTACAGAAGTCCCTTCAAAGGGGGGTCCCGCTTCGCCGTAGAATGGTGGTCCTATGGCGATGACGGTGACGACAAAAGATACGACGGCTCTTACGGACAGCGATCTCGCCGAGATGGCCGACCTCTGCGCCAACCGAGACCCCCACTTCGACATTGGGTTTCTCTCCAAGCAGCGCGAAGACTGGGTCCTCGTCACTCACGCACGTGAAGGCAACAAACTTCGCGGCTACAGCTTTTGTACGCTCGAGCGAATCGGCGGCACGCCGGCACTTCTCGTTGGTGTCGCTCTCGTTGACCGCAATACCAAGAGCGATCAAACGCTGAAGGCTCTATTGCACGATCAGTACCGGCGCGCACTACTGGCGTTCCCCGATGAAGACGTCCTGCTGGGAACCCGTCTACTCTCCGCCGACGGATTTCGAGCTTTTACGGGATTGACGGACATTGTTCCTCGACAGGGGTACAAACCGACGGGTGAAGATCGCGCCTGGGGGCGTCGACTCGCCAAGCGGTTTGGTGGAGAACGCGACTTCGATGACCAGACTTTCGTTCATTCGCTCACCGAACTTCCCGTCGGTGGATTGGACTATGTGGCCGCGAAGGCCGCCCTGCCGGACGGCGTCGCATCGTTCTTCAAAGGTGTGAAGGCCGCAAAAGGACAGCGTCTGATTGTTTTTGGCTGGGCTATGGCCGAGGACCTCGCCTCCGGCAAACTACCGAAGTAGTTACGAACGGGGTATGAGCCCCGTACAGGTTTTGTAGCAGTGCCCATCGACGGGCTGCGAAAGACTGGCGAGTACGTACGCCGGCTTGAATCCGAGCGCAATTGCGAGATCTTTACCCGAGAGGGAGAGTCGACGGGTCGCATCGATGGCGCGCACGGCGCTCTGGTCCTCGCAGAGAAGCCATACATCGTCCAGCTCAAATCCAAATCGAACCCACGTGGAGCCATCTTCCGGTCGACGCAGTAGTTGCGGACCGCGGTCGACGACTAGAACGGCCACACTCGGTCGTTCGCCACGAAACTCCCAGTACGGCGCCGAGGGACCACGGAACCCAAACAGCGGTCCGTCGGTCGGTGCGACGATGTTCGCGAGAAGTTTCTTCACACTTCGCCCTCGAAGAATGCCAATCTGGCGCGGGAGGTCGGCCACCGTAATTGCCTCGGGTTGCGCGAGATCGTCATCGGCGGGATCGTCGGCAATCACCGCTTCGACCACGCTGAACATCTGCAGATCGCTCTCCATGCCGACGGGCCACGGCACTCGCCATCGCATGAGTGCCCCCGACGCCAAATCAATGACCGTGGTGTCTTCGGACGTCGATCCGATGACGAGGCCGTAGACGTTCGCCCCGGGGGTGACGGCAGCGAGCGATCGTTGGGGAATTGACTTGACAAAGCGTCGAGTTTCAATTCGTTCACTATCACGGCGCCACTTCATGGTTTCACCACGGTACCGAATGCGGCGAGCTGGGCGACGAGCTCGTCAAGAGTTCGTGCGGGAAGCTGGCAGGTACCACCTTCGCAGAGATACACAGCGCCTTCGGTGCGTCCGTCAAGGAGGGGCGTTGATCCGCTACCTCTCACGGTGACGGAGTGGGGGATAAAGCAGTTCCTCAAGACGCCGGCCCACTCTGGTTGTTGGCCAGGAATGACGATCTGCCGAGGCCGTAGAGCCAAGCCGAGAGCATTAATGAAGTCGGGAACGGCACTGGGATGGTCTCGGGCAACGCTGCCTACCAACCGCACCAGGTGATCGGTGACGGCGCGGTGCAGAGGGTCAGAGGTGACGGCACTGAGCTCCGCAAAGGCGTGAGTAGCGACCGAATGGGATGACGGTACCGAACCGTCGAAGATCTCCTTCGGTCGCCACGCGAGGTCTGCAACGTTGTCACGGGTGGTGAAGAACCCACGTCCGTCGACTACCAAGGGACTCTGAGGAGTGGGACCGTCCCAATAGTGCGAGAGCAGTTCGTTGCTGAGGCTGAGGACCTGTTGAAGATAGTGGTCACTACCAGTTGCTTGATAGAGAGCGAGACCGGCTCTCATCATCCAAGCGAGATCGGTGCTCGTGGCACTTGCCGTTCGAGCGTCGGTCCGCCACCACTGGCGACCGTCGTAGTGCGTCACACTCACGGCGTCCCAAGTCGACGCAGCGAACTGAGCGTGTCGAGGATCACCCGATTCAACAAGAGCCACGATGGCCATCGCGTTCCACTCGAGAACAATCTTTTCGTCTCGCCCCGGTTGAATGCGCTCGCTTCTCGCGCGAAGGAGTACGTCAACAGCCTGTGCGAGGTGTGGCGGAGGTGTGAATGGTTCGCCATCCAACAGTGTGGGAATGAGGCGACCTTCAAAGGCCGGGGAACGATCGAATGAGTATCTCGTGACAATGGGGAGGTAGAGGTTGCCGAGACCTGCACTCACAAGCGTCTCGCGAACTTCTTCCAATGTCCACGTGACATGACGTCCCTCGTGTCCCTCGGCGTCGGCGTCGAGCGACGAGGCGAACCCACCACCAAGCCAGAAGCGGTCAATCATGGCGTCGAGGGTGCGCTGAGCAACGTCGGCCCACTCCGTCGTGCCTCCGAAGGCGCGGTGCGCGCGGAGATACGTGGTCGCTAAGAGGGCCTGATCGCTCAACATCTGTTCAAAGTGCGGTACGTGCCACTCAGCGTCAACGCTGTAGCGGGCAAATCCACCACCCATGTGGTCGTACATCCCTCGACGACTCATTGAATTGAGAGTGACGGCGATTGCCTCTCGCACACCCGGGACCTCGAGCGAGGTGAGCAGCCCTTCGATGTACGCCGGTCGCGGAAACTTCGGTGCGGGTGAAAATCCTCCGTGACGTTCAACGCGCCGAAGTAGGTCAGCAACGAGCTGTTCCGCGGTCTCTTGCAGCGACGGCACGTATGGCGCCACGCGATCGATCACTGTTATCTCGTGAGCGATTGCTCGTTCAATCTCCTCCGCCTGTTCGACGAGGAGAGTCTGCTGAGAGTTCCAGGCGTCGTGCAGGGCGTGAAGAAGGCGGGGGAAGCCCGGAGTTCCGTGACGATCCACCGGTGGGAAGTAGGTGCCGGCCATGAACGGTCGACCGTCGGGAAAGAGAAATACCGACATCGGCCAACCTCCATGACCACTGACTGCTTGTGTGGCCGTCATGTAAACGGCATCTACGTCGGGACGTTCCTCTCGATCAACCTTGATACTGACGAAGTGTTGATTTAGAAAGTCGGCGATGACGGGATCTTCGAACGACTCGTGAGCCATGACATGGCACCAGTGGCACGCGGCGTAGCCAATGCTGAGAAAAACCGGAACGTTACGACGTGCAGCTTCCTCGAACGCCTCGGTGGACCACTCCCACCAGTCGACGGGATTGTCGGCGTGCTGACGGAGGTATGCGCTCGACGAAGTCGCAAGGCGTCGGGGCATTACTGAAGCGTACCGACCAGGGGCCCGGAGTGGCTCTCGCCACTCCGGGCCGAGGGACTAAGCGGCGAAATCGAACTGCCACTGTGTCGGAATGACGATGACCTGTGATGCGGCCGCATAGAGCTCGCTCGAAAGTGAGCCGGGTTGGCTAATGACGAGAACGTGGGTACCTCGAGCGCGCCACTTCGCCGCAACTTCGGCGAACGCGCGGTCACCAGAGCCGATAATCAACGTTCCAATCGAAAAGCCCTCGAAGTGTTCGTCGAGATACTTCAAGAGTGCCCGCTCCGCTCCATCTTTGCCAATCTCGTAGACCTGCCGAGCGGTCGGGCAGCACAGTGAATTTTCCATCAGCGTTAAACCGGCGTAGCTGGATCCGACGACGATGTGCCCCAACTGATTTCCAGTCACGGCATTCAACGCGTGGAAGACCTGTTGCTTACGATCCAATCGCTGCTGATTATTCGGTTCGAGGGAACGGGTGAGCCCGCACGCCAGGTTTTCGTGGTCAATTAACGATACGGTGGGAATTACTTGCACTTCTTCTCCTTGGTTGAGACGTCTGACACCTTGTCAGCCTCCCCACTGTGCCAAAGCCCTATAACACGAGTTATGGGGGAGTGGCTCTTCTAACGTGGAGCTGTGAAGATTTCTCTCGAAGGTAAAGTCGCCCTCATTACTGGCGCGAGCCGAGGTATCGGGCTCGCCGCCGCACATCGATTGGTGTCAGCGGGGGCCTCGGTGATGTTGACGTCCCGCAAGCAATCGAATCTTGACGAAGCACGAGCAACGTTTCGAGATGACCACGATCGCGTCGCTACGACTACGGGTCATGTCGGTCGAAGCGAAGACGCCGAGCGGGTTGTTGCATCGACCATTCAGACTTTTGGCCGACTCGATATTTTGGTGAATAACGCTGCGACAAATCCGTATTTTGGACCCCTCGTTGATATTGATGATGTCCGCATGCAGAAAACGTATGAAATTAACCAGGCCAGCGTTCTCTATCACGTTCGTTCGGCGTGGCATCAGTGGATGAAAGAACACGGTGGCGTCATCGTTAATGTCGCGTCAATCGGTGGACTGGGACCTGAGCCTGGAATTGGTTGGTACAACGTGACTAAGGCAGCCGTTATCCATACGACGAAACAGTTGGCGTATGAACTTGCGCCATCGGTGCGCGTGAACGCTATTGCACCAGGTCTCGTTCGAACAGAACTTGCCCGGGGACTGTGGGAGACGCGAGAGTCAGAGATTGTGCGTCACATTCCGATGAAACGCCTCGGCGAACCTGACGACATCGCCTCCATCATTCTCACCCTTGCCTCCGATGCGAGCTCGTGGATGACGGGTCAGACCCTCGTGGTTGACGGTGGCACGATCAATCAGCCGACGGGTGGTGTTGGTTAACGCAGTTCGCTGCGGCGAATCTTCCCGTTGGGTGTCCGCGGAATCTCCGTGACGATGTGGATGTCTTTTGGAACGGCCCACCGACCGAGAGCTTCGGTTACTCGTTCGCGAAACTCTCCTGCGAGGTCTTCGGCCGACCGGTTGCTGACACACCATGCGACAACCCGTTGACCCCATTCTGGATCCTCACGGCCAAAGACAACGACATCGTCAATGCCGCGACAGTCACTCAGAACTCGCTCTACGTCGTCCGGCCACACTTTTTCACCGCCGGTGTTGATGACGTAGTCGCGGCGGCCTCGTATTTGCAATCGGCCGTCAGAGAACTCACCTTCGTCCCCCGTTGGTAACCATCTCACGCCCTGTTCGTCGCGATAGGTGGGATCGAATCCATCTCGATAGATACGAAGCAAGGTGGGCGCCGCCACATGAATTTCGCTGTCCACGACACGCAGAGACACCGAGGGGAGGGGAACACCGTCATAGACAACGCCGGATCCCGTCTCCGTCATTCCCCACGTCGTCACGACGTTGGCGGGAATATCGGGAGGTGGAGGGCCACCACCGAGTAACACCAACTGGAAATCGCGGTAATCACCGCGATGAAGTTGGGTGCGAACGAGGGCAACATGCGTCGCCCCCTGCTCAAGGGCGTCGTGCGTCGTCGTCGCGAAAACGGGATTCTGATCGAGGAAGAGGCTTCGCAGATACACGGCCAGCCCGCCGATGTGTACCGGCGTGAGATGGGCCCACCATCGCATTAACGGACCTCGCTGGAGGGCGTGCGACGACAGTTCGGCCGAAGCCCGTAATGCATCCCAGGTAAGCACTGCGGCTTTCGGCGGTCCACTCGTGCCGGACGTGAGAACGATGACGCCGTCGCCCTCCTGGCTAGGAAGTCCTCCGTCGCAGTGAGTCATTCCCGACTCCGTGAGATGATGTGTCGGGCGCAGGGAGGCCATGACCACAGAACGCCGGTGGGCGCTATCGCGTGGGTCGAGAATGCACGCCGTGCTGCCCTCGTTGTAGCACTGACGAAGGGCGTCGAATAGTCGTTGACCGTCGGTCAACTCAAGCGCAACAACTTTCGGCATACTCTGAGACTACGAGCGCCACCCCAACGCTTGAAAGGACAACATGGCAACTGTGCGATACGAGCGCCGAATTGCGGCGCCTGCTGACACCGTGTGGAACGTGGTGAAGGATCCAGCGTCAATCCCACAGTGGTTTCCCGGAATCGTCGGATGTGACGTCGAGGGGAACATTCGGACGATTCATCTCGCGAACGGTATTTCAATGCCGGAGGAGATTATTGCGTCAGATTCCATTCTGCGGCGCTTTGCGTACCGCATCACCTCCCCGCTTTACAGCTCCCATCTCGGCACCATTGACGTCATTGAGATTGGGGAGCGGGATTCACTCTGCGTGTACTCCACCACCGCGGAACCCGATGTCTTAGCGCTCGTGATTGGGGGCGGCAGCTACGGAGCATTGGCCGAGATCGAGCGTCTCGCACTCACGGGAAAGGACTGACATGGGTAGAAAAATTCTCTTCATCACGACCGATCAACAGCGATTTGACACTTTGGGATGCAATGGAGGAATTCTGTCGAGAACGCCGGTGATTGACCGCCTCGCTGCGGAGGGAATCCGCTACACCCGCGCTCAGCCGTCGTCGGTCGTGTGTATGCCGTCGCGATCGTCGATGCTCACGGGGCAGTTCCCCACCACGCACGGTGCCTGGATGAACGGCGTACCACTTGCCGTTGACGCACCATCGTTCGCGGAGTCACTCCATGACCAGGGGTACGCAACGAGCCTCATTGGTAAGGCGCACTTCGAACCATTCATGGATATCTTTGGTCGATTTACCGAGAACTCGCTTGCGCAACTCGGAATACCGACCGTCGAACAACCGTGGTACGACGGACGTCGTGGAGTCCATCGTGGTTTTGATCACCTCGAGATGGCGACTCATGGCGCTGCGGGAATGTTGCACTACGCCAAATTCATACGCGACGAGCACCCGGAGATGTTCGGTGCCTTTTACAACGTTCTTGATGGAGAGCTCAACGTCAACGCCGAAGGTGGTGGCGAGACTGGGGCTCCTCAAGTCAAGTACAACGTCATACCTCGTGAGTGGTATCACACCGATTGGGTTGCGGATCGAACGATTGCCTGGCTCAACACCCTGGACGCCGACCGCGACTGGTTCTGTTGGATGAGTTTCCCTGACCCCCATCACCCGTGGGATCCTCCGCAGTCAGAGCTCGGACGAGTGAACTGGCGCGATGTTGATCTGCCCGCCGGCTATATCGCTGACGCCGCCCAACGAGAGGCTGTGCTCGATAGCAAAGCTCGCCACTGGCGAATGTGGTACGACGGGTCGCTCGTGAGTAACTACGAGGCGCCCGCGAAGTGGGTTCCGGCAACCTTGACGCCGGATCAGGTGCGTGAAGTGAATGCACTGAATGCCATTGAGGTCGAGTTGATTGACGAGGCGATTGGCCGAGTGTTGTCAGCGATTGAATCTCGCGGTTGGTCACATGACGTTGACATCGTTTTCACTACGGATCACGGTGAGTTGCAAGGTGACTTCGGTCTACTCTTCAAGGGCCCCTACCACGTCGATGGGCTCTTGCGCCTTCCGTTGATCTGGCGGCCGGCCCCGTCCGCACAGGTGGCCCCCGCCGTCATTAACGAACCGGTGAGTCTGGTCTCACTCGCCGCGACGTTTCTCGCGGCGGCGGGGCTCCCCGCGCCTGAGTGGGTCGAGGCACCCGCCCTGCCCACCACATCGAGTGAGGTGGTAGGTGGTTCGGATGCGAGCACCATTACCGAATGGGATTCGGCACTCTTTGGTGTTGATGTGCACGTGCGTACCGTGGTCACTCGTCAGTGGTTGTTGACGAGGTATCAGGCGGGCTACGTCCACGACGGAACAGAAGGTGAGCTCTACGACCTTGAGGGCGATCCTCTGCAACGGGTCAATCTTTATTCGGACCCCGGGTACACGAGCATTCGAAAGAACTTAGAGACTCTGCTGGAGCAGCACGAGAATCGAGACATCGAACGCTCGACTCCGGGCGTTCTCGTTGCTCCAGTGTGATACGCCGGTAGCGTGGACGATATGGCTGACACCGTAATTACTGGCTCTCCGCTCGACCCCGTCGATCCATTGCGCGCACTCCCACTTCCCACGTGGGAACGCCAGGGGGAGTACGACGACATCTTCTATGACGTTGCCGAGGGCATCGCGAAGATCACCATCAACCGACCGGAGCGACGCAACGCGTTTCGTCCGCAGACGTTGTTCGAGTTGTCGGACGCATTCGAGAGGGCGCGCGACGACATTTCGGTCGGCGCCATCATCCTCACGGGCGAAGGTCCTGATGCGTTTTGCTCGGGCGGCGACCAAAAGATTCGTGGCAACGATGGATACATTGGCGATGACGACGTGGCCCGTCAGGGTGTCGGGCGGCTCAACGTCCTTGACCTGCAGATTCAGATTCGCCGCCTGCCGAAGCCGGTTATTGCTTCAATCGCTGGCTACGCAATCGGTGGTGGTCACATCCTGCACTTGGTGTGCGATCTGTCGATTGCGGCGGAGAACGCCCGCTTCGGTCAGACCGGGCCGATGGTGGGATCGTTTGACGGAGGCTACGGAAGTTCGCTTCTCGCTCGCACCATCGGGCTCAAGCGGGCGAAGGAAGTGTGGTTCCTCTGTCGCCAGTACGACGCGGCGACGGCCCTCGAGTGGGGGCTGGTGAACACCGTGGTACCCCTGGCGGATCTCGAACGAGAAACCGTGGCGTGGTGTCGGAGAATTTTGGAGTTGAGTCCCATTGCTCTACGCATGCTGAAGGCCGGATTCAACGCGGCCGACGATGGACTCGCGGGGGTCCAGCAGCTAGCTGGCGACGCGACGATGCTCTTTTACATGTCCGAGGAAGGTCAAGAAGGTCGTAACGCGTACGTGGAGAGACGTCGCCCGGACTTTTCGAAATACCCCAAGCGTCCGTGACCTCAACCCCTGGACGTTGGTCACGTTGGATTCTCGCGGCGCGCCCGCGGACGCTGCCCGCCGCCATTGTTCCCGTTGCGTTGGGTGCAGCCAGCACTCACTCACTTCATGTCGCAAGGACACTTCTCGCGTCCACGGTGGCCGTGGCGTTACAGATCGCAACCAACTTCGCAAACGACTACTCCGATGGCGTGAAGGGCACTGACCGTGATCGCGTTGGACCGTTTCGCCTCACCGCTTCGGGCCTCGTGGCGCCTGCGCAGGTGCGTCGCGTCGCGTGGGGCTTTTTTGGCGTGGCGGCCATCGTGGGGTTCGCCCTCGCGTGGTCAACCTCGTGGTGGCTCATCCTCATCGGTGCGACGGCCATCGCTGCAGGATGGTTCTACACGGGTGGTCCTCGGCCCTACGGGTACTACGGGTTCGGTGAACTGTTCGTTCTCATCTACTTCGGTTTCGTAGCGACCGTCGGAACCAGTTATGTTCAGCACGGCACCATACCCGCGACGTCGTGGTGGCTCGGTCTCACCGCGGGCTCTATGGCGTGTGCTCTACTCGAAGCCAACAATCTGCGGGACGTCGACGCCGATCGCGCTAGTGGGAAAAAGACGCTGGCGGCACGCCTCGGGCGAGAGAGAGGATCGTGGCTCTACGTTGCCTGTGTGGCCGGCGTTGGAGTGGGCGCCGGCATGACCGTGTCGTGGGGTGCGCTGCTGGCGACCCTGTACCTCGTGCCGTTGCGCCGTTACGTCTTTACGGAGCGACGGGGACGCGAGCTGCTACCACTGCTCCAAGAGTCCGCGCTACTGCAGTGGAGTATCGGGGCGATCCTCGTCATTCTGGTCACCCTCCGCTAAGAAGTCGCGAATGAGCGACGCCGTGCGCTCGGGTTGCTCGAGATGAACGGCGTGGCCGGCGCCCGCAACGACGGCGAGTCGCGAGTTCGGTAGTGACGTGAGAAGTCGTTGCGCCTCGCGTCGAAACTTCTCGTCACGCTCACCCACCACAATGAGCGCCGGAGCGGTACAGCGCCGCAGGGCGTCATCGAGAGGTTCTTGTGTTCCGGTGCCCATGGTGCGAAGGGAGTGGGCGAGACCCTGGGAGTTGCGACTTCGGGTGGCAATCTCAGCTTCGTCATGGGGTAGAGACTGAAAGAGAGGGTGAGCGAGCCAATCACGTAGAAACGCCTCGATCGGTTCGCTCTCACACCGCTGAGCGAGTCGTTCGTCGTCGTCACGGCGCCGCTGTCGATCATCTGCGTTCACGATGCCCGCGGTCGCACTCACGACGACGAGGCGACGAAGACGTGAGGGGTGTCGGGCCGCGACGTGCAAGGCCACGCGACCACCCAGCGAGTAACCCCCGAGATCAATCCGCCGCTGGCCGGCGCTGAGTGCAATTTCGTCCGCAAAGTTCGCCAAGGTGGAGGTGTGGTCGGCACGACTCCCATGTCCCGGTAGGTCGAGGGGACACACAGTCCGCGTGGTGCGCAGAGAACTCTGGAACTCATAGCCTGACTGTGCGGTGTGGGTGAATCCGTGGAGCCAGACAAACGGTGGATCGCCCTCACAGGTGTTGAGTTCGAGGAGTGTCACGGCGATGAGCGTACCGAGTCCAGCCGATGTCCAGGCGACCTACGCCGCCACACTCATTGACGAGTGGATTCGCCTGGGCGTCCGCGACGCCGTGGTCTGTCCAGGTTCGCGTTCCACGCCACTCGCCTTAGCCGTTCTGGAACGAAAAGAGTTGAACGTTGCGATTCGTCTCGACGAACGAAGTGCGGGATTCTTCGCGCTGGGCCGAAGTCTGGTCACGGGTCGACCATCGTTAGTGGTCGTGACGAGCGGCACGGCGGCTGCCGAGCTCCACGCGGCCGTGGCCGAAGCCGATCAAGCGTACGTACCACTCATCGTGCTGACCGCCGATCGCCCACCAGAACTTCACGGCATTGGAGCTCCGCAGACAATGCCGCAAACAGATCTCTACGGACCCATGGTGCGACACGCCGGCGACCCGGGTGTACCTCAGTGGCACGAAAAGAGCGCGTGGCGCCCGATGGCTCGCGAACTTTTTGACCGCGCGATGGGCCGGGAGGGGCGTCGCGGGCCGGTACAACTCAATGCGGCCTTTGCGGAGCCACTCGTCGGTGTCGCCACTGATCTGCCCGAGCCACTGTCGCCCCCAATCGCACCGTCCCTGTCACGCGCCATCACCCTTCCCGTACAGGGACGGCGTGCGCTGTGCGTCGTCGGCGCGGGGCTACCTCCCGGCACGCTCGAGCAGGCACACGCCCTCGGCTGGGTCCTGATCGGCGACGCAACTTCACCGGGCGTCGTGTCGTACGCGGACGGATTGCTGCGACACGACCGGTTCGCTGAAGCAGTGCGACCCGACGTTGTCATCAGAATCGGCGGTATTCCCGCGTCGAAGGTCGTGGCGCAGAGACTTCGCGAGTGGCAGGTTCCCGTCTGGGGTGTCGACTTGGGTCACCCCGTCGCGGATCCCGATCAAATTGTCACCGACGTGTTCGTCGGGGAGAAACTCGATACTGCCGGTGACTGTTGCGGCGACACACGGTACGCAGACTTGTGGGTGAGAGCGGCGGCTCGTGCGGAGGAGAACTTCCGAGGTCTCGGGTTTGCCGAGGGGCTCTTAACGGAAGCCGCGATCGCTCGCGAAGTCGTGACCCACTGCAACGACACGCAGCGTTCACTCACCATCGGATCGTCGATGCCGATTCGCGAAGTCGAATGGTTCGGACCACCTCGACGAGGTCGCGTGTTCGCGAATCGAGGCGTGAATGGTATTGATGGCGTGGTATCGACGGCGTTCGGCGTGACGTCGCAGGAAGGTGGCGTCGCACTCGTGGGCGATCTCACGTTTCTGCACGACGTGTCGGCACTCGTGGACGCTCCAGAAGTGGCCACCGCCATTGTGGTCGTTGCTAATGATGGCGGACATATTTTCGATTTTCTACCTCAGCGCACCACGGTGGCCAGCGAGACCTTCCGACAGCTCTTTACGACCCCACGACCGCAGTCACCGGCGCGAGTGGCCGAGGGATTTGGGTTGGCGACGGCCGTGGTGACAACGGTGGGAGAGTTACGTCACGCACTTCACGACGCGGCCCAACGATCCACGGTGACCGTCATTGAAGCTCGGCCGAGCGCCCCCGTGACCAACGTTGAATTCCACGCCTGGATGGAGAAGTCCCTCGGGCGAGTCGCCGACGAAGTGCTTGCCACGTGATCCACGGGTCCTTCGCCGTCGCGGCACCGATCGCCTTCGTGGCCGGACTGATCTCTTTTCTGTCACCGTGTGTCCTGCCCCTCCTGCCTGGTTACGTGGCGTTCTTGGGGGGCGTGATTGGACGTGACGTTGGTCGGGCGTCGCGTGGTCGAGCGGTAACGGGATCGCTCGCGTTTGTGATGGGCTTTACCTCGGTATTCGTCACCGCCGGCTACGTGTTTGGGGGGTTGGGTCAATCTCTGCGCGAACATCGACGGACGGTGGAGATCGTCTTTGGTGTCATCACTGTTCTCCTCGGGTTGACCTTTGCGGGAGCCGCTCCACTTCGTGCCCTGCAGCGTGAGCGTCGGAGTCACTACCTGCCCCGGGCAACCCTGGCGGGGGCTTTCGTACTGGGATTTCTCTTTGCTCTCGGGTGGACGCCCTGTATTGGACCCACGCTCGGCGCGATTTTGGGAATGGCCGCAGCGTCGGATGTCGCCACGGCGTGGCGGGGAACCGGCCTCGCCTTCATCTACTGCCTTGGTCTAGGAATCCCCTTCGTGATCGTGGCGATGACGGGTGAGTGGGCCTCGGACGTGTCGATGTGGTTACGGCGGCACAGTCGCCACGTCGCCCTGGTGGGTGGGCTCATGCTCGTGGCAGTCGGTTTCGCCGAAGTGACGGGTTGGTGGCATCAGTTCACCGTGTGGCTCCAGAGTGTCGTGCCCACTGTGGACCTTCCTCTCTAGGTCCACCTCGTAAGATTTCGTTATGACGGTGCGCGACGACTGGGAGTTTCGACGCATCTTTCATCAAGTCACGGATGAGTCGCTGTTCGCCCAGCTTGACGCTGGAACGGTGACGACCTACGCCGGCTTCGATCCCACCGCCACGTCACTCCATATGGGCAATCTCTTGCAGATTGTGAACCTTCGACGACTCCAAGAGCGAGGTAACCGACCCATTGCTGTTGCCGGCGGGGGGACGGGGCTGATCGGAGACCCGAGTCATAAGGCCGACGAGCGGCGCCTTCTGGATATCGACCAGCTCCATGAAAATCTTCGTGGCATTAAAGAACAGCTCGCAAGGTATCTCGATTTCTCCGCCTCTGCGGGATCGGCCCAGGCCCTACTTGTGAACAACGCGGACTGGTTGACGAGTATTTCGTTGACCGATTTTCTCCGTGACACCGGAAAACATTTCACGGTGAATCAGATGGTGGCGAAAGAGTCGGTGAAGAGTCGACTAGAGCGGCCCGACGTGGGAATTTCTTACACCGAGTTCACCTACATGCTGCTGCAGGCGTACGACTTTTTGCACCTCTTTCAACACCACGGGTGCACCCTGCAAATTGGCGGATCAGATCAGTGGGGCAATATCACCATGGGCGTTGAGTTGGTCCGCAAGGTGGCGGGCGCTCAGGCCTACGGATTGACATCACCGTTACTCATTAAGTCCGACGGTACGAAATTTGGTAAGTCGGAGTCGGGAGCGATCTACCTCGACGCCGAGCTGACCTCGCCGTTCACGATGTTTCAATTTCTCCTCAATAGCGATGACGCCGATGTCGGCACGCTCTTGCGCTACTTCACGTTTTTGTCGCACGATGAGATTCTCGACTTAGACCATCAACGGGAGGCGGCGCCGCAGGAGCGAACGTCGCAACGCTCACTCGCCCGTGCGGTCGTATCCTTCGTGCACTCCGACAGTGCCGCCCAGGCCGCAGAGGCCGCGGGCCGCGCGCTCTTCTCCGAGGAGATCGCGACACTCGACGAGAACACTCTTGTCGATGTGTTGAGCGACGCTCCCACGAGCCACGTACCGCGGGCTCAGGTACTCGACGGTATCGATATTGTCGATCTCTTAGTTCTGACGCAGCTGGCCTCGTCGCGTGGTGAAGGACGTCGCTTTGTCGATCAGGGCGGGGTCTATGTCAATAATCGAAAGTTCGATGGTTCGACCGTGACGTCTGAGCACCTCTTGCATGATCGCTACATCGTGGTCCGCCGCGGCCGCCGACAAACCCACCTCGTACGAGTCGTTTAATGAAGCGCGTGCTGGCGCTCGTCCTGGCGAGCTGCGCCCTCGCGGGGTGCGGCACCATCTCGCCGTCCACCGCAACGCGTCAGTGGGTAACGAAGACGGGTTTTACGGCCGCCTTTCATAACATCCACGACGACGTCGATCGCACGGTGATGTATCTGCGTCACCAAAACCGTGACACCCGTGAGCTTCGCACCTTGTGTCGAATCGTGAGTCTCGATCTTCACAAACTCAACGACACTCTGCCGTCACCCGACACGCAGGCCAACGATCTCTTGGCGCAGGGACTTGACCGCTTATCCCGAGGCACGGCACGGTGCTCGGCGGCAACGGGTGATACGTCGCCCACGCCACTTCTGCGTGACTTTCGCGCGGCCTACGGCGGAATTTACTTCGGAGCGCTCCGACTCTGGTCGGTCGCCGGGCTTCCCGATCCGACCCGCTAGGGAGTCGGTGGTCGCAGGTCGATCGAGAGGTGCAAGATACCGTCACGCAGTTCCGCCGTGGCGTCGCCCAGCATGGCAAAGTCTTGAAAATCTAACCGCGCCGCTTCAATAAACCGTTGACGTTCCGGACCTTCGATGGGCGGGAGTCCCCGCTTCTGGACGGCGTCCGCACGCTCTCGAAAGCGCCGAATCATGTCGTTGGGATCAAATGGGGTGCTCACGGTTTCATGCTATGGGACAACGTTCGGGCGGCCGAGAGTAAGATAGAACCCGTGAACTAGCGAGACCACGGGTTCGTTTCCGTGCGGACCAGTGAGGAGTTGTCGTGAAAAAGGGACGCCACCGGAGATTTGTCGAAGCGCGTGAGCTCAAGCGAACGACCGGCCCTCGCGCAACGTCGTGCGACGAATGTGGTGCGGAACCGGACGACGTCCACGCCGAGTGGTGTCTCGCGGAAGAAGATCGCTTTGACGAGATTCTCGGTAGCCTGCCGCGCACCTCAATTGTCGACGAAGACGATCCCTTACGCGCCGACAGTTAACGCCGACGCACCGCAGGGTGCGCTACGGGCGTGGAGCGCCGCGTATTGAGATAGGCCAGCAGGGTGTCGTAGGCCGCCTGGCCCACGAGCGCGATCAATTCTTCCCGGAGCGAGTCAACGACTCGCTCTGAGCCACAAAACGCTTCCGGCGATTCGGTGCACCACCAGTGGAAAGTCTCGCCACCCTTACTCCAATCAGCACGGTCCCACTGTCGGATGGTGGTCCGAATGTGTCCGAGTGCGTCAACTTCGTCTTCGCGACGCAACGGGAGCTGCCAGCAGACTTCGGGCTTGAGGGGGATATAGCTCTCGTCATTGTCCATCGCGAGGAGGTGGAGGGCGCAGCCCGGTCCCCGATGAAAATCAGGGCGGTTCAGGAAGATGCACGCGTCTTTTACGAGCCGAGTCGTGGATTCTCCATTTTTGTCAGTTTTAATGACGCCGTTTTTCCCCTTGGCCTTGAACTGCCACTGGTCGTCGGTGAGACGCTTGGCCGCCTTCACGACTCGCTTGACATCCTTTTCGTCAACGAAGTGCGCACCGTAGCTGCAACAACCTTGAGCGAGATCGGTGGCGTCGCCATCGAGAACCCCTTGGCAACCGTTGTTGAAGATGCAGGTCCAGTTACTTTCTAGGAAGGTGACGTCAAAGACGAAGGTCCGGTATTCGTGGTCAGCCTCGAAACTTATCCATTCGTGGGCTTTGAGAGGAGCTTCACTCACGTGAAGCAAGTTAGTAGGGGAGTGTCGTGTTGTTGGTGACCCTTACACTGTCGGTATGAGTGCATCGACGCCCGTGCTGACATTGACCCCTGAAGCCAAGACCATTATCGAAGACGCGTGGCGCAACGAAGAGCAACACGACACGTTGGCCTTGTGGGTCGAAGTGACGGGAGTGCGCGGTACGGGATACTCCTACGACCTTTTCTTTCAGGACCGCGAGGGGCACGACGAAGAGGTAACCGTCGAAGTTGACGGTGACCTAACGATTGTGATTCCTTCGAGCAGCGTGGAGCGCCTTCGTGGCGCGCGCCTGGAGTTTTCCGAGGAAAACGGTGGTGGGCTGGTCCTGGTGAATCCAAACTCACCGTCGCCCGAAGAGTTGAATCCTGGTGTTCCTCCTCACATTCTGGAGAAGGGATTATCGGGCGAACTCGCTCAACGAGCCATTGTGGTGTTGGACCAACAGATCAACCCATCGATAGCGTCACACGGTGGTCGAGCCGACCTCGTGGCCTTGGACGATGATGAGAAGGTGGCCTACGTTCGACTCTCGGGTGGATGTCAAGGGTGCGCCATGAGTCGTATGACTCTCTCGCAGGGAATTGAGACCACCTTGCGCGAAGAGATTCCCGTACTGGTGGGTGTTGTCGACGTGACCGATCACGCCTCCGGTGCGAACCCGTTCTACGAAAAATAGTTTCGACGAACGGTTTGGTTCTCACAAACTAGAATTCCCCTATGTTGCGCTTCTTGACCGCCGGTGAGAGTCACGGGCCGTCACTGACTGTCATCGTTGAGGGTCTTCCGGCTGGTCTGCCGATCACCGTGGAAGAAATTGCCGACGAACTCGCCCGTCGACGCCTGGGATACGGCCGCGGGCCCCGGATGCGATTTGAACGCGACGAAGTGCGAATCACGGGCGGCGTACGACACGGCCGAACCCTCGGTTCACCGGTGTCAATTGAGATTTTGAACACGGAATGGCCGAAGTGGGAGAAGGAGATGAGTGCCGCTCCCGGCGAGCCCAGCGAAAAGCTCACGGCTCCACGCCCAGGTCACGCCGATCTCGTGGGCATGCAAAAGTACGGTTTCGACGACGCACGTGACGTGTTGGAGCGGGCGAGTGCCCGCGAAACCACGGCGCGCGTCGCCGCGGGTGCACTCGCGAAAGCACTTCTCAGCGAGTTGGGGATTGCCATTGTGAGCCACGTCGTGCGCATCGGTGCGGCCACGGCGCCGACGGAGGTGAAGCCGGGACCCGACGACCGCGACACGGTGGACGCGAGCGATGTGCGTTGCTTTGATTCCGCCAGCGAAGCCGACATGATTGCCGAAATTAAGTCGGCCGCGAAAGACGGTGACTCTCTCGGCGGAGTCGCAGAAGTGATTGCCTACGGCGTACCCGCAGGGCTCGGGAGCCACGTGCACTGGGATCGCAAAATGGATGGTCTGCTCGCGGGTGCTCTGATGAGCATTCAGGCTGTGAAGGCTGTTGAGATTGGTGACGGTGTCGCCCAGGCAGCACAGAGAGGTTCCGTTGCACACGACGCCATCGCCCGAGACGCCGCCGCTCAAGGAAGCGGTGGCTACGTGCGTCGAACCGACCACGCCGGAGGCCTCGAGGGAGGAATGACGAGCGGCGCCCCCCTGATTGCCCGGGTATCCATGAAGCCACTCGCCACCTTGAACCGTCCCGTTCTCGAGACCGTTGATGTGGCGACCGGCGAGTCCACGGTCTCTTTTAAAGAACGGACAGACGTGACGGCGGTACCGGCGCTCGGTGTGATCGCGGAGGCGATGACGGCAATCGTTCTGGCGAGTGAAGCCCTGAGAAAGTTTGGTGGTGACTCGGTCGCCGAATTTCGGCGCAACGCCACCGCGTACCTCGAACATCTCGGGGAAACCCCCAGCCGCGCGCGCTCCTAATGGCGCGCCTCGTTCTCGTAGGGATGCCGGGCGTGGGAAAGACAACAGTTGGTCGAGCCCTAGCCGCGGAGCTGGGATGTGACGCCATCGACCTCGACGACCTCGTGAGTGATGCGGTTGGAGAATCGGCGGCGGACTTTATTCGCGAAAACGGCGAGGCGCCCTTTCGCCGAGCAGAAGCCGCCGCTCTCCGTGTCGCACTGCTGACCGATGCCGTCGTGAGTTGCGGTGGCGGGGTGGTGACGGACGAAGAGTCACGTTATCTGCTCCGTGACGCCGACCTGGTTGTGTGGTTGACGGCGCCGCTGTCAACACTCAGTGAACGCGTCAGGAATGGTGATCGCCCTCTTCTCGGTGACGACGTCGATGCGCATCTCAAAGAACTGATGACCGAGCGTGCGCCGTCGTACGAGGCCGTGGCGTCACATTTCGTAAACGCCGATCGTCCGTTGCGTGACGTGGTCGACGAGATTATCGCGCACGTGAGAAAATCGACGAAATGACAATCCGCGTACAACTCGGTGATCGCTCCTACGACGTTGTGACGGGAGCTGGCGCACGCCATTCGCTCGCGACCACAATCGCCTCGGTGGCACCCCGTGCTTCCCTCGTCGGTGTCATTACCAGCGAGGCTGTTCACGCACTGGGCTGGGATGACGTGGACACGGGCCTCGCTCGGGTGACAGTCGTGGTTCCCGATGGGGATGTCGCGAAGACCCTGTCTCAAGCAGAGAGGGTCGCCACCGAACTTTCCCGTCACTCCCTGTCACGACACGACGTCATCGTGACCGTTGGTGGTGGCGCCGTGAGCGATCTCGGTGGCTTCGTCGCGGCCGCGTACCTTCGGGGTATCTCAGTGATTCACCTGCCCACCACCCTCGTCGGGCAAGTCGACGCCGCAATTGGTGGCAAAACGGGTGTCAATCTCCCCACGGGAAAGAATCTTTTCGGAGCATTCCATCAGCCACTGGCCGTCCTGTGTGATGACGATTTCCTCGCGACACTTCCACCACGAGAGATTGCCAACGGGTACGGCGAGGTCGCGAAATGCAGTTTGCTGCGTCGGCGTTCCGCCGAGACGCTTGCCACTCTTCCCATCTCGGATCTCGTGCGGGACGCCATTGCGCTCAAAGCCGAAATTGTCTCGGCCGATGAACGCGAAGGGGGGAGTCGCGCGCTGTTGAACTACGGACACACCTTGGCGCACGCCATTGAGGCGCTGGTTATCGATGGGATCGACCTCGATATTCGCCACGGCGAGGCCGTGGCGGTGGGTCTGATGTTCGCGGCCCATCTCGCTGAGGCGCTCGGACGGATTGATAGCCGAGGAGTGGAGAATCATCGAGCCACCCTTCAACATTTTGGGCTCCGTGGCGACCTTCCCTCGGGGCTACTGGTTGACGAGTTAGTAGGTGCGATGGCTCGCGACAAGAAAGCTCACCACGACTTCACCTTTGTCCTCGATGGACCCGTGGGCCCAGAAGTCGTTGCGGGGGTACCCCGTGATGTCATCATTGAACTGTTGGTTGCCGCGGGAGGTGTGAGATGAGTCGTCGAGTTGTGATGGTGTCGGGACCAAATTTGAACCTGCTAGGTGAGCGCGCTCCTGAGATATACGGAACGGCGACGTTGGCGATGCACGAAGCGACCGTTCGTGACATCTTGGAGCCGGCCGGCATCGACGTCGTGCACGTTCAGTCCAACGAGGAGTCGGTACTGATTGAGACGATTCATGCCGCGCGGGGGACGGCGGAGGCCCTCATCGTCAATCTCGGCGCACTGACCCATAGCTCCTGGGCTCTCCGCGACGCATTGGATATCTTCGGTGGATTCGTAGTAGAAGTCCATCTGTCGAATCCAGCAGCTCGCGAACCCTTTCGGCATCTTTCGACAATCGCGTCGGTCGTCGATGGCTCCATTGCTGGCTTCGGGGGGTTCGGATACGAACTCGCCGCGTACAGCGTTTTACGCCATGTGTCGTAGAGCGTCGTAACTCTGTCGTAGAATGCAGTCGCGTTTCGCGCGAGGAGACTGAATTAAATGCCCGCAATTTCGAGTAACGATATAAAGAACGGTGTCACTCTCAAGGTGGAAGACGGACTGTTTACCATCATCGAGTTTCAGCACGTGAAGCCCGGTAAGGGCGGTGCGTTCGTTCGGACCAAACTCCGTAACTTGCGATCCGGTTCGGTCATCGAAAGGACCTACCGTGCTGACGAACGTCTCGAGCAGGCAATTATCGATAAGCGGGATATGCAGTTTCTCTACCGCGACGGCAGCGATTACGTCTTCATGGATCAAGGGAACTACGACCAGATCACGGTGCCTGCGAAGAATTTGGGTGACGCGGCCAACTATCTCAAGGAGTCGGGCGTCGCATTAGTCATCCAGCACGACGATGAAATTATTGGCGTAGAAATGCCGGCGTCGGTGGAACTTGTGATTGCCGAGACGGAGCCAGGTATTCAGGGCGACCGTGTTTCTGGCGCCCGTAAGCCGGCGACTCTCGAGACGGGGCTGGTAGTTCAAGTGCCGCTCTTTGTGGGACCCGGAGAGACGATCAAAGTCGATACTCGTTCGGGCGAATACATCACGCGCGCGTGAGTGATTCTGGCGCTCAGCGTCACCGAGCGCGAGAGCGAGCCCTGGAGCTGGCGTACGAGGCCACGCAGAAGAGTCGTTCGCCCCTCGACATTGTCGCCGCACTCCCACTCCCACCCGATGGCTACACGGTTACTCTCCTCACCGCCTTTGAGGGATACCACGAACAGGCGCGCGCTCTCGTGGAGCGCTACGCATTGGGCTGGCAGTACGACCGGATGCCGCTCATTGACCGCTTAATTATGTTGCTGGCACTCAGCGAGTCATCACTTGACGATGCCCCTCCCCGGGCCGTCATACTCGACGAAGCAGTTGAACTCGCCAAGACGTTTTCGACCGACGCGTCAAGTGGATTTGTCAATGGCGTGCTCGTTGCCTGTCTCGACGACGCGGACCGGGGGTAACACGCATGCCGGGCATGGGCGATGGCATCAACATCCACAACCCCTTTGTTGCCGATGCGTTCTATCGCACCCTCGGGCAGCACGTCCTTGTTGGCCTTCTCTTGGCCGCGCTCATCGGTGCGTGGTGGGCGTGGCGTCAGCCACTGTGGCCGGTCGACGCGGAGCCGGTCGTCCGACGAACTCTGCGCTATGGATTCGGTGCCTTATGGGTACTCAACGGCGCCCTCCAGCTGCAGTCGGCGATGCCCCTCGGCCTCGCCACCTCGATATTCACCGACGCCCGAGATGACACTCCGACGTGGGCGCAAGGACCCATCAACGTGGCCATCACCGTATGGAATGAGCACCCCGTGGGAATGGCGTCACTCGTCGTACTGCTGCAGTTGGGTATCGGTCTCATGCTGCTCGCCCAACGAACGAGTCGCATAGGCGCGCTGCTGTCTGTGGGGTGGTCGGGGGCGATCTGGTTTGCTGCGGGATATGGCGGTCTGTTCGCTTCCGGCTCGTCCTTCTTCTTTGGGTGGCCCGGTGGTGTCGTTCTCTATGTACTTGCGGGCGTGATTATCTCCCGCCGCTATACGTTTTTTGATGCACGTGCGGTATGGACATTGCGATGGAGTATCGCCACGCTGCTCATCGGGGGCGGACTATGGCAGTTGCGCCCGGGTACAGGGTTTTGGGGGAGGGGCGACACAAACGAGTGGTGGCGCATGTCGCGGGATATGGCGTCGATGTCGCAACCGGAGTTACTCCAACGCCTCGTGCGATTCGCGGGGGACGCGGCCGTGCATCTCGGGCCTCTGTGGAACATCGGGGTCTCCGTTGCGGTGGTCGCCATTGGTGCGCTGGTCTGGCGCGTGCGGCGGATCACTCGCGTCGCCATTGTTCTCATCACGATTGTGCTCGTCGCGTTCTGGGTTGTCGTGCAAGACACCGGTCTGTTCGGAGGTCTGTCCACTGATCCGAACTCACTGCCCCCACTGATCATCCTCGCGATTGGGCTGTATCGGGGACAGGCGGCAGCGGAGCGAACTGCTATCGGCCCCACGGTTGCGGGAACGGTGACGCGCAATGCCTCTCGTGGCGTGGCGGCTATTGGTGCTGCAATGTTTCTCGTTGCGAGTTGGTCGCTCTTTCTTACCGTCTGCGGCACAACGGAATCAACGTTCCACGTAGCTGCCAACGGCGAAGGTACCGACGTCGTGACACCGGCGCCACCGTTTCACTTAACAGACCCCACCGGCCGGCGAGTCGGTATTCCCTATACCCCTGGTCACGTCGTCGCTCTGACCTTTCTTGACCCCGTCTGCTTCGAAGAGTGCTCACTGATCGGTCATCAACTGGTGGAACTTCTTCGCTCCTTTCCCGATGACCGACCCGTAGATGTCATTGCAGTGGCCGCCAACTCTGACGACCACTCACCACGGGAAGTGAAGAACTTCCTACGACGCAATCACTTCGATACGGTTCCTCGTTTTTACTTCGTGAACGGCTCGACGGCTGCACTGGAGGCCACGTACGCCAACTACGGCGTCACCGTACATGGAGGCGGCGAAGATGGCATGAGTATTCACACCAATGTGGTCTATCTCATCGATGGCCGTGGTCAGTTGCGGTACATCATGACCGATACTCCTGCGCCGGGTCGGGCGGGCGTTTCATCGGCCGTCACGGTGTTGCGCGAGCAAGTCCTGCGCCTCTTCAGTGAACGATGATTCTTGTCGCCGCCGTGGTGGCGCTCGTCGGCGTGAGATTCGTATCGGCACGTGAACGACTGTGGTGTGGTGTGACCACCATCGGTGCCCTGAGTGCGGGCGCTCCACCGCTCCGGCTCCTCTTTGAACAGTCGCTCCCGTGGCACATGGTGGGTCACGTCGTCACAATGTTTCTATTGCCGATGCCACTGGGGTGGATCGTCGCCCATCGGGTGACTCGCCTCGGACCGCCATGGATCGCGATTGGTCTCGTGAATGTCACCATGGTTCTTAGTCACGTTCCGCGCGTCTTCGATGCCGTCATGGAAGCGGGAGCAATGGCGACCGAGGCGCAGAACGTTCTCTTTTTCGCGACGGGAACTCTCTTTTTCTCCGTGGTGTTTCGTTCGTCCACTCCACTGCGTTGGAGTGCCGGTGGCGTAATTCTCACCATGTTCGTGATGCTGGCTCTGGCCATGTCACTGTCGATTTTTACCTCGACCGCGTGGTACACGAGCGTGGGCTCCATGCCCGGAATGGTGATGCCGAGTGACTTTGCGGCCCAGCAACTGGCTGCCGCAATCTTGTGGATATGCGGCGATCTCTGGGCGGTACCCGTACTCGTCTGGCTCCTTCGGGTCCGCATCGCCCGTGAAGGTTCACTCCTCGCTCTGCTGGACCGTTACTCGACACCGGAATCGCGCCGATGAACTGTTTCGAGATACCGATTCCATTCGGCGAGCTTTTCTTCGTCGACCGCAGGAGGGGTACGGGGGGTGCGAGTCCTCGCCTCACCTCGCGCATCTCGTAATAGTCGGCGCCACATATAGACCGCGTAACCGCCCAGTATGGGCCACTCGACAACGTAAACCCAGCTCAACGTATTGCCACCGAGCGCCCGTGAAATTTCGATAACGAAGGCCGGAATACAGATCAACTGCGCCACGACGAGTCCTGCGTGAATACGCCACATTTCGCGTCGAGTGGGTGAAACCATGAAGTCACGATAAACCACCCGCGAACTGGCGATGACGTAACATTCGCTCAGGGCACCGTTGCCCGACGTACAGGGGGGAAGTGGCGTATGACGCGAACTCGAGCCGTGCTCGCCTCGCTCGTTTCTATCGTTGTCGGTGGAGCGGTTATTGCTGTCGCTGGATTCGTTCTTGCCACCGCATCGGGACCGCAAGAAGCACTTGTGGCCCAGAAGGTGGGGACATCGACGGTGGTGGTCGATGGAACGATGACCACGGTTGATCACGAGAAGCTCACCATCTCCGCCTATCCCGACGCCCTCTTTGGGGATGTCTTGGGTGGCGAGAAGGGGGCTCATCCTGACTGGGTGGCGTACTCCAATAACAATTTGGTCGTTCATCGCAACTCACTCGTCACCATCACGGTTCAGCAGTACGACGGTGGTGAGGTGCTCAACAACTCGTACTTTGGGAACGTGGTGGGAACTATCGACGGCACCGCCAAGGTCGACGGCCGGACGATTACGCAGTGGAGTCCCGAACACGTCGGCCACACGTTCACCTTGCGCGGAATTCCTGGGTCGGGACGAGACATCTTTGTTTCTGTGCCAATCCCCGCGAACGATGAAGTCGACCTGTGTGATCCCGCCGAGCCGAACTCTGAGATCTGTGCGCCACAGGGTGCGGGGTACTACCCCAAAAAAGCCGTGGAAGTGACTTTCAGTTTCTACGTTGGTGGACCAGGGGTGTATCAGTGGAACTGTGAGTACCCCTGCGGTGGTACGCGAATTGGGCAGTTCGGAAATGCGATGTCGACGTGGGGCTACATGTCCGGCACGTTGACGGTGAAGTAGGGGAGCGTATGTCAGAACAAAAATCTCGCAACATTCCGCCTCTCATGATTGTTTTGTGGTTGGCGATCACGACACTCGGAGTTGTCGGTTCTCTCTACGTGGTGCCGTGGTTGATGCCCGATGTGGCGAGCAACACGATGCATTTGGGCGTGCTCACTATGGTCATCTTTTCCGTCGCGGCCGCGCCAGTGGCGGGTGTGGTCTACGCCGTGCTGGTGTACGGCATTGTTCGATGGCGATATCGCGGGCAGGGCGTACCCCCGGACGGCCCAGCGATTCGCGCCAACGGTCCCGTGACGTCTCTTTGGCTCGTGGGCTCGACGGTCCTCACTATTTTCCTCTTGGTATGGGGTTTAGCACTGCTCGCTAATGACCAAGGTTCTGAAGCGTCAGCCGAGATGACTGTCGATGTCACGGGTCAACAGTGGGTCTGGAGTTTTGCGTACCCCGGAACGCAGGTGAAGTCTCACGAGCTCTACGTACCCGTCGATACCGAGATCTCTTTCCGCGTGACGTCAGAGGATGTTGTGCACGGATTCTGGATTCCGCAGATGGGCATCAAAGTGAACGCCAACCCTGGTGTGTTCACCTCAGTGGCCGTCATGCCGAACAAAGTGGGAACGTACGACGTTCGCTGCACTGAGATCTGTGGGCTGAACCACGCGGTCATGGTGACGCGAGTGCACGTGCTGACGAAGTCTGATTATCAACAGTGGCTCAACCAACAGCCGGCTTCGATTTAGGAGAATGAAAATGTCGACGAATGTAGACAATGCTGTGCACACTCCTGTCGGTGGGGGCGTTATGCGCCGGCTCAACTTCGCAACGGGAGCGATAGCAGGAATTGCGGGGGCTCTCATTGCGTGGTTTGCTGCCCGCCACTTACTTAACGCCGATGGTCAGTTGTTTGATGATCAGGTAACAACGCTGATGGGCTGTGGCTGGGTCGTTGGATTCTTACTCGGCATCGGCGCATTGACGGCACCGGGAAAGTGGGCGTCGGGCAGAGATCAATCCCACGACGATGAGATGTACCTCGCCGGAAAGGGCATGGGCACATTTCGCTACTGGCGCTTTACCACTGACCACAAGGTTGTGGGGGTGCAGTACATCATCGTGACGATGATTTTGCTGGGTGCGGGTGGCCTGCTGGCGATGGGAATCCGGACAAATTTGATCACTCCGGGCAACCACTTCGTTCCACAGCAGGTCTATAACGCGTTTCTTGGTGTGCACGGGATGTTGATGATCCTCGGTCTCATCGTGGCCGTTGCGGGACCGTGGGCCAACTTCGTTTTGCCGATCCAAGTTGGCGCTCGTGATATGGCTTTCCCTCGACTGAACGCACTCAGCCTGTGGACCCTCGTGGCGGCCATTCCACTGCTGCTGGGCTCGCTGTTCGTCGGTGCCATGGATATGGGCTGGGTCACTCAGGCGCCGATTTCGAATCAGTCAGGGCCCGGTTTTGATCTCTTCGCGCTTTCGATCATCACGTTCACGATTTCGACCACGGTGGCGGGCGTTAACACAATCTGTACCGCGCTCACCATGCGTACGGAGGGCATGACTCTGAACCGCTTGCCCATCTTTACCTGGGCGTCAATGTTCGCCGCTGGCCTCGGTCTCTACGCGTTCCCATTCTTCTTCGTCGTCATGGGGCTGAATCTCGCCGACCGAACCGTGGGCACCAGCTTCTTTACTGCGAGTGGTGGCGGTACCGGATGGCTCCAAGAGAACCTCTTTTGGCTGATGGGGCACCCGGAGGTCTACGTGATATTGCTCCCCGCGGTCGGTGCGCTGCTGGAGATTGCGTCGGTATTCGCTCGCAAGCCGCTGTTTTCGTACCGCACGGCCATTGGTGCGATGGCGGGACTCTGCGGACTCTCCGCCCTGGTCTGGGCTCACCATATGTTTACGACGGGCTGGGCCCCCGCTCTGGGCGGACCCTTCATGCTGACCACCGAGTTGATCTCGATACCGACCGGTGTCATCTTCTTGGTCATTATGGGCACCATTTGGAAAGGAAACCTCTGGATGCGTCTGCCCATGCTGTGGTTACTGGGGTTTGTCGCGAACTTCATCGTGGGGGGCATCACGGGTATCTACCTCTCGGACATCCCGTTGGATAATGAGCTACACGGAACGATGTTCGTGGTGGCGCACTTTCACTACGTGTTCGTCGGCTCGGTGCTCTTTGGCGCCCTCGGCGCCTTGGCCTACTGGTTCCCCAAAGTCACGGGCAGATTCTTAGATGAGACAATGGGTCGAATTTCGTTTTGGCTCGTGTTCATCGGCACCCAGGTCACCTTCTTGTCAATGTTTATGTCGGGTATGCGTGGTATGCCTCGGCGCTACGCCAGCTACGCCTTGATTTTCGAACACACCAATCTGATCTCCAGTGTTGGTGCGTACATGATCATGGCGGGCATGCTGACACTCCTTGGCGCAGTTATTCACTCGTGGAAAAAAGGTGAGCCGTCCGGGCCAAATCCGTGGGCGGCGAAGTCCCTGGAGTGGATGGTACCGACGCCCGTGCCGCTCGAGAATTTTGAAGTACTGCCGGTTGTCACTGCAGATCCCTATACCTACGGAGAGGAGTTGGTGCGCTCATGACCACTACCGAACAGCACTATGACGGCATATCGCATCACGAGGCACCGGAAGTCGTTCATCACCGTCAGCGCCTCGGCATCTGGATATTCATTGCGGGTGACGTGGTGTCAATGTGCGCCCTGCTCTTCACGTACCTCTATCTGCGGGGGACGAACACCGGTGGACATTGGATGAGCATCGAAGGCGTGCCTGCTCGTGGGCGAACGATGGAACAGATCCAGGCATTTCTCGAAGACGGTGGATCGATGGTCGTGAACCACGAAAGTCCACTATCCCGCGGACTCGCCTGGTCGATTGCTGCCGTCGTGGTCGCGAGTGCCATCACCTTGTGGTGGGGTGAGCGCACGTACCACTCTCGCGGAGAACGTATGTCCCTCCGGGTGGGAACGTCCGGTGCGCTACTGCTCACGGTGACATCTCTCGTACTGATTGTGATGCAACTCCGTTCGGTCCCGCAGTACTGGAGAACAGAGGC
>JAGWWX010000119.1 GCA_018970215.1 Acidobacteriota bacterium | reverse complement strand
TACGGGGTCAACTTTGAATCGCCAAAAATTCCCAGCGGTGCAAAAACAGTTGCCCTTACTTTTGATGACGGTCCCGGATACGACGCCGAGCAGATCATGTCAATTTTGAAGTCGAACGGCATTCGCGGCACATTTCTTAACAATGCCAACACGCACTTTGACACCTTGAAGAGCATGTTTGCTCAAGGCTTCTTGCTCGGCAGCCACACCGCGTCACATCACAACATGAGTGGCGCACCGTGGGCGACGCAAGAGAGTGAGTTCACTCGTCTCATTCGCTGGCAACAGGGACAGACGGGTACGACGCCGTGTGTCTTTCGTCCTCCGTACGGTGCCTACGACGGAAATACTGTGCAACTCGCGTACAACAAGAACGAGACGTTTTACATTTGGAATGCGGGGACCGGCGACTGGATGGCGGAAGGCAGTGGCTCGGAATATTGGATCAACTACATCGCTAGCTCGGCCACCAATCTTTCGCTGAGAACGCACAATGCCAATATCTTGTTGCACGACCAGTTGCGTCATATGCCTGCCACGGTGGCGTCGCTACCGATCATCATCAAACGCTTAAAGGCACACGGCTACGTATTTATTGACCTGCTCGGCCGCACGGGTCCGCCGGGAGTCTGTGGTCCGCCGACCGCCCCGACACCCAACGCCACCGCGACAACCCTGGCGAGTGGTGACACCCTCGCCAGCGGTGACTCCCTGATGAGCCCCAATGGTCAGTTCACGCTGACTATGCAGAGCAACGGCAATCTCGTGTGGAAAATCACCGGTGGGCGAACTCTCTGGACGTCACGGACGGCCGGTCACTCGGGAGCCGTCGCCGTGATGGAGGGTGATGGGGTCTTGCGAGTAAAGGACGGATCGGACGTGCTGTGGTCGTCATCGAGTAGCGGGACGTCCGGCGACACTCTGTCATTGCAATCAAACGGTCAGATGGTTGTTGGCACCTCATGGTCAAGCCGCACCCTGTACACGTCGCTGCAACCGGGCGATGTTCTCCGAAATGGGTGGTACATCTCGTCTGAAAATCGGCGATGCCGAGCGACCATGGGTGCAACGGGCAACCTCGTCGTTACCGATGCAACGAGTCAGGTGCTGTACGACAATCAGGTACAGCTCGGCCCAAATGCCACGAGCACGCTGCTGATCTCAGGCGAATTCGTGACGCGATCGGCGAGCGGCGCCCTCGGGTTTTCGACCTGGACGTCGGGACGACCTCACGACTACGTCACCGTAACGAACAGCGGGCGACTCGCGGTGATCGGCAACTCGACGAAAACATTGTGGTCGACGCAGTAGTTCAGCGTTGCTCGACTAAGTCGAGGTAGTCGTCTCGCCACAGATCAAAAAACTCTTCGGGCAGCAAAACGGCGTGAGTCGGCTCTAAAGCCTCCACGAATGCTCGTTCGTGAGACACCGCAATGATGGTCCCGGACCAACCTCGCAGCATCTCGCCCACTGCAACGACCGAAGCGGGGTCCAGGTTGTTCGTCGGTTCGTCCAAAATCAACAGGTTGGCTTCACTGGCTGCCAACATCGAGAGGGCCAACTTGGCCCTCTCCCCACCCGACAGTGTGTCGGGTGTTTGGTGGGCGGCACTCCCCTTCAACCC
>JAGWWX010000118.1 GCA_018970215.1 Acidobacteriota bacterium | reverse complement strand
GTCGGTGAAGCATACGACAAGGTCGCTCGCTGGCTCGGACTTGGCTACCCCGGGGGGCCGGTCATTGACCGACTCGCTCAGGCTGGTGACTCGTCGTCGCTGGACCTTCCTCGGTCGATGCTGGGCCCGGGTCTGGACTTCTCGTTTTCCGGCCTCAAGACTGCGGTGGTACGGGCAACGGAGAAACGTCCGGACATCTCTCACGCCGACGTGGCGGCTGCGTTCCAGGCGGCAGTATGCGAACAGCTGATGCGCAAACTTCGTCACGCCGTTGAGGAGTACTCGCCCCGCGGTCTCGCTCTCGCGGGCGGTGTTGCCGCCAACTCCGCACTACGCGAAGAAGCGACGGCACTCGCCAAGGAGTACGGCATCCGTGCGCACTTACCGAGCTTGGCCATGTGCACCGATAACGCCGCGATGATTGCGGCGGCCGGTCACTATCGATTGGCGATGAACGGCCCGAGCCCCCTCGATCTTTCGGCCACCCCCAACTGGCTCCTCTCGGACGTGTCGTGAGCGAACGCTGGATTCCCTTTGACCCCCGGGATGCGGCGCCTGATCCCCTCGAGCAGTTTCGCCGCTGGTTCGATGAGGCCCGCGATCTCATGCGAGAGCGCGAAGCAGTGGCGCTGGCCACGGCCTCGCAGTCGGGTGAAGTTCACGTCCGGATGGTGCTCTTGCGGTATTTGGGGTCCGACGGCTGCGGGTGGTTCACCAACTACCAGTCGCGCAAGGGGCGCGACCTTGCGGAGAACCCTCACGCGTCAATCCTCTGGTACTGCGAACCGTTAGGCCGCCAAGTTCGCATTGACGGCACCGTGTCGCGTATGACGCCTGAACAGTCCGATGAGTACTTCGCCTCTCGTCCCCGCGGTCATCAAATCGGTGCTCACGCGAGCCACCAGTCGACGGTTCTGTCGTCGCGAACCGAACTCGAAAATCGCGTGGCCGATGTGAACGCCCGTTTCGAGGGTCAGAGCGTTCCTCGACCCGAGGAGTGGGGTGGCTATCTCCTCACCCCTCGACATTGGGAGTTCTGGCAACACCGCACGGATCGTCTGCACGATCGCGTGAACTACGACATCACGTCGTCAGGCTGGTCGTTGTCACGCACTTCGCCGTGAGAGGCGCGACGAGCGTTGCGCAGGGCGATGGGACCTAAGGTCGCAGCGACCACCACCGATGCTCCACCGGCGGCCTGAAAGATAGAGCGTGCCGAGAAAAATGACACCACAATGGCGCCCACGCCTAGTGATGCGATGGCGGCACTGGTAAAGGTGGCGGTTGTCGCCGCAAAGGCGCGACCACGAACTTCCGCCGGAATTCGTCGAGCCAGCAACGTAGTGGCGGCCACATTGGCGACTCCATTGCCCAGACCCGTGATGAACATGATGGGGAATGCGAGCGTGACGGTGGGGAGAAAGCCGACTGTAAGTTCACCGACGCCGATGACGAAGCAGCCCAACAGAATGCGGCGAACGAGGGTGACGTCATCGCCAGTGAGACGACCCGCCAAGAGTGCACCCACAAGGTTGCCGGCACCGAGGCTCGCCATGACAAAGCCAAAGGCGGTCGCGCTGGCGTTCATATCGTGGGTGACGAGCACCGCTTCGACGACACTGATCATTTCGAGAGCGAAGATGAACAGCATTGTTTGGATGAGCACGGGGC
>JAGWWX010000117.1 GCA_018970215.1 Acidobacteriota bacterium | reverse complement strand
TGGTTTCCAACGACCCACGAATTGGTATCGGCCGTGGCGAACGACACCGAGCACTTCACGAGCCGAACTGTCGTTATGGGGAATGGACGTCCCGGTGAAGATGCACTGCCGGCCCCGATTGGCGTTGCACCCCCGATCACTTCAGACCCACCGTTCCACCACATCGCTCGTCGCCTGATTCTGCCGGCGTTTAGCCCCGGTGTCGTGAACGCCCTTGAGCCACAGATTCGTGAACTCTGCAATCGTTACCTCGACAAGATCGGTGACAAGAAGGAGTTCAACGCTGGCGACGAATACGCCCAGTTCATCTCGCCTGGTGTCATCAAAACCATGTTGGGATTCCCTGACGAAGACGAAGACTTGTTCCGTGAGTTTGTTCACATCGTCCTCGGGGCCGTCGACGACCCGGTTGAGAAGCGAATGAACGACTTTGAACCAATTCGCATCTACCTCGAAAAGCAAATCATGGACCACATGGAAAACCCGCGTGACGACCTGACGAGCTATCTGCTGAATGTCGAATTAGACGGCCAGAAGTTGCCGCCAGAAATGATCTATGGTGCGGTGATTTTGGTGTTGGTCGCTGGTATCGACACCACGTGGTCGGCGATTGCTTCGTCGCTATGGCACTTAGCGACGAATCCCCATGACCTCGAGCGTCTCGCTAACGAACCAGAACTCATGCCGCTCGCAGTCGAAGAGTTCCTTCGTTACTACTCGCCCGTGACCATGGCGCGTCTCGTCAAGGAAGATTTCAACTTCCACGGACACGACATGAAGAAGGACGACTGGGTGCTTCTGGGCTTCCCGATCGCGAACCGCGACCCCAACGCCTTCGAAGACGCCGACAAGTTCATTATTGACCGCAAGGTGAATCGACACGTTGCATTCGGCCTCGGTATCCACCGTTGCGCAGGATCAAACTTGGCCCGCCTAGAGCTGCGCTGTGCGCTCGAGGAGTTCCTCAAGCGGTACAAGAAGTTTGAACTGTCGGACCCCACCGCCGTGACGTGGTCACCCGGTCAGGTCCGAGGCGCTCGTAGCCTGCCGTTCCGCGTTCTCGACTAATTCAGCAACTTACTGAACGCCGGGGTCATCGGTTGCCACCGCAACCGACGGCTCCGGCGTTTCATTTTTCGCGGACGTTGCGTTGGATGCGAGAGCAGTGCGCAGGCGGTAGATAAAGAGCCCCTGCCACACGCCGATTACTAGGAGTGCGACCACAATCAAGGTCATTCCGGTGCCCGTCAAACCACTTCCTACGCGATTGACTACTAGTTCAACAAGTCGACGCGCAGTCTCTTCTTTGTCTGACATCTTTTCGAGGATCGACGTTTTTAGTCCTGATGCTCCACCGATGAGTAAGGCGCCGGGAAGTGCCAACGTCAGACCGAGAGCGACCATCTTGCGAATGCGGTGTTTGATGAGAAAAATCACTACGAGAAGGGCAATCACGATTCCGAGGAACAAAACTCCGTTGGACGCGATGCCCGCGAACTCATTAGGCAGTTTCTGAGGCTTTTCATTGGGTGTGAAGACAATGGGCTCGCCTACGTCGTGCGGGTTCGCCGGAATTCGGGCATCCACGCCGTGCATCGCTTGCGTCAATCGCCAAATGATGGGCTGGGGATTGAAGGATGCCGCGGTATTGCTCTTCATTGCGTTGTAGTACA
>JAGWWX010000116.1 GCA_018970215.1 Acidobacteriota bacterium | reverse complement strand
CCCGGGCCGGCGAGGTCAAGGGCGAGTTCCATGATCTCTTGACCGTGGTCGTCGGCGAGTGCCTTGCGCACACTGGCCTCTGGTCCCGGTTCGCGTCCCGCCAGTACGGCCGAGAGGGTCTTTAATCGCAGTAGTCGGAGAATCTCTCCGTGCATCCAACATGTCGTGAGTCGTTCGCGATCTAGTGGTCGGACGGAACGACCCCGGGCGAGCGCTACCAGATCATTCGCACTTGGTCCTCGACCCCACAGTGCGCCCTCACCCGAAAGGGACACACGCTCGTTCCCGAGAGTTACCTTCGCCAGTCGCCAGCCGTCGTTCACGGTGCCGATGAGGCAGTCGGCGGGCAGACGAACGTCGTTGAGAAAGACTTCGTTAAACGCGTGGTCGCCCGTCATGTCGATGAGGGGGCGAATCTCGATGCCCGGCAGATCCATCGGACACACGAAGTACGAGATGCCGTTTTGGGGTGCCCCGTCGCTCGAGGTACGGGCGAGCAATATCCCAAAGCGCGCGATGTGGGCGTAACTCGTCCAGACTTTTTGACCCGAGATAATCCACTCGTCACCATCGCGTACCGCACGAGTCTGCAGTGACGCGAGATCACTTCCCGCATTCGGTTCAGAAAAGAGTTGACACCAAAAGTCCTCGCCACTCAAGAGGCGAGGCATCCATCGCTCCTGTTGTTCTCTCGTGCCGGCGTACACAATGGTGGGACCGGCCCAGCCGATGCCAATGGGATTGACTGGTCGCGACACACCGGCCGCCCGCAGCTCTTCGTCAATAGTGAGCTGGTCGACGGGACTGGCCCCGAGCCCCCACGGCGCCGGGAGATGGGGCGCCACGAGACCGGCATCGGCTAACTGGCGACCCGTTGGTCGGGGATGTTCTTCGAGAAAGCGCCGGACGTGAATGCGCAGCTCGTCATTGTGACCGAAGCCACCAGCGTCACTCATCAGCGTCGCCGGTGCGAGCAGTCCCCTGCCGTCTTTCATGACTGTCAGTCTGCCGAACGGAAGCGACGTCCCTTAGGACCCCGGCACTCCAATGCAGGCCGTCGGCGTGCCGTCGGAGAGACAGATATCAACGACGGTGCCCGACACCTGGAACGACTTGATCTGATCGATGAGGCCCGGCGTTCGACGTCCGTATCCGTGCGGGTCGCTACCGTACGCACCACCGCCCGGTGCCGCATTGCTCACGGGCGGTGTTGGCGTGCCGTAGTCCCACAGTTCGACGAGCGCACGCACCGGTGTTGACGAGGAGTAGGTGTGGTCCGTCAAGAGGGCCTGCACCACATTCGGAAGGTTGGTGCGCGTCGTTCCAAAGGCCGACGCATCGAACACGGGGGCGTGTCGCTCCGCCCCCAGCGTGCGTGCGAGGGACTCCGTACTGACGTTCGCAACTTGATGGTCGCCGTAGTTCTCGATGATGAAGACTTGCTTGATTTTCGTGCCGCCATACGGTGACTTCGTGATGTGCTGGGAGTACCCGTTGTTCTCTCCGCGATCCCACAGGAGTTGGGCGAGCTGAAGACCCAGTATCTGGTCGGTCGTATTGGGGTAGTTCGGGTTGTACACCGACTTGTACGAGTCCCAGTCAACCGAACGGTTCAACAACAGGCCGCCGTAGTTCTGTCCGGGGACACCCAAGACGGCCCTCGTCCACTCTTTCGAAAT
>JAGWWX010000049.1 GCA_018970215.1 Acidobacteriota bacterium | reverse complement strand
GATGCCGATCGTGAGCTTCGATGAGAAGTTTGGACTCGTAAAAGTCAACCCTTTGGCGACCTGGTCGGACGAGGATGTGGCGTATTTCTTGGGTTCTGAGGGTTTACCCGAGCACCCCCTCTGGTCGCAGGGGTACGCGTCAATCGGTTGTGCGGCGGTGACGGTCAAACCACTGCCGGGTCACGATCGCCGGAGTGGTCGATGGGCCGGCAGTGAAAAAGAAGAGTGTGGTCTACACGACGGGTGAGTATCCACCAAAGTTTTCCGAAATTTCGCTACTTTTTCAACAGAAGAGAGCAGCAAGGGGTGTCGGAAACCAATGAGACTCTTCCTCGGGGTGTTATTGCTGATGTGGGGTGGTGTGGCTATCTACGTGCTGGGCCCCGGTTTCCGCGATTGGAATCGATTTAAGTCCTTGAGTCTTTTATCGCGAATTAACGGGAAATCCTCGAGCGAGAGTGACTCGTTGCACCACGTTCATGCGGAACCACATTCCGAAATTCGGACTCGTTCCCACGAAGTTCTTGCTCCCGCTCCGTCAGTACGCATTGCGAGACATTACGAGGCAGCACCCTCGACTACCTTCATCGATCCGTGGACGAATGAACGCATTGACTACAACGGAGAAGTCGTCACGCAGACCACTGCACACTCGCCTGCATCTCTGAATGCTCGGGCCGAAGCGTATCGTCGAGCTCGACCAGAAGGACTCGAGGTCCATCGTCGTCCCGTTGCTCCCAGCCCGAATCGTCCCGTGTCGGCTTCACGTAAAGCGGCACTGCGACGACGAATGATTCTGAAGTATTTGGGTATTGCGCTCGCCGTCACCACGGCACCAGCAGTTCTCACCAGTTGGACCATCTTTGTCGTACCCTCCGTGATGGTGTGGCTTGTGTCCCTCGCGTGGTTCGCGATGTCGATACGCCAGTTCGTTCGGTCAGAGCTTCGTGGGTCGGTAGAAGGCCCTCTCTCCTCTCGTGATTCAACGCTTCCCGACAATGTCATCTCCATTCGCCGTGCGAGGCGTGAGGAAAGCGCAGAGACGCTCGAAGCGGTCGATGACGAGTTCTTTGATCCGCGCACGGTGGGCGGCTTCCGTCACGCAAACTTCGCCGTGGGCGAGTAGCTTCACCCATTTCGCTAAACTAGTCAGTCCCTACGGGGGGTTAGCTCAGTTGGTAGAGCGCGTCGTTCGCAATGACGAGGCCAGGGGTTCGAATCCCCTACTCTCCACTCCTTTTACACAACCCATCGCGGTCGTTCAAAATCATTTGCGAGGGCAAACTACGCTACGGACGTGAAGTTTCCTCGGCCCTTTCGCCGTCGCAGGCCATCCACTCCGTCGGGGGCATTCGAGCCGGGTATGGAGATTCGAAAGGGTCGGCCCTACGACCCGTCGTGGGATCTCTGGCGACCGAAGCGTCGATGGCCGGGCGTACTCGTGACCGCGATCATTGTGACGGGTTTCGTGGCCGTCTTGGGCTATCGCTACACGACTACGCCAGCTTCAATACCCGCAGCCTTTGCCCCGCCGTCGACGGCGCAGTTGCAGCCTCCCTACTTTCCTCCCGTCAATCCCAAGTCAGCGGCTCTGCAAACCTTGACTGGTTCAAAGAATCGGACGACGGTGCCCGTGTCGGCGACCGGAGGACTGATGGTGTGGTACTTCCAGTGTCGTTGTTTCGCAAACTTTGGTGTAATTGTCCACGACAGTAATGGGCAGGTTGTCGACATTCCCTCCAACGCCACCGGTGTCGTGACGACCGCCGTACCGGCGCGGTATGCGAAGGGTCGCTACACGCTCGACGTCATTGCCGATGGCGCATGGACCATTTCGCTCATCGACCCGCATGGGCTCGCACCGTTGCCACTCCCGTACTCATTTCTGAGCACCGGCCGAAGTGTGCTTGGCCCCTTCAAGGGGCCGGCCGCAAAGTTTGAAGTTGACTTTGCGGGGGCGATTGGTGCCCGTCTGTCCATGACGATTTCGGACGGGACCTCCGCCATGCCGTCGCTCGCCGTCCTGGACTCCACCATGTTTGTCAAAAAGTTCACCCTCACCAAGCTGCCCAATCGTTACTGGTTGATCGTCGACGGCAACGGATTCTGGAACGTGAAGGTCAATCCGTAGTAATGCCTCGTATCAGCGTGATTATTCCGGCGCACGACGCAGAGTCCACGCTCGCCTCGACGGTGGAGTCCGCACAACGAGCGGGCGCGGACGAAATCATCGTGGTGGACGATGGGTCGCGAGACGGCACGCGCTCGTTGGCCCGACGCCTCGATGGAGTGACCGTAATTGAGCGAGACCGTCCTGGCGGCCCCGCCGTTGCGAGGAACGCCGGACTCGGCGCATCAACGGGAGATTTCGTCGTCTTTCTCGATAGCGACGATCGACTGATGCCGACGAGCCTTACCGCACTTCTCGCTGCAATGTCCACGGGAGTCGTTGCCTCGCTGGGACGGTTCCTCGCTGTCGACGACGACGATCATCCACTCGATATTGGTACGTGGGCGAGTGAGCAGTTACGACCGGTCGTACGGCGCCGGGGTCACTACATTCCCAGTCCCCGAGGCTTTTCTAGCGAGGCCCTCGTGACTCGTCTCGTCACGCCCCCTCCGAGCGGCATCATGGTTCGGCGCGATGTCGCGATTCGCATCGGTGGCTATGACGTGGCGTTACGTCGAAGCGAAGATATCGACTTCCTCGTTCGCCTCAGCCGGGAGGGAACATTGGCCGCGGTGAATGAAGTCGTAGTTCACTACCGCCGAACTCCTTCTCAGCGGTCCCAGGCGACAGGTGCCCGTCAACGTGGTCGACTCCGTGCCCTGTATCGCATGATCTGGACGGCCCCGACCCGTCGAGAACGCTGGGCGATGGCTCGTGGGGCCGCCGCCCACTACTTCGATCGGGCGGACGTGCGGTGGCACGGTGCCGTTTCTGCCCGAGACCGGGCCATCGCCGTCCGTAGCTATTTCTTGGGCGGTGGGTACCGATGCCTTGGGCTGGTGGCGGTCCTCCGTTCGAACTCCTAGCTGTGGGTTTCTTGTCGTTTTTCGATAGTCGATTGTCGAAAGTGGCAAGCACGTAGTGGATTTACAGCAAGAAGTTGTTTACATCCCTGTCGTATTTCACGTAACTCGGAATTTGGCCGGATTTGTTTTGCCAAGATACAAGTACTCGATTGGAGTACCTGCCACACGGGAGTGAGTTGAGATACTCACCTCCGAAGAAGCGAGGGATCCCGCAAGGGAGACGGAGCTTCCGGGCCGGAGCGCACGCAGAGGCGCGAAGGGGAGGGGCGAAGGCCAGCCGAGACTGCCGCGAGGTGGGTCCCGTCCGACACGGGGCCCATGTCGTGAGCCTTCGGAAACCCCGAGGGGCTGGAGTTTCGACTCTGGTCACTCGGGGTTTCTCGCTTCCCGGTCAACTGAGAGTGATTCAACTCCGGAAAGCGAACTCCCCACGTTCACCGCGGGCAACTTGTTGAGCGATCTCGGCCTGCACCACGGGAAGGTCGTCGGCGTGAGTGACGCCGACACACCGCGAGGTTGCGGGTAGCGCGTGAAAAGTGGCGGTGCCGCGACGGATCTGCTCACCAATGATCTCGGGGAGCAGTACTTCGCTCTCTTCCGATGCGGCGGCCGAGGCCATCGCGGCGCGGAACACGTCCCACATCGAGGCGTTGAAGCCCCACAGATTCATGGACACCAGCGTGTCGGGTTCGAGGTGCGCCGGTTCGAGTCCATCACCGCTCGTAAATCCCGTCGGCGTCGCGGTGACCTGTCGCCGCTCCGCAATGCTCGTGAGTACGCCATCGGTGACGTGACAGACGCCCCGCGTCACGGGTTGGTCACCGACCAAGGCGTGGTCGAGGCGGAAGGCGACGAGGCAGTTATCACCTTGCGAGGTCAGTTGTCGACCGAGTGAAACCATGGCATCGCGTCCGTAGAGATCGTCGGCATTACAGACTCCAAACGGCACTGATGGGTCGAGCATGTCGATGGCCGAGAGAACTGCGTGGACGGTGCCGAGGGGGCGCTCTTGAGTCGCGAATGCGACCGACTTGTCGCTCGGCCAGTGGCGCGAAATGTGCTCACGAATGAGCGGTCCGGTGTCGGGGTTGATGACCACCACAATGTGAGCGAAACCCGCCTCGTAGGCGTCGGACGCGATGAGGTCGATGACGGCTTCTCCGTGAAGGCCAATAGGAGCGAGAGGCTTCACGCCGCCGAAGCGCCGCGCACGACCCGCGGCCAAAATAACGAGGACGGGGCCGTTCACGACCAGGTCACCACGGCCGAAGCCCACGTCATGCCAGCACCGAATCCCGTCATCAGCACGGTGTCTCCCTTCTGCAGTCGACCTGCTCGCCGCGCTTGATCGACCGCAAGTGGGATCGAGGCTGACGATGTATTGCCGTAGGAGTCAAGACAGACTTCGACTTTGCTGAAGTCCACGCCGAGACGCTCGGCCACAGCAACCAGAATGCGTTGGTTGGCCTGATGCGCGAGGACGAGAGAGACATCGTCCATCGTGACGTGGGCGTCATGGAGAGCGCGTTCGGCCGATTCGACCACAATGCGCACGGCTCGCCGGAATACTTCGCGGCCATCCATGTGGATAAACCCACCGTGGTCGGCGTAGATGAGGTCGGCGAGGCTGCCGTCCGCTCCGAGGTTGAGTGAACGCACGGCGTCCGTGCTATCGGCTTCGAGGACGACGGCACCCGCGCCGTCACCAAACAAGACGGCCGTTGATCGGTCCTCCCAGTCGGTCCATCGAGAAAGATTTTCTGCGCCAACCAGTAGCACTCGACCGGCCCCCGTGGCGATCAGACCACGGGCGACCGCGAGGCCGTACATAAATCCACTGCACGCCGCGTTGAGGTCGACGGCACCGCCGCGAATACCTAGCTCGCTCGCAATAATCGGCGCGGTACCCGGTATGACTCGATCACCCGTCGTTGTGGAGAGCACGAGGTGGTCAATGTCATCGCCCCGGAGTCCGGCGTCATTGAGGGCGTTGCGCCCGGCCACGATACCGAGGCTCGACGCCGATCCACCGATCCGTCGTGAACGAATTCCAGTGCGCTCACTAATCCACTCATCGGACGTGTCGAGAGTCTGGCTGAGGTCGTCATTCGTCACAACCCGCTCGCCGAGACCTACGCCCCACCCCGCAAAGCGAACGCCCATCTAGAGACTCCTTCGTTGCACAGGGTGAAGCCTAGGTCTGGTAGCTAGGCCGTTGGTGCTGCGAGGACAGCGAGCGAACAGCGGGCGATGCAAATCTGTTTGCCGTCGCTATCAGTGACATCGATACCCCACACGTGGACGGTACGACCGATGCGAATCGGACGCGCCGTGGCGGTAATAACGCCATCGCGAACCGAGCGAAGATGTGAGCAGTTCAACTCGGTTCCGACGATGATGCGATCGGGTCCCGCAGCGATGGCGCCACCAATCGACGCCGCCGATTCGGCGATGAGAGCACTGACGCCACCGTGCAGAATGCCGTACGGCTGTCGCACCTTGGCAGTCACGGGTACGCGAACGACGACTTCGTCGGCGCGGGCACTTACGACTTCGATGCCGAGAGCGTCGTGAACGCCATCGGGCTGAGTTGCGGTGAAATCTGTCACGGAGTGAGCCTAGGTCTGAGCGATAGCCTGCCCATCGTGAAACCGCGCATCGATCTTCGCAGTGACACCGTGACCCAACCGACCGCCGCCATGCGCCGCGCGATGGCCGAGGCCGTCGTCGGGGACGATGGCTTTGGTGACGATCCGACCGTCCGCGAGCTAGAAGAGCTCTACGCCGAATTGGTGGGGAAGGATGCAGCTCTCTTTGTTCCGAGCGGTGTGATGGCGAATCAGATTGCGATGCGCATTCTCACGCAACCCGGCGACGTGGTTGTCACAGGAACATTCGCTCACGTGGTGGCCTTCGAAATGGGCGCCTCGGCCCGTAATGCGGGCATCCAGTTCGCGACGATTGACAACGATGCCCCCGCGCTACCCGTCGACGACGTGTGCCGGCTCATTGACGCTGAGTTCGATCACGTCGCGAAGGTGGGGGCGATTGTCGTTGAGAACACCAACATGTTTGCGGGCGGTGTGCCGTATGACCTCGCACAGCTTGCCGAACTTCGTCGCCATACAAATATCCCCATACACATGGACGGCGCCCGACTCTTTAATGCGTCGGTCGCAACGGGCGTGTCACCGGCGAACTACGCCCAGTCGGTGACGACGGTCATGTCGTGTCTCTCGAAAGGTCTCTGCGCCCCCTTGGGGTCGCTCCTGGCCGTTCCCGAGAATCTCCTTGACGATGCGCGACGAGAACGAAAGCGACTCGGCGGGGCGATGCGTCAAGCGGGCGTTGTGGCCGCCGCGGGACTTATCGCGCTGCGAGATCACGTGGAGCGGCTGCACGAAGATCACGAGCGGGCCCGGCGAATTGGCGCCGCCCTCGAGTCAGTCGTTTCTGGGGTGTTACCCGTCGCAACCAACATCGTCGCCCTCGAACATCCCGCGGCACGCGAGCTCGTCAACGCCCTCGAGCACCACGGTGTTTTGACGGGCACGGTCAGTCCCACACGGTTTCGCCTCGTGACGCACGCTGATATCAGTGACGAGGATGTGGAGTACGTGTGCCAAAGGATTGAGGACATAGGTCCACTTCGAGAGAGCACCGCGACTGAGGAGTAACCTGTAGGGGTCCGCGAGGTCCGTATGACGGAAATTCTCCACCTCTCCACCTTCCTGCGGCGTCCGTTCTACGACCAGAACGGCGACCGAATTGGCCGTGTCCGCGACATCGTCGCGAGACTGGGCGACGACGCCCACCCTCCGATTGTCGGTGCCGTCGTCCGCCTCGAGGGTCGCGACCTCTTTGTGCCCATTCGAAAAATCGGCGGTTTCTCACACGGTCGCCTGACGTTTGAGGGCAACCGACTTGACCTTCGTCGATTTGAACGTCGTCCCGGCGAAATCTTGCTGTCGCAGGACCTGCTAGCCCGTCACGTCATCAATCTCGTACACGGACGCTTGATCTCTGGCAACGAGATTGAAATCGCCCTACTCGACGGTCGATGGGAAGTGGTCGGAATCGATCCGAGTTCGCGTCCGGCACTTCGGCGTCTCCTCGGCCCCTTGGGACGTTCACTGCCATCGACTTCCATTGTTGACTTTGCGTCGATTGAGCCGTTTGTTTCCCACGTTCCTTCCGCGCGACTTCGAATTCCTTATCGGAAGCTCGCTCGCCTTCACCCGGCGCAGATCGCTGACCTCGTCGAACAGGCGTCTCACGAAGAGGGCGAGGAGATCATTACTGCGGTGGGTCTCGATCGCGAACTCGAAGCTGACGTGTTTGAGGAGCTGGCCACATCTCATCAGTTGGAGTTCTTGGAGACTCGTTCTGATGCGGACGCCGCGCGTCTGCTGTCACGAATGGCGGCCGACAACGCCGCCGATCTGATTAGCGAAATTGACCAGGAACGTCGTCTCTCGGTTCTGGAGAAGTTGCCTGAACCACAGCAGTCCAAAGTTCGTCACCTCTTGTCGTTTAATTCCGATACCGCCGGTGGTCTCATGACTACTGACTTCTGTGCGCTCCCCGCTTCCGCCACCGTGACTGATGCGTTGAGCGCCATCCGCGAGAGCCACGCCCCCTCGGAGTCTCTCGAGATGGTCTTCTTGCTCGATGAATCCAACCATCCAGTGGCGAGCGTGTCGATTGTTGATCTCGTCCGCGCCCGGCCGGGCGAACTAGCAATTGCGTCGGCGCGAGCCAAGATGGCTTTCGTCGGACCCCACTGGGATATTCACCGCGTCGCGCGCACCATGGCCGACTTCAATCTCACCGTCGTGCCGGTCGTGGCCGATGACGGTGGTGCAATGGTTGGCGTCGTTACCGTTGACGACCTCCTGGAAGATCTACTTCCACAGGGTTGGCGTCGTGAGTTTGGAATGTCGACGGTGACCGAATGATGTCGCCTACTGCCACCGTCGGGAGGTTGTCATGAAACCTCCAAGTACCACCTCGGGGTACGTGCATACCCCTACGCGGCCTCGCGGTCATCGACGCGTGGCGCACTAGCGCCTCACGTTGTCCGCGTGGCGATGCAGTGCCACCACGACAGCGAAAGGAGGTGAAGTGAGCACTCGTGAGAATAACAATGACATCGCCGGAGCCTTCGGGACGATTCGCGCTACCGACACAGAGTCACGTCGCGGGATTCGTGCTCGCCTCCTGACTCTTCTCGCAATCGTGGGCCCTGGGCTCATCGTGATGGTGGGTGACAACGACGCCGGGGGTGTGTCGACGTACGCCCAGGCCGGTCAGAACTTCGGCTATTCGCTCCTCTGGACGTTGCCAATCTTGATACCCGTGTTGATGGTGAACCAAGAGATGGTCGCCCGACTGGGCGCCGTGAGCGGCCTCGGGCACGGCCGCCTCATTCGTGAACGTCTTGGCCGCCGGTGGGGCAACGTGGCGACGGGCTCGATTTTGGTCGTGAATTTCTTCATTCTGATCACGGAGTTCATCGGCATCTCACTCTCAATGACCTACTTCGGCGTTTCGCCCGTGGTCTCCGTTCCACTGGCGGCCCTCACACTCTTTGCGATTACCGCGTCGGGCAGTTTCCAGCGTTGGGAACGTCTCATGATGATTTTTGTGGCGTTTAACTTCGTCATCATTCCCCTCGTGCTGGCGGTACAGCCCCACTGGGGGAGTGTGGCGCACGGTTTTACCGTGCCGGGTATTCGTGGCGGAGCCACGTCGGACGGGCTTTTGTTGATTATCTCGATCATTGGTACGACAGTGGCCCCGTGGCAGCTCTACTTCCAACAGAGCAATATCGTCGACAAGCGCATTACGCCACGGTGGTTGAACTACGAACGGGTCGACACACTCCTCGGGTCGATTGTGGTTGTGGTGAGTGCATCGGTGATCATCGTCGTTGCCGCCGCGGGATTAGCACCTCACGGCACCACACGTTCATTCACCGACGCCCTCGGTGTGGCGACGGGATTGGCACGATACGTCGGACACGGCGCCGGCGCCATGTTTGCCATCTTGCTCCTTAACGCCTCCGTCATCGGCGCGGCGGCGGTGACCCTCGCCTCGTCATATGCACTGGGCGACCTCTCGGGCTCTCGGCAGGGCTTGAACTCCCGCCTGCGCGACGCCCGTTCCTTTTACGGTGGATTCGCCGCACTCTTGATTATCGCTGCGGCGGTGACGCTGTGGCCTCACGCGCCGTTGGGATTGATCACCCTCGCGGTGCAGGCTCTGTGTGGATTGATGTTGCCCGTTACGACCATCTTCGTCCTTCTCCTCGCGAATGACCGCGACGTCCTTGGACCGTGGACGAACACCCGGTGGATGAATGCCGTTTCTATGGTGGTGATCGGTGCGCTCGTCGTGCTGTCACTGACTCTGATGGTGTCAACAGTGTTCCCCGAGACCAATGTGCGACACTTGGTCGTCGATCTCGCCATCGTCGTCGGTGGCGTGCTGCTCGTTGTTGTGCCGTGGGCATTCGTACATGCTGGACCTGCTCCGCACTATGAAATAGATCGGGCCGATTGGCGTATGCCGCGACTCGCGCTCGTCCACCCGCTGGCACCATCGCGTAGCCGCCGTCTCCTACTACGAGCGGTGGCGATCTATCTCGGTGCTGCGGGCGTGATGTTGCTATGGCGTGTGATCCAGATGGCGAGTGGATCGTGAGCTCGGTAGCACCGTTAACGATGGTTGCTGTTCACGCACACCCCGATGACGAAGCAATTTTTACCGCGGGCGCGACGTTGTGGGCTCGCCACCACGGCATTCGCACCGTCGTAGTGACGTGCACAAATGGTCAGTTGGGAATCGACCCTTCCGGTCGTGCCGGGAACCACCCGGCCCACGATGGTCCGGCCACGCGGAGTGCCCGGTTAGCGGAACTGACTCTCGCCGCGGAGCTGGCCGGTATTGATCGGGTTGTTTGTCTGGACTTCCCTGATTCTGGAATGGCGGGATGGCCGGGCAACGATGATCCGAGGTCCTTCACGCGCCAGCCGATCGAGGTTGTCGCTGCGGCCATCCGCGAAATTATCGTGGCGGAACAGGCGCGCGTGGTACTGACCTACGACGAGCGGGGTTTTTACGGTCACCCCGATCACATTGCGGTGCATAACGCCGTGATGGCTGCCATCACTCCCGGGGGAACTCCCGTGCAACGAGTGTTCTATCCCGTGATGCCCCATCGGATTGTTCGGGCGGCGCGCGAACTGGCATCCGAGGGTGTCGCCGTCCCAGCCTGGATTGAGCAGGCGACATCTCGAGACGATGAGAGCATCGACGTCATCATCGACGCCGAGCGCTTCGCCAAGAACAAGCAGGAGTCCATCGCCGCACACGTAAGTCAAGTCGATAACGCGGACATCGTGGCCCTTGAACCTTTACGCTTTAACAGTCTGTTTGGTAAGGAGTACTACCAATGCGGCTGGTCGGCGCGGGAGTTCGCGTCCGATCAAAGAGATCTCTTCGGAGGATTGAGATGACTGATCAGTTGACCTTCGTGGCCGTTCATGCACACCCTGATGACGAAGCGTCATCGACGGGCGGGGTGTTCCCGCTCTTGGCGAGCCAGGGGGTGCGCACCGTTCTCGTGACGTGCACGAATGGTGAGTGTGGTGATGA
>JAGWWX010000115.1 GCA_018970215.1 Acidobacteriota bacterium | reverse complement strand
CAACTCATCAAGTCCATCGTGGCGAACGACGCGCAGTTACCCGCGGGCCTCACGCGGCTTTAGCCGCGCGGTGGGCGCCAGCTACGAACACTCGGCGGCACGGGAGTTGTCGGGACGACGTCATGTGCGGCGACGGGAAGTCCCGCGACGACGTCGATGGGAATAACACCCGCCCACTGCGGTCCGCCGTGATCACTCGGAACGTCCTCGACTACGGGCGAGTTAACACGAAGCACGGCATCTTCGACCGTGAGCCTCAGCAGTACCGTGGCGCGAATCTCACCTGTGGTCATTGGTCGAGCTTCGCGGGCGCGACCGGCGAGCAGACCTTCGGTGACGCGTTCGAGGGCGGCTGCTTTTTCACCGTCATCAACGACAGTCACCACTCCCGTCACCACAACGGATCGATAGGCCAGCGAACTCTGGAACGCCGAGCGGGCGACGATGAGAGCATCGACCAATGTCACGGTGCCCGCCGCCCTACCACTCTCGAGAACCGATCTCAGCGTCGCGTTCCCGACGCCGCCGTGCAGTAACAGATCGTTGCCGTCGCGGACATAGAGCATGGGGAGCGACGTGGCGAGGCCATCGCCACCCACGACACCGAGGTGAAGTATCCAACCATCGTCAAGGACGGGTGCCACCTCGTCCCAGTTGGCGGGTGCCGGGCTCATAGTGCCACGCTAGCCATCACCTAATCTCACCGGGTGCCCACGTCACCTGAAGAGATCGCCCACACGTTGGCAAGATATCGGCCACTGCGATCGATTATTCGTCAGGTGGGCCCACCACCATCCCGTCGACCTCAACCCGTCGCGAATCGTTTTCCGACGATGGTGCGTGCCATTGTGTTTCAACAGCTCGCCGGCCGAGCGGCGAACGCTATCCACAGTCGCCTCGTGGCGGCGGTGAATGGGGTGATCTCGCCCGAGAACATCGTCGGCCTCAGCGATACCACGTGTGCCGAGTGCGGTCTTTCGGCCGCGAAGCGTGACGCGATTCGTGACCTGGCACTGAAGGTTCTTGACGGCAGTGTTCGACCAGACCGCCACGGACGTATGAGCGACGATGACGTCGTCGCGGAACTCGTGACAGTTCGCGGCATCGGCCCGTGGACGGCCCAGATGTACTTGATGTCCCAACTGGGCCGCCACGATGTGTGGCCGGCTCTTGACTACGGAGTGCGTAATGGATGGTCGCTTCTGCACTCCATGAACGAGATGATCTCGGTCAAAGAGCTTTCGCACGCCGCCGACCACCTTGCCCCCTACCGCTCCAGCGTGGCGTGGTACTGCTGGCAACGAGTTGACTTTACCTAGTTACCCGGTCACCTACCGAACGCTCCATTCACTGTTCACTTTCCGGATGTAGGTCTTAGAGGTCGAATCCTCTCCGATACTCTTCCGAGGCAATCTCGGCCTTCGCCCGTTCCAACCCGAACGCATTCTCCCTGAATTCATTGCGGAGCTTGTGTTCCCAGTCGCAAAATATGCACATCAGACTGTCGCGAAGGGTCTCGTCCTCTGTCAGTCCTACGCCACAAATCACGCAATGAAGCAATGCCCTTTCGAGAGCACTATTAGTGATCACGGTCGAACTGGAATACTGATCGAGCTCAGTCCACCAATCTTTGGCGAAATCTGCCAGCATCGCCTGAAGCCCCATAGCCGCAAAGACATTGTGGACAAGCTCCCTATGCCCCTC
>JAGWWX010000114.1 GCA_018970215.1 Acidobacteriota bacterium | reverse complement strand
CGAGTCCTTGTCGTGGGTGCGGGAAAAGTAGCGGCAGCAAAGATCAAGCTTTTGCTGGCTGAAGGCGCTCACGTGACCGTGATCGCCCGAGAGGTTCTTGAGCCCCTACCCGAGGAGGTGTCGGTCATTGTTCGCCCCTATCGGTACGGGGACTTAGGCGATTTTCGCATTGCGATCGTCGCCGTCGGTGACGCCGCCATCAATGCCGCCATTCGACGCGAAGCCGACGCAGCGGGGGTTTTGCTCAACGTGGTTGATACCCCCGAACTGTGCGATTTCTTCTTCACGGCCGTGCACCGAGACGGTGAAGTTGTGATTTCCGTTTCAACACAGGGTGCTGCACCCGCACTCGCGCAACTCATTCGTGATGTCATCGCCCAGGCTTTGCCTCCAGGGCTCGGGTCTTTGGCGTCGTCGTTGCGGCAACGTCGAGAAGAAGTTCACCAACGGGGTGAATCGACCGAGAGCGGCTCGTGGAAAGATTTGGTGCGCTCGGAACTGCAAGCACTCGTGTCGTCGAGGGCAACATCGCCACGCGAAGTGTGACAAAGGGCCCTGAGAGTTTTCGCTGACGGCGGAGTAGGACTGTCGGGAGGGCCAGAGGTGGTAGTTCGAGGAGTGTATTCCGATGAAACGTCGTACTCTCGATGCCGTTGTGAGCACCAGAGGTGCTGTTGGCGCCACTGGTCATGTGGTGGAATATCAATGTGAAGCTGCTGCGCCCCGTCCTGCTCGCTGTTGTTGAACTTTCGTTACTACTTGCTGTGTTGGTCCAGCCAAAGGCGCAGTTGACGAGTTTCACCGCGCCAGCAGGAAGCTGCACCGCAGGCGCGATGCGCGACGGGATCAACTCCGCCGGTCACGACGTCGTCACCAAGGTGTGGCAGTTTGGTTGCGAGGGAAGTTGGGCCTACGTATGGGCCGACGTCGCTGCGGGGCCACATTCAATTGGTGTCACCAACGTGATGCGATGGCGCGCGGACCTGGCAATGTGGCTATCCGTTGACCGTGTCACCGTCTGTCGCCCAGAGGTTTTGCCGGCCGCGATTTATCGCAAGGGCTGTTTTTCGAATTAGACGCGATCCACGCCAATGACTGAAGGCGCGGGGAAACCTTGGGCAACACAGAGTGCTCGATAGACCTCGAGAATGAACGCGGCGTCCCATACGGATACGACGTTGCCGTCGGTGTCGAGGTTTTCGTTCTTACCAAAGATGGCGAAGAACACATCGGTGATCTCCGTGTTGTCGTCCAAAACGTGCAGGGTGTGTGTGGAGCCGGCCGGTTCGTAGAGGTACGAACCGGTTCGATTCACGTCCGGATATTCGAGGTAGTGCCACGCGCCGCTCAAGGTGAAGGCGTAGACGTCGCCGGTGTGGCGATGGGTCATGACCTGATACCCCGGTTGGAAGCGAGTGCGCACGACCCACAGATCGCGGTCGAGGTCGATGTGAAGAACTTGCATCGACGAACCATCACCAATGTCGACGAACGGTGCGTCACTCTCGCCCACGTGCAGCGCCAAAGGAATATCGGCAAAGTTCATCGCTGTGCCTTTCGTGGTGGTCGGGGAAAGAACGCGCTGGTCGTGGCGACGTACTCGGCGTAGCCCTCTCGGGTCTTTGAGAGTTTGCGCTCCAGCATCGGTTTGCCAGAAAGCGACGTGACGAGATAGATCATGAGGGCCGTTGATCCGATGGTGACCCA
>JAGWWX010000048.1 GCA_018970215.1 Acidobacteriota bacterium | reverse complement strand
ACCCCGGGTCGAACAATCCAGAGCGGCTCTAGCCTGAACGTATGCCGATGCGCATCTTCAGCCGCCGCGATCTACCGGACGACAGCGAGTCGGTGATAACCGACGACCTTCGCAGTCGAACTGTCCGACTCTTCGCCATGGTGGGAGAAACCATCTCGGCAGCGACTTTGGCTCTCCTCGACGGTAATCGGGAAGCCGGGAAAAATGCGGTGGCTCAAGACGAAGAGATTGACCGCCTGGCCCGCGAACTGATTCGCGAAGTAGAGAGCCTGCTCCTCAGCGAGCCGGCGCCGTCCAGTATCGATCGACAGGAGCTGCTGACCCTGTTGCGCGTACTCCCAGAAGTGGAGCGCAACGGTGACCTCGCCGAACATATCGCTCGGCGGGCTGTTCGTGGTCTCGGTGCCGAGATGAGCCCACGTAGTCGTGGGCTCATTGAACGAATGGGAGAAGTCGCCAGCTCCATCTGGCGCTTGGCAACGGACGCATTGCTCGACGGGCGACCGGAGGCGACGGGCGAGATTGAAGACACCGACGACGAACTCGATGAACTGCACGTCGCACTCACCGCCGAGTTGGTTTCGGGTTCCATGAGCGTGCCCGTCGCCGTGGAAGTCGCCATGGTGGGGCGCTTTTACGAAAGGTTTGGCGACCACTGCGTCAATCTTGCGCGACGGCGAGTGAATACCAGCGCGGACTAGCGCAGAGCCACCAGCTCTTCGGCAATCTGCACGGCATTGAGCGCAGCTCCCTTACGGAGATTGTCACCGACAACGAACAGTGACAGTCCGTTCGGCACGCTTTCGGCACGGCGCACCCGACCGACGTAGCTCGGATCAACGCCTGCGACATCGAGGGGTGTAGGAATGTCCGCCACCACGACTCCTGGGGCGGTGGCGAGCAGTTCTAGCGCGCGTTCAGGTGACAGTGGTCGTTGAAAACTCGCAGTCACAGCCATGGAGTGTCCGGTAAAGACCGGTACGCGAACACACGTCGCGGCCACGAGTAAATCGGGGATGTTGAGAATCTTTCGGCTCTCATCGCGAAACTTCTGCTCTTCGTTCGTCTCTAATGAGCCGTCGTCGACGAGTGAACCAGCAAAGGGAACGACATTATGGGCGAGTGGACGAGGGAACTTGTGAGGGACGGGCAACGGTAGGGCGCGACCATCAAAAGTCAGCGAACGAATATCGCCACGTGTCGACGCTTCGACTTGCGACGCGAGCTCCTCGACACCCTCGCGCCCCGCGCCAGAGGCCGCTTGATAACTCGACACGGTCATCGCGACCAGACCCGCTTCACGGTGGAGCGGAGCGAGTACGGGCATCGCCACCATGGTGGTGCAGTTCGGGTTGCCCACAATCCCCTTGGGAATGTTCCGCAGAGCGAGGCGATTCACCTCTGGGACGACGAGTGGACAGTCCGGATCCATTCGCCACGCCGAAGAGTTGTCAACGACCGTGGCACCCGCCGCGGCAAAACGTGGAGAGAACTCCCTGGAGGCAGTGGCGCCGGCTGCTGCCAGAACAACGTCAAGACCCGTTGGGTCGGCCGTTGCGACATCTTCCACCACGAGCGTCTGCCCCGAAAACTGCAGGGTGCTACCGGCGGAGCGCGACGAGGCGAACACTCGCAGCGACGCTAAGGGGAACTGACGCTCTTCCAGCAGCGACAGCATGACCGACCCCACTTGGCCCGTTGCGCCAATCACACCCACGTGCAGGCGTGTGCTCATGCGTCAAGTCCAAATGCGCTGTGCAACGCTCGGACGGCATCACCGACTCGCTCTGCTCTCACAATCGTGGAGATGCGAATCGACGACGTCGAAATCATCTCGATATTGATATCCAGCGCGGCCAGGGTTTCGAACATCTTCGCGGTAATACCGGGGCTCGACTTCATACCTGCACCAATTAACGTCACGCGACCCACACCGTCGTCAGCACTGATGGAGCCGATCTTGAGCTCTTCGCGAACCCCTTCGCAGGCCGCCACCGCAGCCGCGGTATCGCTCTTTTCAACTGTGAAGGAGATATCGGTGGTACCGGACTGTGAAGTGTTTTGGACAATCATGTCGATGTTGACGCCCTTGAGGGCAAGCTCTCGAAATAGACGAGCCGCCACACCGGGGCGGTCGGGCACCTGAGCAACCGTTACTTTCGACTCCGATACGTCGTCAGTGACTGCAGTAACAACGGCTTCTTCCATTGAGGACTCCTCTTCCACAACCCAGGTTCCGGGTTCCCACGTGAAACTTGATCGAACATGTAGGGGCACGTGATGACGCCGAGCAAATTCGACCGATCGCAGCATCAATACTCGCCCACCGGTCGCTGCCATTTCCATCATTTCATCGAAACTGATCCGGGGAAGGCGTCGCGCCGCAGGCACCACGCGAGGATCGGCACTAAAGACCCCCGTCACGTCCGTGTAGATCTCGCATACGTCTGCACCGAGTGCGGCGGCGAGTGCGACACCAGTGACGTCGGAACCACCACGACCCAGGGTGGTGATGTCACGATCGGTTGACACCCCCTGAAACCCCGCAACAACGGGGACGTGACCCGATGCCAATGCTTCTTGAAGACGCGTGGGTTGAATCTCCAAAATCTTGGCGCGAGTATGACTGGTATCCGTAATAATTCCGGCTTGCGAACCAGTAAACGAGGCGGCTTTCACCCCGCGTTCCGCGAGAGCCATACACACCAAAGCCATGGAGATCCGCTCCCCTGCCGTCAAAAGCATGTCGAGCTCTCGCTTTGGCTTTTCGGTCGAAACTTGATCGGCGAGCCGAATGAGGTCGTCGGTCGTCTTGCCCATTGCCGATACCACGACGACTACTTGGTGGCCATCGGCGACAGTCCGAGCCACGTGGTCGGCGACGGCACGAATGCGCTCAGCGTCGCCGACGCTGGTGCCCCCGTACTTCTGAACGACCAATCCCATACGGAAAAACTACTCGCCCGCTCAAATCATTGATTTCCGTGGGCGGTAGCATTGCGCCCGTGTCTAACGAAAAGCGTGCCCGGAAGAAAGAACTGCGTCGAGCGAAAGTAGCGGCCCAACGCCGAGCGGAGCAGCGAAGCGCGTGGGCCCGCCGAGCCGGGCTGTCCGTCGCGGTCGCCGCGGCGGTTATCGGTTCGTTTCTCTGGCTGCGAGCGAGCAACAATACGTCCCTCGCCCCCAATACCACGACGACGATTGACTCGAATGTCAGTGTTGGCACAACACAAGTTCAGGCCGACACGATTGCAATGAACCGCGGCTGCCCGGCGTCAACCGCCGAACGCGTCAATACAAAGAGTTGGTCCACTGCGCCGGCGATGACAATCGACCCAGCGAAGACGTACGCCGCCGACGTAACAACAACGGCGGGCACGTTCACCATCACGCTGGATGCCGCCGCCGCGCCGATTACCGTCAATAACTTTGTCTTCCTCGCTCGTCACCACTTCTACGACTGCGTGATTTTCCATCGCGTCATTCCGGGGTTCGTCATTCAAGGTGGCGACCCCACCGGCACGGGCAGTGGCGGTCCGGGCTACGCCTTCACCGATGAGCTCCCGACCGGGACGTATCCGCTCTACTCCGTCGCCATGGCCAACTCAATGAGGCCAAATACAAATGGTTCGCAGTTCTTCATTGTGTCCGGCGCCTCGGGCGAATCCCTCCCGGCGAGTTATTCGCGGTTCGGGCAAGTGACCTCCGGCTTAGCGGCCGTGAAGTTGTTGAACAATCAAGGTAACTCGAACCCCTCATCTAATGGCGTTCCGCCCTCGGTTACTCACCGCATCTTGTCCATCATCATCAACGAAAGTTAGAGATCATGTCTGAACTCATTCCCCAATCCGACGGCTCGAGCGAGAAGCGTCAATCCTTCCCGAGTCGGCCACCAATGATCATTGATGTCGCAAAGACCTACCAAGCCGAAATGTCGACTTCCAAGGGAACGATCTCAATCCTCCTCGATCCACTTGCCGCTCCCCAGACGGTGAACAACTTTGTCTATCTCGCTCGCTGGCACTACTACGACGGCATTGTGTTCCATCGCGTCATCCCGGGATTCGTCCTTCAGGGTGGTGACCCGACCGGCACCGGCACCGGCGGTCCCGGCTATCGATTCGACGACGAGTTACCCAAGCCGGGTCGCTACGAACTGGGCTCTCTCGCCATGGCCAATGCCGGACCGAACACCAATGGTTCACAGTTCTTCATCATTTCGGGACCCGATGGCATTCGCCTGCCGCCGCTTTACTCACTCTTCGGCAAGGTCGTTGCGGGATTGGATGTCGTGGCGACCATCAACGACCTCGGTTCGGGGTCCGGTCGTCCGAGTGAACTTGTCACGATTGACTCCGTCACTATCTCGGAAAGTTAAATTTCGCTCCAGATACCGCCGCGCCGCTCCCACCCGGTGGCGGATGTGATGACGGAAAGTGGACTCGACGAGCCAAGGAGATCAATGCTCCTTGGCAAGGTTGGTGCCTCCATCGTGACAACACGATCGGAGAAGAATCCAAAGCCGGTGGTCGGAGCCCCGCCACGAGGATCAATCATTGGATCACCGAAGACGGTGCTGACCGAACCAATCGTGACAATCAGGCGCGTCGTGGAGAGTGCATCGAGCAGAGGAGTGCCGCGCAACACGGTGCGAAGGTGGAGTGGCGATCCATCGGGAATAATCACCACGTCACACGTCCGAACACGCTGAGCGAAATGTTCCATCGCCGCACCGTCTCTATCCGTCACGATGAGCCCTTCCACCCTCTGATCCGGTAGTTGGTGAGAGATACCAATAACTGCCTCCGTCGGGCCGGTAAAGGCGGCGGCGATGGGAACGACCACGACGTCGGCTTCGAGCCCCACGCGCTCTCGCAACACATCGGAAATCGGGAAGTCTGTGCCCACACAGAGAAAGTCGGGTCCGGTCATGCCTCAGTCTGCCGTGATGTCAGGAAGGGCGTTCCGCCGGCAGGGGTAAGGTTTCTACATGGCTATTCACAAAGTTGGTGTTATCGGTTCCGGCATCATGGGCAGTGGCATTGCGGAAGTCGCCGCTACTGCGGGATGCACGGTAGTTCTACGGTCCCGCTCTCAGTCGTCGGCTGACGGCATGTTGAAGGGACTCGAGAAATCTCTTGCCAAGCAGGTTGAGCGTGGCAAGAAGACCCAGGACGAAGCTGACGCCATTCGTTCCCGCGTCAGCGCGACAACCGCCCTCAGCGACCTAGCCGATGCCGATCTCATCATCGAGTCAGTGGTCGAAGACCTGGCCGTCAAAAAAGCGCTCTTTGCCGAGCTCGACGGTGTGGTGCAACCCAATGCCATCATCGCAACGAACACGTCAACGTTGCCAGTCGTGGAGATGGCGATGGTCACCAATCGACCCGCATTGGTGTGCGGCGTTCACTTCTTCAATCCCGCGACAGCGATGAGCCTGGTGGAAATTGTTGCCCCGATTACCGCTAGTGACGAAACCCTTCGTGCCGTGACGGAGTTCGCGACGGCGTGCGGCAAAGAGCCCGTGCGCGTGAAGGACCAGGCGGGATTCATTGTGAACGCGCTCTTGTTCCCCTACCTCAACAACGCCATTCGACTGCTGGAGCAAGGAGTGGCAACGAAGGAAGGGATCGACACCGCCATGAAGGGTGGCTGTGGATTCCCCATGGGACCCTTTGCGCTGCTCGACCTAGTGGGCCTCGACACCTCGCTCGCCATTCTCGAAGCGCTCTACCTCGAATTTGCCGATGCCCACTATGCACCGGTACCGCTTCTCAAGCGAATGGTGGTCGCTGGTCAACTCGGACGCAAGTCCGGCGTTGGCTTCTACGACTATCGGAAGTAGCCACGATGGGAGAGCGCGCGAAGCCGTGGGTCATGCGGACATACTCCGGTCACTCGACGGCGGCGAAGTCAAACGAGCTCTATCGCACAAATCTCGCGAAAGGCCAAACCGGCTTGTCCATCGCGTTCGATCTCCCCACCCAGACCGGCTATGACCCGGACGCGGCGGCGGCGGCGGGCGAAGTCGGCAAGGTGGGTGTACCCGTCGCTCACCTAGGACACATGCGCGAACTACTCGCGGGCATTCCCGTCGGCGAAATGAACACCTCAATGACAATCAACGCCACCGCGGCGTGGCTGTGGGGTCTCTATCTCGCGTACGCCGACGAGCAAGGCGTGTCGGCGAACGAACTGTCGGGCACAACGCAAAACGACATTGTGAAGGAGTATCTCTCGCGGGGTACGTACATCTTTCCGCCTCACGCAAGCAAGCGTCTCATTGTCGACATGATTGCCTACGGCATCAATCACGTTCCAAAGTGGAACCCCATCAACGTCTGTAGTTACCATCTCCAAGAAGCGGGCGCGACCCCGGTACAAGAGATCGCGTACGCCCTCGCCACCGCAATTGACGTTCTCGACGCCGTGCGGGATTCCGGAAAGATTCGTCCAGATCAACTGTCCGATGTCGTCGGCCGCATCTCCTTTTTCGTCAACGCGGGAATTCGCTTTGTCGAAGAGATCGCCAAGATGCGCGCCTTTACGGAAATGTGGGATCACATCTGTCGTGATCGCTACGGCGTCACCGACCCCGCCCTTCGGAGGTTCCGTTATGGCGTGCAGGTCAACTCACTTGGACTCACCGAGCAACAGCCGGAAAACAATATTCAGCGCATTGTGATTGAAATGCTGGGCGTCACTCTGTCGGCCGACGCTCGCGCGCGCGCGGTTCAACTTCCCGCCTGGAACGAAGCACTGGGCCTGCCACGGCCATGGGATCAACAGTGGAGCCTGCGCATGCAGCAAGTTCTGGCGTTCGAAACCGACCTGCTGGAGTACCCCGACATCTTCGACGGTTCACTCGTCATGGGTCGCAAGACCGAAGAGCTCATCCATGCGGCGAATGCCGAGCTCGACGACGTTCTTGCACTCGGTGGGGCCTTTGCCGCCATTGACGAATTAAAGGCGCGTCTCGTTGCGAGCCAAGCCGAACGAGTGAAAAAGATCGAATCAGGTGACCAAGTGGTTGTCGGTGTGAACGCGTTTACCCAGACCGAAGTATCACCACTAACGACGGGTGATGGCATCGAAGCAATCTTGAAAGTTGACCCGGCGGTGGAAGCCGAAACAGTCGCCAACGTCACGGCCTGGAAGTCACAACGTTCCCAAGCAGCTGTTGATGCGGCACTGGCCGAACTCGCGCGCGTTGCCGCGTCGGACGACGCTGCCGACAACATCATGGTGCCGACAATCGCCCTCGCGAAAGTCGGAGGAACAACCGGCGAGTGGGCGAACTGTCTTCGTTCGGTCTACGGCGAGTACCGTGCGCCGACGGGCGTGCGGGCGGGAGCCGCAGCACGAGGTTCGGCGTTTGATCAACTGGTCGCACGGAGCAAAGCTCTCGCCGAGAAACGTGGGGCCCCACCCAAGATGCTGGTGGCCAAACCGGGACTCGACGGTCACAGCAATGGTGCGGAACAAGTTGCCGTCGCGGCTCGCGATGCGGGATTTGAAGTTGTCTACCAGGGTATTCGGCTCTCTCCGGAGGAGATTGTCGCTGCGGCGCGCGACGAAGACGTCGACCTCGTTGGGGTCTCAATCTTGTCGGGATCTCACCTTTCGCTCGTGCCCCGAGTGGTCGAAGGACTTCGTCACGCGGGTGTCGAAGCACCGGTGGTCGTGGGTGGGATTATTCCACCGGACGATGAAGCGGAACTTCTGCAGCATGGTGTGTCGCGCGTGTACTCGCCGAAAGACTTCTCACTCGCCGCAATCATGGACGATATGTTGACGCTCTTAGAGGCTTAGAGCCAATTGCGCTTCTTGAAGGAGCGGTAGAGAAGAATACAGATCACCAACATGGCACCGAGAGAGAGTGGGTACCCCCAGTACCACGTGGTCTCCGGCATGTTGGAAAAATTCATCCCGTAAATGGCGCCGATAATTGTTGGGACAAAGAAGATGGCACCCCACGCTGAGATTCTTTGCACTTCAATGTTTTGCTGAGTGCTGAGGAGGGCACTGTGAACATTAAAAGCACTCTGCAGTGTTTGGCGCTGTGACTCAGCGGCGTCCCAGTTGCGCTCACAGTGATCTTTGATATCGGCAAAACGAGGTATGAGGGACACCAGTTCTGGATGTCCAAGAAGATCCCTGGTGATGCCGTCAATGACGTGAGGTAAGGGACGCGTAGTTCGCTGGAATTCGGCGATGTCTTCTAGGAGGACGAAGATGCTCCGTGTGAGGTTGGTGCTATTGCGTCGTGCGGGGTCTGCGAAAAGCTCCACTTCGACATCTTCGACCTTGTCCTGAAGGCCGTCGACTATCTCCGGATAGGCGTCAACAACAAAGTCAATGATGGCGTAGAGAACCCCGAGTGAACCGAGTGACAAAAACTCCGGTCGGCGTTGTTCGAGATCGTCTCGAAGTTGTCCCAGGTACGGCCAGTCGGTCCAGCGACAGGTGATAACAAAGTGAGCACCGGTGTAGACGTGCAGCTCACCAAAATTTGCTCGATCTTTATCATTCTCGGCGATATAGCGACCGGGCTTGAGGACGGTAAAACTCGTGTCGCCATAGTGATCAAATTTCGCCCGTTGGTTTTTATTCTTCGTATCGTCAACGGCGAGGTCGCTCAGACCGAGTTCCCGACCTAAAAAATCGAGAGTCTCGTGGTCTGGCTCGAGCAACCCAATCCACACGAGACCGCGTTGACTCTTGATGGCCTCGACTGTTTGGTCCAACGATGAGAACTCTTCGGCCAACATGCCGTCGATATAGAGGCGGTTGTTAACGATCCGCACGTTGCCACCTCACGGTCGACGCTGATCGTTCAACGGACTCGACGCAAACCATCGGCCGGAAAATCGCCACGGTGGCGTAACGACCTGTTTGTCATCCGTCGTAACGCCGGACGATACGAGGGCCGATACGGCGACGGTGACAGCGGCCATCTCCGAGGCCGGAATCTCCGGGCGAGGGGGAAGACCAGAACTCACAGCGGAACGTTGCCGTGCTTACGCTTTGGAAGGTCTTCGCGCTTCGAACGCAACACAGCAATCGCTTGGACCAATTTTCGCCGTGTCTCCGCGGGATCAATGACGTCGTCCACAATCCCACGCTCAGCCGCAAGGTACGGGTTGATGTAGCGCTCCTGATACTCCTCAATCAGTTCACTTCGGCGAGCAGCGGCGTCGTCTGCCGACTGAAGTTCTCGACGGTGCACGATCTCGACCGCCCCCGACGCTCCCATCACGGCCAGTTCCGCTGATGGCCAGGCGTACGCCAAATCAGCACCAATCGACTTGGAGTTCATCACCACGTACGCCCCGCCGTACGCCTTACGCGTAATGATCTGCACCCGCGGCACCGTCGCTTCGCAAAATGCGTATAGAAGTTTGGCGCCGTGGCGAATGATGCCGTGGAACTCTTGGTCGGTACCTGGCATAAAACCCGGTACGTCAACGAATGAGATCAGCGGAATGTTGAATGCGTCGCAGGTACGGACAAAACGTGCGGCTTTTTCCGAACTCTGAATATCGAGTACGCCGGCCAACACGGCAGGGTTGTTGCCCACGATCCCCACGGGATGACCATCGATGCGAGCGAATCCGCACGTAATTTGCTGCGCCCAGTGTGAATGAACTTCGACGTAATCTCCGTCATCGACGACACTAGTAATCACTTTCTTCATGTCGTAGGGCTGGTTCGGTGACGCCGGAAGTATGTCGCGGAGGTCGTCGCAGAGCCGATCGGGGTCATCGGTGCGGTCTCCACGGGGAGGCTCCTCCATATTGTTTGCCGGGAGGAAGCTCAGGAGGTAGCGAACCTCATCAAGACAGGCTTTCTCGTCCGGCATCACGAAGTGTGTGACACCCGACTTCGTCGCGTGGCTCATTGCTCCGCCGAGCTGTTCGAGGGTGACCTCTTCGCCCGTGACGGTCTTCACGACATCGGGTCCCGTAATGAACATGTGACTCGTCTCGTTCACCATGAAGATGAAGTCCGTCATCGCCGGCGAGTAGACGGCTCCCCCGGCACACGGTCCCATGATGACCGAGATCTGGGGAACGACGCCCGACGCCTTGACATTGCGGGCGAAAATTCCGCCGTACGAATGCAGCGACACCACTCCTTCTTGGATTCGTGCGCCGGCACCGTCGTTCAACCCAATCATGGGCAGTCCGAGCGATAACGAGAGATCCATTATTTTGTGAATCTTTTCAGCGAATACTTCGCCGAGTGCGCCACCAAAAACGGTGAAGTCTTGCGAGAAGACGCAGACTTTGCGGCCATCAACGGATCCGAATCCGATAATTACTCCATCGGTGTACGGGCGATTTTCTTCCAGCCCCATGCCGTGAGCCCGGTGACGCGAAAGCATGTCCAGTTCTTGAAATGAACCTTCATCAAGTAAGTACTCGATGCGTTCACGAGCGGTCATCTTCCCCTTGTTGTGATGACGCTCTATTGCGGCAGCTCCGCCGGCGAGGCGTGCTTCCTCTTTACGACGGTCAAGGTCGGCAATCCGTTCAGCCATCGAGTGTTCCATGGCTCAAGGCTACCGAACGACGGACCCGAGTGGTTAGAAAAGTCTTACTTCAGGCCCGCAGTTGCGAGAAGCTCGCCGAGGGCGGCGGCGAGGTCCATGTTGATTTCCGTTGTGATGTGGTGATCGTCGCCGTACACCACCGTGCCATCAATAACGGCGGGGCAGAAGTTTGAAGTACAGAGCAATGGGATGACGTCGACGAAAGTCGCGCCGGCAGCTCGACTCGCCGCAATGTCGCGCAGGCGGTTGTCAACGAGATTCAATCCAAAACCTGTACCCGTTGAACTCAAAGACGTGAAGCCGCAGTTACCGATGTTGTTTGGTTGAGCACTCAGACACAGAGGTGCGCTTTGACGTAGATAGGGAGTCGTCGCGAGGTTGTACAGGGCCAC
>JAGWWX010000113.1 GCA_018970215.1 Acidobacteriota bacterium | reverse complement strand
TTTTCGAATTAGACGCGATCCACGCCAATGACTGAAGGCGCGGGGAAACCTTGGGCAACACAGAGTGCTCGATAGACCTCGAGAATGAACGCGGCGTCCCATACGGATACGACGTTGCCGTCGGCGTCGAGGTTTTCGTTCTTGCCAAAGATGGCGAAGAACACATCGGTGATGTCCGTGTTGTCGTCCAAGACGTGCAGGGTGTGCGTGGAGCCGGCCGGTTCATAGAGGTACGAACCGGCTCGATTCACGTCGGGATACTCGAGATAGTGCCACGCGCCGCTCAAAGTGAAGGCGTACACGTCGCCGGTGTGGCGATGCGTCATGACCTGATACCCCGGTTGGAAGCGGGTGCGCACGACCCACAGATCGCGATCGAGGTCGATGTGGAGAACTTGCATCGACGAACCATCACCAATGTCGACGAACGGCGCGTCACTCTCGCCCACGTGGAGCGCCATGGGAATATCGGCGAAGTTCATCGTTGTGCCTTCCGTGGTGGTCGGGGAAAGAATGCGCTGGTCGTGGCAACGTACTCGGCATAGCCCTCTCGGGTCTTTGAGAGTTTGCGCTCCAGCATGGGTTTGCCGGAAAGTGACGTGACGAGATAGATCATGAGTGCCGTTGATCCGATGGTGACCCAGCCCCAGGGCACGGCCGCCGCGACGAGATAGAAACCCGTCCACAGCACGGCCTCACCGAAGTAGTTCGGGTGGCGGGTGTAGCGCCACAGTCCACGATTCATCGTCGTTCCGCGACTGGCTGGATCGGCGAGGAAGCGGCGTAGTTGGTCGTCGCCGATTGCCTCGAATGCCGTTCCGACGAATGCCAGCACAGTGCCCACGACCACGAGGGTGGGGAACGACGTGTCGCTGCTGGCGGCGACAAACTGCAAGGGAAGCGAAACGAGCCAGAGCAGTGTGGCCTGCAAGAAGTAAATCACCTTGAGGGCTTTGAGAGCTTCCGAACGGCCCGTGGTGTTCTTCAAAATCGCAACGTATCGTGAGTCCTCTTCGCTGCCACGTTGACGCCAGGCGAGGTAGAACGTCAGTCGCAGACTCCACAGAGCAACCGCGATGAGGAGCCAGAGTTGTGTGGCCGAGAGAGAGTCGGCCTTTCGCCAGAGGCTCTCGAGATACACAACGAGAAAGCCGGAGCCCCAAAAGACGTCAATGATCGCGTGGCGCTTCACGCGAAAAGAGATGGCGAATGCGATGAGAGCCCAGGCGAATGCCGCGCACCACGCGAGGGGAAGATTTGTCACGACGTCACGAAGGTTCATGACGTTGTTCTACCAGTGACAATGTCGCACCTCTAGCCTTGACTCATGGCGCGCCGTGGTTTTTGGTCTCTCGTATGGCTCTCCCTGCGTGACCTCTTTGATCAAGCCACCGGATTTGGCCGATTGGCGGCCGTCCACGTCGGCATGATGGCCGGAGACACTCTCGTCACCGTCTCCTTGGCGGGATCCTTGTTCTTCTCGGTCAGCCCAACGGAAGCGAAAGGCAAAGTGCTGGCCTATCTCGCTTTGACGTTCGCTCCCTTCGCCGTCGTCTCGCCACTTCTCGGGCCCGTCATTGATCGACCGGTGCACGGTCGTCGGGCCATCGTGGCGGCGTCGGCCGGTTCAAGAGTTCTTCTCTGTTGGTTCATGAGCCGTCACCTGAACTCGTGGCTCCTCTTCCCTGAGGCGTTTGCCATGTTGGTCGCGTCCAAGCTCTACGTCGTGACGCGCGGGACAC
>JAGWWX010000047.1 GCA_018970215.1 Acidobacteriota bacterium | reverse complement strand
GCGTGGCGACTCGGGCAATTCGCTACTCGGGAGCCTCGGCTGCGCGACCAACTGCTGGTGCTGCGCACGCTCTGCAGTCCGCGGAGCGGATCATCATCGCACCCTCGAATCCGGTGTTATCAATTGAACCGATTCTCGCTATTCCGGGCATCCGCGACATTCTCATTGCACGACGCGACGTCGTTACCGCCATCTCACCCTTCGTGGGTGGCAGCGCACTCAAGGGGCCGGCCGATCGCCTCATGAATGAACTCGGATACGGCGCGACGAACGTCGGCGTAGCGAACTACTACGCCCCCTTCACGTCGACATTGGTTATTGATGAAGTCGATCAGGACGATGTGCCGGCCGTGGAAGCATTGGGGGTGGCGGTGCGCGTCACCACGACCGTCATGGCTGATGTAACCCACGCCGATCAACTCGTCCGTACCGTGCTGTCATGACCTCACTTCAGCTCACTGCACTATCCGGCGCACCGGAGATTCGCGAGGGCGACAATCTGGCGGCGGCCATCATTGCGGCGGCACAGAATTCGCACGTCTCGTTCTCTGACTTTGATGTCATTACGGTCACCAGCAAAGTGGTGAGCAAGGCGGAGGGACGAGTCGTCCCCTTCGACGGAACGGACGAACACAAGATCTCGCTCATTGAATCCGAATCTGTTCGGATTTTGCGTCGACGCGGCACCCTGCACATTGTGGAAACTCATCATGGTTTCATCTGCGCGAACGCCGGTATCGATCTCTCCAACACCGACGACGGAACGGCCGTTTTGCTGCCCGTTGACCCCGACAAGTCGGCTCGAAAAGTACGAGGAGACCTTGAACGAGCCACGGGAAAGCGACTCGCCGTCATCGTGACCGATACCTTCGGTCGAGTGTGGCGTCGTGGTGTGACTGATGTCGCCATCGGCATTGCCGGGCTACAACCCGTTCACGACCTTCGCGGCACAGTTGATCACACGGGTCGAGTACTCGAGGCCACCGAGATTGCTGTCGCCGACGAAATTGCGGGTGCCGCTCACTTGGTGTTGGATAAAGCGGCTATGACACCCTTTGCTCATATTCGGGGGATCGACCCCCGGCATTTCGGCGACGCGAGTGTTGCGGAACATCTCGTTCGTCGAGCCCATGACGATCTCTTTCGTTAGTCCCTTCGGACCGGACCGCCCAAGCGCACATCACCCCGCAGGATCGAACCGCCGGGGACAACCACGCCGTGACCGATAACGCACGTGGCTTCGAGGAGCGCACCGGGCCCCACCACGGCCCCGGGCCCAATAATGCTGTCCCGAACAACTGCGCCCGCGGCGATGTGGGCTCCCGGCATGATGACCGAGTTGGTGACTGTGGCGCCAGCCTCCACGACCACGTCGCCGTCAACGCTGGCGAGATGAAGATCCGAAGCGCCGATACGAGCCGTGGGATGAATCCAATTACCGTCACGAACGGGAGTGGCTAATTCGAGCGATCGGCGACCTTCGAGAACATCGCGGTGAGCGTCCAGATACGCCTGAGGCGTGCCGGTGTCGAGCCAATAGGACTCATCGGCGAGAGCGTAGAGACGGCCGGACGACACGATGTCGGGGAATGTCACGCGCTCGACAGATACCTTGACATCCGGTGCGATGCGGTCGATGACCGACGGCTCCATCACGTACGTGCCGGCATTGATTTGATTCGTGGGAGCTTCATCACGCGGAGGTTTCTCAACGAACGCCATGACTCGTCCATCGTCGTGAGTGGGCACCACACCAAATCGCGAAGGGTCCTCCACGGGATGAAGAGCAATCGTGGCTTCCGCCCCTTTCGAACGGTGAAAGTTCACCAAGGCGGTGACATTGAGGTCGGTGATGACGTCGCCGTTGATGACGATGAACGTATCGTCAATCTCGGCGGCGCGAGCGGCGAAGCGGATGGCGCCAGCCGTGTCGAGCGGTGATGGTTCCACGGCGTAGGAGACGCGAACACCCGCTACCTCATTGGTGGGATAGGCCTCGATAAATCGATCCGGCAGATAGCCAAGAGATAGCACGGCGTCCGTGACACCGTGCTTGGCCAAATTCGCCAACACACGCTCGAGCATCGGCATTCCCACAATCGGGAGCATCTGCTTCGGGACGTTGTAGGTCAGTGGGCGCAGTCGCGTTCCCTCGCCGCCGACCAAGATGACGGCTCGCATGGTTACGGAGCGACGGTGGTCGTCGTGACGGCGTTTTGGTTACCCAACGTCACCATGTACGCGAGGGTCTCGCTCGGTGGGTTGGTGGGGTGAACGTTGTCGGGAACAAATCCCACTGAAATCTGCATCTGATCAGAGAAGCGCAGGGCGGCAGGGTCGGTCGTAATCGTTGGTTCCGGCTGTGACAGAGTCGACCAGTACGCAATTTCAACGTGGCCAACTTTCCCGGCGTACGGAGAGCCCGCGGGACACGTGTCGCCGTTGGTATACGAAATACCACCGGGCCACTTCAGCGAATTAGCCGTCACCGTGAATTGCGAGTGCTCTTCGAGAAACTTACCGAAGGTGGCGTTCTTTCCAGCCTCTTCTTCAATCTGCGGCGTCAGACCTAAGACGTTCTTCTCGAGCACGTTGAATCCCTGCAGTGCCACGCGCTCATCCTTTGCCAAATACGGAAGAGTGTTGCCACAGACCTGTGCCGACAAGCTCGCGTACCACGTTTGACCGATAACGGGAGGTACTTCGGAGGCCGGGTTTTGGTACTGATAGCGGGAGTAGATCACGGTTAAAAGTCCCACAATCGTGATGAGTCCTAAGACGCCGTAGTAGTTCACGGGGCGCTTCTTGCGATAGGTCTTGCCGCCGCCACTCGCACCAACGCGACTTACCCACTTACCAGTTGTGCTCTTTGCCACGAGAGCAGGCTACTAAATACGTCGGCATTCCGACCGCTGATGTAGGGGCGGAGGGATTCGAACCCTCACTGGAGGCGGTTTAAGCGCCCTGCCTCTGCCGTTGGGCTACGCCCCCACATCGACGACGTCGGTCATTCCACGGTACAAGACGGCGCGGCACGGCGACGACGACCTGCCCGTGATGTCGTGTCACCCCCAACTAGCCTTTTTTACGTGCTGCGTGCAATCATCGTGCCGCGAGCGCGTTCGCGTCGACTCGTTCTCGCAATTGTCATGGGGATTCTCAGCGTGGTCGCGCCCGCCGAGATGTCGCGTGGTGCCACGATTGCCGAGACTCAACGACTTATTGCCGCACTGTCGGAAAAGCTCGCGCATCAAGAGATGCTGAGCGAATCACTCGCCGAAAAGTACAACGCAGCAAAGCAGTCCATTCGCACCATCGATGGCACCTTGGCCGCACTCTCAATTCAGATTGCCCAGAAAAAGGCTGCGCTCGCCCAAACGTCGGAGTCGCTCGTGGCGGCCACGATTCACTCCTACATCGCCGGAGCCGCCGACGCACAGTGGCTCGACCTGTTCCGCCAAGACACCTTGCTGTCGGACGCTCGCCAGCTGTATGAATCGCAGGTCCTCGGCAACCTCCGCGACCTGAAGATCCAGTTAAAGACACAGCGCGACGCCCTCAATCGCACGCAACAAGAACGTCGGCATCAACGAGCCCTGAAGGCGAATGAAGCCGCCAAGATGCAAGGGCTTCTCGCTCAAAACGCCCGCAACGAAGCAGCGACTCGTGCGACGCTCGCCACCGTTACCAAAAAACTAAAGCGTCAGATAATTGACTACCAGATCGGCGTCGCCCGAGCCGCGTCCAAGCGAGGCGACGACAAAGCAGTAGCGAAGGCCGTCGCTGCCGCCGCCGCAGTCGGAGGTCAGGCTGCGGCGAACGAAGTTCTCGCTGCGATCAAACCGAAGCCTCACGTGGGCGGTTCCGGCGCTACCTCGGCGGCGGGCCTGCGCGCCTTACGGGCGGCGATGTCAGTTCGTGGACTCCCATACGTCTGGGGTGGCGAGTCACCGAAGTACGGCTTCGACTGCTCAGGACTCACTCAGTGGTCGTGGGCTCGCGCCGGTTTCTATATTCCCCGAACTGCAGCGACCCAGTACTACGCGACCAAGCGAGTACCACTGAACAAACTTCAGCCTGGCGACTTGTTGTTTTACTACAACCTCGACAACGACCATCAAATTGACCACGTCGTGATGTACGCCGGCCAGGGTCCGTGGGGAGATAAGACCATCATTTCGGCGGCGCACCGAGGAACGGTGATTTCGTTCTCGCCACTCTTCACCTATGGCCTTATCGGTGCCGGCCGTCCGTAGGCTGGGTCACCATGTCGCTCGCCCTCAGCGTGATCATCCCCGCCCATAACGAAGGATCGCGTCTGCACAGTGGCATGAATCGACTGCTCCCCGTACTCACTTCCCTCGACATCAACACCGTGGAAGTCGTTGTTGTCGATGACGGATCGAGCGACGACACGGGGCGCACCGCCGCGTCGCTCGTCTCGGCACTCCCCCATTCATTGGTCGTACGTAATGAGGTGAACCGCGGCAAAGGAGCCGCCCTCAAGGTGGGCATCGCGGCGGCCCGCGGACGCTACGTCGTTGCTTGCGACGCCGACATGTCTATCCACCCGCAGCAACTCACACATCTCATTAACGCTCTCGCCACGTCGCCGGTGGCGGTTGGTTCACGCGCCCGAGGTGGCGTAATCAAGTACGACTCCGCCCTGCGAACCACCGCGGGCCGCGCCTTCAACACTCTGGTGCGGCGATGGACGAGCACCGCCGTGCGGGACACTCAGTGCGGCTTTAAGGGATTCCACCTCGGTGTCGCTCGACTCTTCGCCATCTTCGGACACATCGATGGCTTCGCCTTTGATGCCGAGTGGCTGTACCTAGCTCAACGACTGCAGCTGTCCGCCACGCCGGTTCCGGTGGAGTGGGACGACGTGGCGGGTTCGTCGGTACGGGTCGGACGGGACTCGTGGCGGATGTTGATGGATATCCGAGGTGTGCGTCAGTCGCCCTATCGCACCGTGGCGGTTCGCATCCCCCATCCGGCGTCGTTCGACGATGTGGCTCAAGCCTGTCGCGACGCTCGGGTGCAGGGCGCGGTACTCGCGCGGGGTACCGAAACGGACATCGTGGTACTACCTCGTGACGGTGCGCCCGGCGGGCTCGGTATTGCCAAGGTGTGCGGGGGCAATCTCGGGATCGTGGAGATTGACGAACTCGTCGGTCGGACGTTCGAAGGTGTCTAGTCCTTGGGTAAGAGCCACTCGGCGACCAACGTCGGCGCCGTAATCACCCACTCTTCGTGGGTGATGGCGTAACGGGCGTGGTCTTCCCACACACCATCGATTTCGAGATAACGCTCCGCGACACCTTCGCAACGCATCCCGAGCTTTTCGACGACGCGGGTCGAGGCAACATTGCGCGGAATGATATTGATTTCAATTCGGTGTAAGTCGAGGTAGTCAAATGCGTACTGCAGAATCGCCACGACCGCTTCGGGAATGTATCCCTGTCCCGCTAAGTCGTGGTCAATCCAATAACCGACGTAGGCCGACTGCATCGGTCCGCGCTGGATACCTGACAAGGTGATCTCTCCCGCGAAGCGGCCCCCGTCGAAGAGTCCGAATCCGTAGCCCACGCCGAGTTGACGTTCGCGTTCCCGGATAGCGCAACGCCCGATAAAACTTCGGCGATCTTCGGCGAGGTGCGGACCGTCGGCCGATCGAGGCTCCCACTTCGTCAGCCACTCACCACTTCGGCGGCGAACCTCAAACCACCCTTCGTAGTCGTGCTCCGTCATGGTGCGCAGCACGAGGCGACGAGCGTGAAGTACGAGGGGCGACGTAGGGCGATCGCGAACTGAAAGTTCGCCGGCCCGAGTCGAATCGGCTCCGCGGCTCACGTCACATCCCTTCCTTCACGCAACCTGGCGGCGACGCCGTCCAAGATGTCACATTCTGAACTAAGTAGCTCATCAATTGCAAAGCGAGACATCACTTCCTCGAGAATGAGTAAACCACCGACGAGAACATCTTCACGACCAGGCACCATTCCAGGGTGGCGAAGGCGCGCTGCGGCAGTCTCGTGCGCCAAAGCATCACTCCACTTTCTCACCGTTTCACGGGACATGATGTGATGATGAACAACATTTCGGTCGTAGAGGACGGTGCCGGTGTCCATCTGCGCCAATGTCGCCACGGTACCGGCAAGGCCCACGAGGCGAACATCGCCAACGAGGGAAAGAAATCGAGGCTCGGCCTCCACCATGCGGTCGATTTCGGCCCGAATCATCGTGAGGGCACGATCACGAGCGTCTGGCAAAATCACACCAGTACCGAGATGCGCCTCCGACACTCGCACGCAGCCCAACTGCATTGAAAAGGCCACGAGATCGGTGTTCTGATAAAAGGCGAGCTCGGTCGATCCACCACCGATATCAATAATGACCGTCGTTCGAGGGTCGTGGGGAAGATCCGATGTGGCGCCGCGGTACGATGCGGCCGCTTCTTCCGTACCACTCAGTAGCGCCACCGAAAGCCCCGTAATTCGTTCACACTCCGCGAGGAATGCTGCGCCGTTCTCGGCGTCACGGGCGGCGGACGTTGCCACCACGAGCCCCTCGTTGACGCCATAGGTGTCCATGATGACGCGGTACGAAGCCAAGCACTGGAGTACCCGTTCGATTGCCTCAGGGTGCAATCGACCCGTTCGCCCTACGTCTTGCCCGAGCCGCGTGATGGTCATGTGTCGTTCCTGCGTCACACCGTGTTCGTCGACGACAAGTAATCGGGTCGAATTTGTACCGCAATCAATCACCGCCACACTCACGCGCGCACCTCACAGATGTTCAGTGGCGGCAGAGTGATTTTCTCGGCGACGAGAGCGCCCACCGGATCAGAGAAGCCCGCGAGATAGTTCGCGAGGTGGGCGTGGAGACACTTGATGCCGTGACGAGTTCCACCCACTCCGCCCGTCGGCTGTGGACCGGTGTGCCGCACGGTGGCGACTGTGCGACGAGAGGCGTAGTCCTCGTGCGTACGAGCCAGTGCGTCAGCGTCAACCTCTTCCTCGAATCGATGCACACCACCGTCACTCTCGAGGCGACTCACGGCATCGTGAATTTGCGGATCGATAAGCCACAACAGTGTGGGCATCGGTGTGCCGTCTCGCAAGTGAGGCTCGTTCTCGATGACAACGGGTTCGCCAGAGGTGCGGCGCACGACCACGGCGCAACGACCGGAGAGGGAACGCCCAAGGACTGATTCGATGTAGATCACGTCCTCGCCGGACGCGTCGAGAAAGGTCAACGCCAGAACTCGAGCGTCGCCACTAAACGTGACCAAAAGCCGCCCGACTCGCCCGACATTCCGCCGCCGTGGGGATTCACGGTCATGACGTCTGCGGGTGACACCAACGGGTCATTCGCGGGATCGGCAGCATCAATATCGGCGATGCCGCCACGTGTCCGCGGCACGACTTGAATCAACTGCTGGCCGACGCGCACTAACTGATACTGCTGGCGAGCGAGTCCCGTGATGGCTTCGGCACCCTTCAGGGCCTGTGACTGTTCGTCGAGGGCAGCCTGCTGGGCTTCGAGAACCGAGATTTGACTCCGTAATGCGTTGATTTCGGACTGCTGTGCGACGAGCGCCTGCCACGGTTGCCAGGTAATGAGAATGGCTCCCACAATGATGGCGCCAATCCAGCTCAGCGCACGGCGGGTGGAGTCGGGAGCCGTCGTACTAGAGGTCACGATGTCCTCCGAAGAGGGCAGCACGTCCGAGGAATCGTGCCTGGTCACCGAGCTGTTCTTCCAGGCGGAGAAGCTGGTTGTACTTGGCGACCCGGTCCGATCGGGCCGGCGCTCCCGTTTTAATCTGACCGGCGTTCGTCGCCACGGCGAGGTCAGCAATCGTGACGTCTTCACTCTCACCTGATCGGTGAGATATGACGGCCCGATAGTTATTGGTGTTCGCGAGACGAACGGCGTCCAACGTCTCGGTCAATGTGCCAATTTGATTCAACTTGACGAGAATGGCATTGGCGACACCACGATCGATACCTTTTTGGAGTAACGACGTGTTGGTCACGAAAAGGTCGTCGCCGACGAGCTGTACCCGGTCACCGACGGCTGACGTCAGGGCGGCCCAGCCATCCCAGTCGTCTTCCGCCATACCGTCTTCGATTGACACAATGGGGTACCGCGCCGCGAGGTCGGCCCAGTAGTGAGCTAACTCGGCCGATGTCAACACTCGACCTTCACCTTCGAGGTGATACGCACCATCGCGCCACAGTTCGGTCGTAGCGGGGTCGAGCGCAATTGCGATATCGACGCCGGGCTCTCGACCACAGCGTTCGATTGCCTCGACAAGTACCTTGACCGCTGTTTCGTTATCGGGGAGGTCAGGTGCAAAACCACCTTCGTCACCGACGGCCGTCGACAGGTGGCGCGATTCGAGAATCTTCTTCAGCGTGTGGTACGCCTCGACGCCCCACTGCAGGGCCTCGGAGAACGACGTCGCACCGACCGGCATGAACATGAACTCTTGGAAGTCAATCGTGTTCCGCGCGTGCGCTCCCCCGTTGACCACGTTCAACATGGGAACGGGCAGGACGTGGGCGTTCACACCACCGAGATATTGAAAGAGGGCGAGATCACTCTCGAGGGCCGCCGCTTTCGCCGTGGCGAGAGACACGGCCAACATGGCGTTCGCTCCGAGTCGACCCTTGTTGGGCGTACCGTCGCAGTCAATCATCGCGGTGTCGATCGCCCGCTGGTCACTCGCTTCGAATCCTTCGAGCGCGTCAGCAATCTCTCCGTTGACGTGACCAACAGCCCGAAGGACCCCCTTACCCATCCAAGCGTCCCCGCCATCGCGAAGTTCGACGGCCTCGTGGGTGCCGGTGGAGGCTCCCGAGGGGGCTATTGCGCGGCCAGTGGCACCAGAGGCGAGCACGACCTCAGCCTCCACGGTCGGATTACCGCGAGAGTCGAGGACCTGTCGTCCAATCACTTGTTCAATGGCACTCATGGAGTCTCCTTGTGGGGGCGAAACACCAACCCCACGCTACATCGCAAGCCTAGGAAGAAGAAAGTCCTTCTCGCGCGCGTATCTCATCTCGTAGAGCGAGAGCGAGAGAACGCGCAATGCCCTCCACATCAATATTGGCCGCTTTGGCGAGCGTGCTGACACCTTCGACGAGGTCGGTCCACGTCGCTTCGCTCGGCGTTTCGAGGTCGTCGATGGCGCGACGAAGGCGCGCGAGTGCCTCGGTCGGCTCGAGGCTCGTGACGCCCACCGAAGCGGCTTTGCGCAGAAGTTTCGCGTGGAGGACGAATCCGGGCAGCTCCCACGCGATACCGTCGGTCACGCTGTCACGTCTCTTCTCGGACTTCTTCAACTGTTCCCAGCGGCTTTCAGCGTCCGTAGCTGTCGTCACCGTTACGTCACCAAAGACGTGGGGGTGGCGATCAACCAGTTTGCGATGAACCGAGTCGGCGATGGACGCGAGAGTAAAGGACTCGGCCTCGCTTCCCAATTCGGCGTGGAACACGATCTGAAAGAGCAAGTCGCCCAGCTCCTCCTCGGCATCTCGACGCGCGAGTGTGAGATCGCCGTCACCCTCCCATGCCCTCGCGTAGCGCGTTACTGCGTCGATGACCTCGTAGGTCTCTTCGAGGAGATGGCGCACAAGTGAGTCATGGGTCTGGTCACGATCCCATGCGCACGCCACGCGAAGGCGTCGCATGAGGTCCACCAATTCGGTCACCGCGACACCAGCGTGGCGGGACGCGGGCACGTATAGAGACGTCAGGTGATCGGCATCCGCCACGCGGTGAAGGTCTCGAACGCTCATCCAGCGAATCGACTGATCGGTCATTCCGGCGTGACGAACGACGCAGACGTTCTCCACCCCCACGAGGCGATCCGCGACGAGAGCGAGAACCTCCGGTGAGTACGTCTGGAGAATGAGCAGGGCACCGGGACCGTACAGCGAACCGTCCCCACTGACTGCGTCGCACACTGTCAGGGAGACCGCCATGGGGTCGATCTCGAGTGCCGCGCACACGACATCGACGGTCGAGACGGCGGGAATGACGTCGACGTCCAGATCGCTTCGCGCTAACAGAAGTTCCACGGTTCTCTCGGCCACGAGCGGGGAACCCGGGACGGCGTAGACGACGGGTGACGCCGCGGCGAGCCGGGCGAGATCATCAACGACTCGTAGGTACAGGTCGTCAAACGACGTGGCGGATTCGTACCATTCGTCGTAGGTCGGGATGTCGGGAAATTCGTCCGCCGCGGGGTGACGTGCCGTGCGCAGGCGAGCCACGGGGGCGTCACGTAGGAGCCGTTCCGCCCCCCGGGTGAGATAGCGCTCATCGCCCGGTCCGAGGCCGACAACCGTGACGCGAGGTCGCGCCATCCCTACGACGAACCAGCGCCGAGGCTCAGTGCGTTCCCATCGTTCGGAACGAGCGAAAGTTCAGGCGAGGCGGGCGGATAGATGCCGAGCCCCGACTGACCGTTCGCAAATCGGCCGAGTTGAGGATTCACTCGCACTCCTACTCGTTGAAAGATTCCATCTCGAAGGGCCGTCACGGCACCGTCGTTCACTCGCTTGACATCGGCGAGAACCAGTGACTGCGTCGTTGCGTTGAACGGCTGAGGACTACGCGAGATCACCGAAAAGAATGCAGCCGTCGGGAGACCTTGGTACGACACCGACTGCGGAGCGCTCCACTGATTGAGACGAAGACCACGCACGACGTCTCGGGCGTTCGTGGAGGCGTCAAAGCAGCCGAGTCGACCATCTTGTTCGAGACGCAGCGAGAAATTCTTCACGGCGTTCACCGGCGAGGTTCCACTGGCGACCGCCGCTTGGAAGCTGTCAACGTCCTTCGGCAGAACGACGGCGACGCGAATGCAGATGCTGTCGTACTCACTGCGGTGCGCGTCGTAGAAGGCGCGAAGGGACGCGAGGTCGGTGCCGATATGGCTCGGAACTTTCGTAAGAACGAACTTTCCCGCCGCCTGAGCCATCACCACATTGGCCTGTACCGACGAAGGGAGGGAAGCGAGGGCATCGCTCGCGGACTGGCCGCAGGTTTGCGCCGTCGCAGTCGCTGCCGCACCCATCATCGACACCAACTCCGCCCGAGCGGTGCTGAGGTCACCGGCGGACGGGCGGAACTCTAAGAACTCACGGGCGTACGCCTCGACCGCCAAGCCTTCGATACGACGATTTGCCCACGCCGTCACTCCGGGGAGTGCGTACGTACCGAGTCCTGCGCCGCCCTCGAACTTCACGCCCCAGAGGGCGGTGAAGTAACACGAGGCGCTCGGGGACGAGTGAATGGCGTAGACCTCATGAGCGAAGTCGT
>JAGWWX010000046.1 GCA_018970215.1 Acidobacteriota bacterium | reverse complement strand
AGAAGAAGCACACTCCATTAGTGCCGGTCTCGACTACCCCGGAATCGGACCCGAGCACGCCCATCTTGCCGATATTGGTCGGGCCGAATACTTTGGAGCCAGCGATGAGGAAGTTCTCGATGCACTGCAACTGCTGTCGCGCTACGAAGGAATAATCCCCGCACTCGAGACTGCTCACGCCCTGGCGTATGTCTTTCGAGCGGCGGGGAGAGATATCCCACGTGGATCGACGGTCCTGGTGAATCTCTCCGGTCGAGGCGATAAGGACGTCGCTCAGGTGCGAGATGTACTTCGGAGTGTCGAGTGATTGAGCTCGAATCGCAACTCCGGGTTGTCCGCGACGCCGGAAGAAAAGCGCTCGTTCCCTACATCGTGGCGGGAACGGACGATTCGTGGTTGGACTATGTGCGAGCAGCGGCGTTCTCGGGCGCGACTGCAGTGGAGATTGGAATACCTTTTTCTGATCCCATGATGGATGGCGTGATCATTCAAGCGGCATCTGACAAGGCCCTGAAAAACGGCGCGTCTTTCGGTCGAATCTTGCAAGAGATGAACCAGCTCGAAGTAGAAGTACCGCTCTTGGTGATGACGTACTACAACATTTTTCACCACCACGGCGTCAAGCGTTCGTCAATGGATCTGGCGAGCGTCGGTGTCTCCGGCGCGATTGTCCCAGATCTTCCACTCGAAGAGCTCGAGGAGTGGCAGACCAACGTCAATGCTTCTGGCATCGCCACTGTTCTCATGGTGGCGCCCTCGACGCCGCACGAGCGATCAACGCTTATTGCACGCCGGACGCAAGGATTTGCTTATGCGCAAGGGCGAATGTCGGTCACGGGTATCTCGAATGAGGAAGGCAGCGGGGGAGACGTCGTTGCTCGTATTCGCGAGGTGTCGGACATCCCGGTCTATATAGGAATTGGAATTTCCACAGCCGAACAAGCAAAGGCCGCCGCCGCCGTGAGCGATGGCGTGATCGTGGGGTCAGCACTCGTTCAGAGAATTCTCGATGGTGAAGGTGCCCTTGGGGTCGAAAAATTCGTCGGAGAACTGCGTCGGGCGATTGACTAGGGCCGTCCGATGATGAGACACCCATTGTGCCCACCGAAACCGAATGAGTTGGAGAGCACGTAGTCGACCGATAGGTTGAGACCTTCTCCGAGAATGATCGGTAGATCGATGTTCTCGTCAATCGTGACTGTTCCTGCGGTGGGTGGCGCAATTTGGTGAAGAACTGTGAGTACGCTCACCACCGCTTCAATTGCACCTGCGGCGGCGAGGGCGTGTCCGGTGAAACCCTTCACGGACGTCACCGGAGGGCACGTGGCACCAAAGACCGCTCGAAGTGCTCGTGCCTCCGCGGCGTCGTTGAGTGGCGTCGATGTTCCATGGGCGTTGATGTGGGAAATGTCTGATGGTTGTAGCCCGGCATCATGCAGGGCAGCCCGTATGCATTCAATAGCGCCGATTCCGTCCGGATTGGGAGCAGTCAGATGATGTGCGTCTGCTGTCGATGCGGCGCCGACAATCTCCGCGAGGATCGTTGCGCCCCGAGAGATGGCGTGATCGCGGTCCTCCAAAATCAGGACGCCAGCGCCCTCGCCCATAACGAAACCATCGCGCAGTGCGTCGAATGGACGCGAGACACCGGTCGATGACAGAGCCGTCATGTTGGTAAAGCCCGCCTCGGCAATGGGCGTCATAACCGCTTCGGCTCCTCCGGCTACCGCCAGCGGTACGCGGCCGGACGCCACGAGGCGGGCGGCGTATCCAATCGCGTGCGTTCCCGCTGCGCACGCGGTCGTAATTGTCTCGCACGGTCCAGTCAGTCCGAATCGCATCGACACTGCCGCTGAGGCCGCATTCGGCATCATCATGGGAATCATGAAGGGCGACACTCGCTGAGCGCCCCGAGTGTGCAGAACGTCGAGCTGTTCTGTGAGGGTCTGGAGTCCGCCAATGCCAGTTGCGATAACGCAGGCGCCGTCGGGTACGGTGCTCGGCAGCTGTGCCTGCTCCCACGCCGCTTGAGCGGCCGCGAGACCGTACAGAGCAAAGGGATCTAGTCGCCGCAACTCTTTGGGGTTTCCGAGATGAGATGCATCAAAGTCAGGAACGCGACGTGATGACGGCGCTGATGCTGTGAGGAGCTCGTTCCAGAAAACGTCGCTTTCGATTCCGGCGCAGGTGACTGTTCCAACACCCGTTACAACGACACGACGACCCTTGACCGGATTCTCAGGATCAAAGTTGAGCAGCACTACAGTTTTGCGTAGATCAAATCAAATGCCTGGCCGACCGTCGTAATGTTCTTTAACTCTTCCTCGGCAACCTCAATATCGAACTCCTCTTCGAGAGCCATCACCAGCTCAACGAGATCGAGGCTGTCGGCATCGAGGTCGGCTCCGAAAGCGGCGTCAGGCACTAACTGGTCGAGTGAGACGGCCAGTACGTCGACGGCGTGTTGGTTGAATTTGGCTAAAGCTTGGTCGCGGTCCATGGGGAAATCGTATCGCTCTACGTTCCGTGTCGTGGTTACAGACCCATCGACAGTCCGCCGTCAATGGGTACGACCGATCCTGTGATGTAGCTTGCCTCGGGACTGAGTAAGAAGGCGACGAGGTGTGCCACTTCCTGGGGCTGACCCATTCGTCCCAGGGGAACCTTCTCGAGAAAATCTGACGAAACCTCTGACGTCATATCTGTCTCGATGAGTCCTGGTGCGACCACATTGACCCGGACCCCCCTGCGGGCCACCTCGCTGGCGAGCGACCTGGCGAGTCCCACCAACCCGGCCTTGGCAGCCGCGTAGTTCGCTTGGCCCGGTACACCAAGAAATGGCGACACAGACGAGATGAACACGATGGATCCCGATCGGCGCTTTATAAGAGTAGGAAGTACGCCTCGTGCAACAAAGAAGGCGCCGTCCAAGTTTGTCGTTAGCACGGAACGCCATTGATCGTTCGACATTCGAAGGGCTAGCCCATCGTCTGTGATGCCGGCGTTGACAACTAATCCATCTAGCGACTCAACCTGCTGAAACATCTCCGCTAACGCTGCGGCAACTTGATTCGGGTCCGAGATGTCCACGACCTGTGAGAGCGCAACGTCGGAGGGTGCGTCACCGCTCCGCGACCACGCCACCACCCGTGCTCCCTTCTGGCAGAGATCGGTGGCTATCGCGCGTCCGATGCCGCGACTCGCGCCGACCACGAGGACAGTTTGCGTCATAGCGCTCCCCTTGAAAACTCTTGAACGGCTAACGACGGCGCAATACGCTTTACAAGACCGCGAAGAACGCCGGACGGGTGAAATTCGACAGCCTCGTTGGCGTACTTAGCAGCATTGGAAACGCAGGCAACGAACTGGACGGGTTCTGTGAGCTGTCGAAGAGACAGTTCACGCCAGTCGGATTCTTCCGAATGTGCCTCACCATCAACATTCGAGAACACTCGAAACGGGCTCGGTAGAAAGCTCACACGTGACAGAGCCTCGGCGAACTCCGCGACGGCCGGCTGCATGAGTGGCGAATGAAATGCACCGCCGACTTTGAGGCGTCGACAGCGCTTCCAGCCGTAGAGGTGAATATTTTGCTCGAGACTCTCAATTCCCTCAACGGTTCCCGCCACGACGAGCTGATCCTCGCCGTTGATGTTGGCCAGCCAGACATCACCACGTTCAAGAATCTTTGTCACATCGCCGCTACCACCCATGAGTGCCGCCATGGCGCCGGGAGTGCTCTGTGACGCCTTCATCATGGCTGCTCCTCGTGAAGCGACCAACTGGAGACCTTCTGTATACGAAAGAACCCCCGACGCCGTGAGTGCACTGAACTCACCGAGACTATGGCCGACGTAGATAGTTGGTGTGGCGCAATTTCGGCAGTACGCGCGAAACGACATTAATGAGAGAACAAATGTGGCCAACTGAGCATTGTCGGTACGAACGAGCTCATCCTCGTTTGCGGTGAGAAGTAAATGATGGAGGTCTACCCCCGTCAGAGAGTGAGCGACCTCAACGAGTTCCCAAGCTTCGTCACTTTGCCATTCTCGACCCGCACCAGGCTGAATGGCACCCTGTCCCGGGAAGAGGGCGAGGGTGTCGGACGGCATCTCCATCTCTGTAAAGGTAGCAATGTGCCCGGAGTGGGACTCGAACCCACACGACCTTGCGGCCAAGGGCTTTTGAGGCCCCCGCGTCTACCATTCCGCCATCCGGGCAGGTAGTCAAAACTAGCAGCGCCGTAATGTGGGGATGTGAAGGCGTGGCTGACGAGCGAAGTCCACAGCCTGGGTCGCTCTCTGGAATCGGCCCAGCAGGTTCATTCCCTCCGACGCGAAATGATTCTCCGAATCGAGATTGACGGAGTTGTCGGTATCGGTCTTGGATCACCACAACCGGAGGAGATTCTCGGTGACGCAGGTTTCGACGCCGTTTGGCAGCGATTGCGAAGTGGTGGTTTACGGCGACTCGGTGATGCACTCCTACACCGCAAAGGGTTCACCTGGGGTCACGTTCGAAGCCTGTTCGGTGATAGTGCGGCCGATCGCGCAGCTGCTGCACTGTGTGAATCAGCGCTCCTAGACATTGAGTGTGGGGGTTCACCGACACACTGGCGCTCTCTCTTTGGTGGTGAACGTAGCGAGAGTCAGTGGACGGTGGGGCTGGCGGAATCCGAATGGAGCATTCCCGAGGAGGTCACCCGAGTACGTGTGAAGTGTGACCTCAACGATCTCGGAAATCTCGAGAGACTCAATGACGTGAAGGCACCGATTCTCCTCGATGCCAACGGATCGACATTACCGGTGTCATTAATCACAGAACTCTGGCGCCAGTTCAGTAGCGATTGCTCCGTGGTGGCAGTAGAACAAGCGTGGGGAGTCGGGGACTTTGCCGTGCCGGCCGAACTGCGGCGACACGGTGTCCGTACCTCACACGACGAATCAATCCGATCGATACTCGATGTTCGACACGCGTCACGGTACGCCGCTGCAGATGTGCTGTGCTTAAAACCGTTTCGACTAGGGGGAGTATCCGCAACCCGACAGGCTGCGGATATCGCTCGCTCGAACGGGCTTGAGGTATACCTCGGTGGATTTTTCGAAAGTCCTCTCGGTCGTTTCCGCAATGAATGCATCGCTCAAGACATCCACGCGGGTCCGAGCGACATTTTGGCGATGCGCGGAGAAAGAGTGACTGAAGAAGAAGCCAGGGGAGAGTGGCATCGATTCGATGAAATTGCTCGGGACCGGGGTGAGCAATTTGAATGGGGCGGGTAGAATTTGAACTATGCGACAAAAGAAGACGGAGCAAAAGGTTGAGAGCGCGCTTCTCTCCGTCCTCGAAATGGAAGAGTCGGTCCGTATTCTCGAAGAGCAGGTAGCCACCTGGACCGATATTCGCGACGAACTCCACGTCAGAGCGCTCGTCGCCGAGACCCCCCTCGCTTCCGCCGAATTTTCCGAGATGGAGAGACAACTCTCGGTTGCCAATTCCGCTCTTTCCCATCAGCGCTCAGAGCTGCTCGAACGACGCATCGCATATGAACGTCTCGTGAGTGCCTGGCATCCGGAGGAGGAGTTGTAGTGGCGAGAATTGTCATTGCCGATGATGAGTCGATTATTCGTCTCGATCTGAAGGAAATACTCGAATCCGCTGGCTATGACGTGGTTGGCGAGGCTGCTCGAGGAGATGACGCGGAACAGTTGATTCGTGATCTTCTTCCCGATCTCGCCCTACTCGACGTCAAGATGCCAGGGCTGGATGGCATCGAGGTTGCGAGACTCGTGAGCGCACTCCCCGTGACGGTAGTGCTGCTAACTGCATTCTCGCAGCGCGACCTCATCGAGAGCGCTCGCGATGCTGGAGTGTCCGCATACCTCGTTAAGCCGTTCCGTAGTGCAGAGTTATTGCCGAAGTTGGCCGCAATTCTCAATCGGCCCGATTCGCCAGACGATGCGACAACCGAAGTGCGTGTCATGGACGACAAAATTGAAGCTCGCGAGTTAGTGCAGCGTGCCAAGTCACTGATTATGGACTCATTAGGTGTAGACGAGCCCGCAGCATTTGATGCTATCCAGAGGTGCGCCATGAAATCCCGACGTCGCATGGGGGATGTCGCTGCGGATGTTCTCGCTCACGGCGTTGGGGTGTTGGAATAGTCGTGACGGCGACTGACAAACAACGTCCACTCCTGCTACTCGACGGCATGTCTCTTGCCTTTCGGGCCTTCTACGCCTTAGATGTTTCCATTGCAACGTCTGCCGGAGTAGTGACCAACGCACTGCACGGCTTCGCATCGATGCTCAATACTCTGATTCGCCAACATGAACCACGAGCAGTCGTGGTGGCCTTTGATCTACCTGGGGGATCCTTCCGTGATGCGATCGCTGAGGATTACAAAGGTGGTCGCGCCGAAACCCCTCCGGAAATCGAGCACCAATTCGACCTCATTCGTGATTTGTGCGCCGCCCTTGCGATTCCAGTCATCGGTGTTCCCGGATTCGAGGCCGACGACGTCCTTGCCACGCTCGCATCCTGGGGAAGAGATAATCACATTCCCACCATTGTGGTGACCGGCGACCGTGACAGTTTTCAGTTGGTGGAAGATCCGTATATTCGCGTGCTCTACAACAAAAGGGGTGTCTCGGAGTACGACCTGTACGACGAGGCCGGGATACTTGAGCGGTGCGGAGTTGAACCTCAGCGATATTCGCTCTACGCCGCACTTCGCGGCGATCCGTCCGACAATCTCCCCGGTGTACCGGGCGTGGGGGAGAAAACGGCGGCCAAGTTACTGCAGACGTACCGTGATTTTGACGAGCTCTTTGCGCACGTTGATGAACAAACACCGAAGTTGCGCGAGAATCTGCGTGGCGCTGAGTCAATCGCGAGAATGAATGCCGAAGTGATGAGGCTCGTTCGCGACGTACCCATTGAGGTTGACCCGAAACATTTCCATCTTGGTGGTTGGAGCCGTTCTTCGATTACGTCCTTCTTTGATCGATTCGAAATGAATGCGATGCGTCAGCGCTGGGAGAGGCTTATTGGTGAAGGCTTACTCGGTGAGCCCGGTGAAGTTTCGATTGACGGATTCGACGATGTGGTCGTTCAGGGTCCCGAGGTGCGCCTCGGTGGCAGCTTGGAAGACTCTTTGGCGGGCGAACTCGTCGTTGTGCATCGAGTCGGTTCGCGGGTGGGCATCTATCCGCACGCTGGCAGTTCGGCCCACGTGGGGGACTGGATCACCGTCCGAGCCTCGCTGTCCGGACGACGGATTATCGGGTGCAATCTCAAAGAACTCGTGCGGGAGTTCTTTGAGAGCGGCATTGAGCCCCCGGTCGTGGAAGCCGATGTGGCTATCGCGGCGTATCTCATGGATTCATCTGCGGGCAGTTATGACTTGCGGACGCTCGCGGGACGTTATGGCGTGACAACGTCGTCGCACGTAGAGGAATCTCTCTTTACCGCCGATCCATCAGACGAGGCACTTCTCGCCGACGTTCGTGCGGTCGCTCATCTCTTTGAGGTGACCCAACGGGAGGTTGACCGTCTAGGGCTTGACACGGTCTACCGCACAATTGAGCTGCCGTTGATTCCCGTACTCGCCAAGATGGAAGCACTCGGCATCGGCGTTTCAAAGGAACTGCTGAGCTCAATTGCTGAGGGATTCAGTCGCGAAGTGGACAAGTTGGAGGGAGAGATCCAACGAGCGGCGGGTCACGATTTCAAGGTGAACTCTCCCGCTCAGTTACAGACCGTGCTGTTTGAGGAACTTGGACTCACTCCCACGAAGAAGATTAAGTCGGGATACTCGACGGACGCCGCGAGTCTCGAAGCCATTGTCGATGAGCACGCCATTGTGCCCCTCATTCTGCGGTTTCGTGAACTCGACAAATTGCGTGGGACATACGGTGCGCCGCTGATCAGCGCGGTGGCGGACGACGGCCGCATTCACGCCGTCTTTCATCAAACGGTGGCCCGTACCGGCCGGTTGAGTTCGGAGTCTCCGAACCTGCACAACATCCCTGTTCGGTCCGACGAAGGGCGTCGGCTTCGTACCGCCTTCATTCCCCGGGAAGGCTGGGAGATGTTGGTGTCTGACTACAACCAAATTGAGTTACGTATTCTCGCTCACCTCAGCCAAGATCAAGGACTGCTGGCGGCCTTCTCGACGGGCACCGACGTCCACGTTCAGATTGCCGCCGTGGTCTTCGGGTGCGGAGCGAACGAGGTCACCAAGGAGCAGCGAGAGCGGGCAAAGGCCGTGTCGTATGGGCTCGCGTACGGCATGGAGGCATTCGGACTCGGTCAACGTCTCGGAATTTCGGTAAGTGAGGCGAAAGCGATCATGGATCAGTATTTCGATGGGTTCCCCACCTTGCGCGCGTACACGGAGCGTGCCGTTGCCGAGGCTCGGGATACGGGGTACTCACGGACGGAATTTGGTCGGTTGCGACCCTTTCCTGATCTAGCAACCGCTACCGGTCCGCAGCGCGCCGCGGCCGAGCGCCAGGCAATGAATGCAGGTATTCAGGGCCTGGCGGCGGACATCTTTAAGTTGGGGCTCGTTCGTGTCGATGAAGCGCTGAGGACGGGGGGCCATGCGGCCAGAGTGGTTCTCCAGGTGCACGATGAAGTGATCCTGGAGGCACCACCCGAAGAGAAGTCAGCTGTGGAGAGTTTGGTGCGTGACGCACTGACGGGCGCTGCGGATCTCAGTGTTCCCCTGGAAGTCAGCCTGGCGTGGGGGGCGAATTGGGCGGCAGCGAAGGGCTGATAGCCTGATAGGCCTGACCTGACACCGGAAGGTTGGTAGTGCTCCTCTAGCGGGTCCCGGTGTGACCAACGAATGGACATCTCATGTCCGAAGTCGCAGGACTTCTCTCCTCTGCCCCGATGGGCACCTTTGACGCACAGGGTAATTACACCCCACGGCAGGTCACCGAAGACAACATGGTCGGTACCGATCTCTCCAACGTCGTGGGCGACACCATCTTGGAGTTTGACGACGGTGATCTCGTGAAGGGAACGGTCGTCAAGATCGACCGTGATGAGGTACTACTGGATATCGGTTTCAAATCGGAAGGCGTTATTCCGTCACGTGAACTTTCGATTCGCAATGATGTCAATCCATCCGAAATTGTCTCCATCGGGGAACAGATCGAAGCTCTCGTTCTCCAGAAAGAAGACAAGGAAGGCCGCCTTGTGCTCTCCAAAAAGCGCGCTCAATACGAAAAGGCGTGGGCGACAATTGAAGAGTCGAAGGCGAAGAACGAGGTTGTTTCGGGTCTTGTGATTGAGGTTGTTAAGGGTGGTTTGATTGTGGACATTGGTCTGCGAGGATTCCTCCCGGCATCGCTCGTCGAGCAACGGCGTGTCCGCGACCTGCAGCCGTACATTGGTAAGACCGTTGAGGCGCGAATTATCGAGCTTGACCGGAACCGCAACAATGTCGTCCTCAGCCGCCGTGCGTGGCTCGAAGAGAGCCAGAAGGAACAACGTGGCGATTTCCTCACGAACTTGAAGCCTGGCGAGCGTCGACGTGGACACATCTCAAGTGTCGTCAATTTTGGTGCCTTTGTCGACTTGGGTGGCATGGATGGTCTTATCCACGTATCAGAGCTGAGCTGGAACCACATCGAGCACCCCAATCAAGTCGTTCAAGTCGGTGATGAGGTTGAAGTCGAGGTCTTGGAGGTCGACTACTCCAAGGAACGCATCAGCCTGTCTCTCCGCCGCACGCAGTCCGATCCATGGCAGGTCTTCGCTGACACCCACTCGGTCGGTCAGTTGGTGTACGGAAGAATCACCAAGATGGTCCCGTTCGGTGTCTTTGTCCAAGTAGGGGAGGGCATCGAAGGTTTGGTGCACATCTCCGAAATGGCCGCCCACCACGTTGAGTCCCCCGAGCAGGTCACAGCCGCCGGTGAGGAGTTGTGGGTCAAGATCATTGAGCTGGACACCGCACGTCGCCGCATCAGCCTCTCGATCAAGGGAGCGGCCGATGGTGGTGAGGTTTCCGAAGAGTACCGCGAGGCCTTTGGATCTCACAACTACGACGCTGACGGAAATTTCGTTGGCTACGACTACTCCCAGTTCACCCCTGAAACTGAGGCGCAGGCCGCGTGGGCCGCTGAGGCCGCTGCCGAGACGCCCGCTGCGGAATAAGGACGTCACAGAAAAACCCCCGGGCCAACGGCCCGGGGGTTTTTCTTATCGAAGCACTAACGCGTGAGTGGGAAATGACACGCTACTTGGTGCTTTGGTCCAATCTCTCGTAACGCAGGCTCCTCGTTGGCACATAGGTCTGTGGCGTAGGGGCAACGAGTACGGAACCGACATCCACTGGGCGGGTTTAACGGGCTTGGTGGTTCGCCCCCCAGCACCTCATCGTGCATCGGTGAGTCAGGATCTGCTTCCAACGCGGCACCGAGGAGGAACTTCGTATACGGGTGTGCCGGGGTCGCGTACATCGTGTCTGAAGGGCCCACCTCACACAGCTTCCCGAGGTACATCACAGCAACACGGTCGGAGATGTTCTTCACGACTGCTAGGTCGTGGGCGATGAAGAGCATTGTGAGTCCATACTCTTTTTTGAGATCTTCTAACAGGTTCAAAATCTGAGCCTGAATCGACACGTCGAGAGCCGACACGACTTCGTCACAAATGAGGACTCGGGGTCGCATAGCCAACGACCGAGCGATAGAGATTCTCTGACACTGTCCGCCCGAGAACTGCCGAGCGTATCGGTTGCCGTAGACAGCAGGGTCGATTCCTACCTGGTTCAAGATGCTGTTGACAATCTGATCCCGCTCGGCACCCTTGGCTGTCTTCCAGCAGTCCAAAGGTTCGGCGACGATGTCCTTGACTCGGCGTCGGGGATTGAGGGAGCTGACGGGGTCCTGGAAAATCATCTGCATGCGGGTACGAAGGCGCCGCGCCTCTTTGCGGTCGAGACTCATGAGATCTCGCCCCTCGACGAGAATCTGTCCGCCCGTGGGCTCCACAATCTGCATTAGCGCTTTGCCCGTGGTCGACTTTCCGCAGCCCGACTCGCCCACGAGCCCGAGCGTTTCACCTTCGTAGAGATCGAAAGAGATACCCGCTACGGCGCTCACGGACTGACGGCCCTTGCGGAACGTGACGTCCAGATTCTTTACTTCAAGAACCGGTTTCTCAGCTGACATCGTCATCTCCCAATTCGATGAAGGTGGGGGTTGGAGCGGGTTCGGGAACCGTAGGCGCTTCAATTGTCGCCACTTCGGGCGTCTCGTATGAGACAGAGGGTTCCTGCAACACAACTGCCTGAGGCGACGCCTGTAAAGGTGCGGCCGCGATGTCACCCGACCCATTGTCGAGCGGGTTCCAGCAGGCAAAGAAATGGCCGGG
>JAGWWX010000045.1 GCA_018970215.1 Acidobacteriota bacterium | reverse complement strand
TACTCGCGTCAGTACATCGAAGACTCACTGTGTATGCGCATGGGTGGTCGAGTGGCCGAACTCCTCATCTATGGTGACCTCTCCACCGGCGCCTCCGACGACCTCCAGCGCAACACGGAACTAGCGCGCCGCATGGTGCGGGAGTGGGGAATGTCAAAAAAGGTTGGTCCCATGGCGTGGGGTTCTAACAACCAAGTGTTCTTGGGTGAAGACCTCATGAGCACGCGTGACTACTCCGATGACACCGCCAAGATCATCGACGAAGAGGTTGAGCGGATTCTTCGTGAACAAGAGGCGCGCGCCATTGAGGTACTAACACTCCACCGCCGCGGACTTGAAGCGATCGCGAACGCACTCTTAGAGCACGAGACGATTGACGGAGAAACGGCAGCCAGCTTGATCGACGAAGCTCACGGTGCTCCCGTCCACCCCGCGGGGGTAAAAACGGGCAAAGCGATCGCTATTCCACAGCCCGACGAGGACGCGGGGAGCGACGCCGACCTCGCGTGGGCACCACCGTCACTGCCGGGCGTCTAGTCCGACTTCAAAAGCGGTGTTAGAAAACACCGCAGCCAGCGACATATTCGACGCACTCGTGATTGTTCCTCGTCCCGCCTGTATCCAGGATTGGGGTGGGGTAATCGCCTGACCAGCGGTCACCTCCACCGTTCGGGTGCGCACTACACCGTGACGTTGCGAGTGAAACGTCACGGATCCCGCAGCGTCCGCGACGAGTCTCATAGCGTCAGGGATTCCGGCCGATCCCACCCAGACCAACTCTGTCGACAGTGGTGCGGGTGACTGAATGCGGTGAAGTCGACCTCTCGCCATCGCGAGAGCCGTCACGATAGGTGTACGAGATGTGACCTTCAAGCTCGCCAGTCCGCTGCTGGGGATGCGAGAGTTGGGAACTACCGCGACCCGACTCGCACCTCCCGGGACCGTGAACCGCAATGGGGCAATGTCGAAACCCGGTATGTCGACTGCCACGCGAATATCCGTGGCGACCGACGATGGGTTCATCACCGCAAGCGAAACATTCTCAAGCGTGTCAGTGGGCACCGCCGGATACCACTGCGTCGTTGCCGGGGCGTCAGCTCCGCGAACGAGAGATCCGTTCGACCCCTCCAGTTGTAGTGCGGTCGCGACGATGCGCCCTCGCAGCACGGTGATATCAGCAGAGATGTCGGTGGCTTCCACTACTACGTTCGACAGATTGAGGGTGACTTGACCCACCGGCGGAACAACAAGACCTTGGTAGGGAGCGGGAAGGGAGTACCCAGTGGATGACCACATTGAGACGTTGATGACGGCAGGGGTCGCACTGGGATTCATCACGACGATGCGGGACACCGCACCGTCCTTTGAACTCAATCCGGCCACGTTCCACGACGTCGTTCCGACGGAACGACAAGGAACTGACGACGTGGGGCCGGTCGTCGTGCGCACGAGTCCCACAACGCCGCCGCCATTGATGGTGGCCCGCACCGTGAGGTTGGTCTTCGGTAGGTATGTCGCGGGATTAATTGAGAGCGAGGTCCCCGCCGGGATATCCCACTCCGCCGTCACGTCATCGAGGCCATTCGACACGATGCCCGTCACGTGACGATCCGAAGAACTGGAGTTCCACATCGTCACTACCCCGTTGAGCGGACTCGACCCGGCATCGAGGGCGGGGCACAACAAGGTGTTGGACTCCACGTAACTGAGATTCCCGTGTAGTGAGCTCTGCGTGACGACGTTCGGCCCACGAAACACGGGGCCGATGACGGCAGACGCCACGATCAGCACGCAGCCCACGGCAGTCGCGAACCTGCCCCTCATCACTCGTCCTCGTCGTCATCGTCGTGCGCCATGTCAATGACGGGAATCGACGCGGCAATCTCGGCCGGAATCACTACTCGGCGCTGACGTCGGCCCAAAAGTTCGCCCAGTCGTTCCGTGACGCCGAAACCAAAGAGGTAGGTCAACCAGAGAAAGATTGTGAAGAGTGCCAAGAGTCCGTTCAACGGGAACTGATGGAGCACGAGGGTGGCCGAACCCGCGGGGGTGTCGTAGCCGGCGGCCCACCCGAGCACGGTTCGACGCGCTACCGGTCGACCATCAACTTCCAGCGAGAAGGCGTTCGCCGGAGCGAAGCCGGCAATCACGGTGCCGGCCTCAACCGTTCCGGTGAGCGTCTCGCCATCCAGAACGGGTTGCCAGTCAGTGGCCGACGCTGCATCCGACGCGGTGAGAGTTCCGTCGAGTCCATCGGGTCGTTGCGCCACGATGCCGTGGAAGCGGCGATTGGCGTAGATCAACAGACCACTCGACTTGGCGACGAGCGCGAGGTCGACCTGGCGGTCCAGACCATCCACCAGGGCGGCCGGCGGCGGCAGGGTCACGGCCGACTGCAGACCGGCGAGGGGCGGGACCGACGCGGTGAGTACCACGATGTCGGAGATGCCGGCCGGGGCGAGTAACCGTCCGGCGTGTGTCGTTCCTCGATTCGCGATGAGCTCCACGGTGTCGAGCAACACGTCGGACGCACCCGACGCGGGCGGTGAAAATAACACAGAGCCGTTGGGACCACCGTTCGTGGACGTCGCCGCCGTGAGACCTGGTCGCACCGACCAACCACTCAGCGGCATTGCGCGGGGATCACCCAGCCATAGAACGCGAAAGCCCCCGACGGTCGAGGGGGTGTACGCCGACAGGGCGTCGGCGGCCGACGTCTGTGGAAGTCCGTAGCGACCATCGGTCGCGTGCGTCACAATCTGTAAAGGAGTTGCGACAACGGCGACGGTGCACACCGCCGCAACAATCTGAGGCCAGCCAAACTCCCGATCACGAAGGTCGTCTTCCAGCGACGCGACGGTCACGCCCACGAGCGCAGAGAGAGCAACTGCCCCCATGATCATGAGCCCATCGATGTCCGGTGCAAACGACGCGGTCACGTTGCGGGCCACGAGCGCACAGAGTGCCGCGGTCACACCCAACAACACGAGCCACTGTCCCGCCATCGTGCGACGCTCGCCACGCGAGAGTACGAGGCCGCCCACGGCGGCGAGGGGTACGGCCCAGCTGAGGGGCCCGAGGCCAAAGACGCCGTCACTCAAACGAATGATGTGTGAAAAGTCGACGCCGGACCACGGCGCTAACGGCAGACCGAAGATTTCAATCCCCCGTCGGCCGGCGAGTACGACGTCACACGCCATGGGCAAGAGCAAGGTTGCGACTCCCAGGCATAGCTGGCCCGTTGTGCGCCACGGGTGCTCGAGAGTGTTGGTTCCACTCACGCGCGTGCTGAGTGAAAGGGCCATCACGACGACGACCACGATGACGAGCGTCACCGGCGAAAAGGCGGTCAGAACTGACGCCAACATCACGGCCTTCGCAACCTGTCCGGCACGAGTGCGACCCCAGAGTCGACTACCAAAATGACGGGGCATCTCGTAGTCGTACGCACGGAATCGTGGAACGTTGAGCAACGCGAAGAGTCGGCGAAGAAGGAAGGGAAGACCGGCAAAGGTCACCAAGAGATCGAGTCGACCCTGCTGTACGAGATTGACGCCAACGGGCAGTGCCATGTACGTCAAAGCGGCCATCATGCGGGCGCGATTTGACATCACATCGCGTAGCAGGCGTCCGACGCCGTAGGCCCCGAGCGGTACCGCGCACAGCAAGACGAGGCGGGGCAAAATTCCCATTCGACCGCCGACCAGAGTGCCCGCGGCCGCCAAGAAGGCGTAGCCCGGCATGCCCGGCACACCGGTGCCGACACCATTTGGTGACCACGACGCAAAAAAGTGACGCCAGTTCTCCCACCAACTATCCAGCGGCATGAGTCGGCCGATGGTGGGGAGATGCGCAGCGATGAGATTGCGGGCGCCGAGAATCCACATGACGAGCGCAAGGCAGACGATGGTGAACTGGGTGCGAAAGCCGGTTCCCAAGGTTCGGACCGAGACGTTGAGGGGCTCGAGATTCTCGACCTCATCAAAGTCTTGGTTCTCCGAAAACACCTGCTCGCGCGAGGTGGAGAAGTGAATGGACACTCGATGATCATCGAGAAGTTCGGGAGGGAGCGTCCCTCGTGCCTTGTCGATTCCTTCGTAGAAGAGATTTTGGACGAACGTCTGCGCGCGCGAGGCACCGGCGACCTGAAGAAGCCGGATACCACTGTCGGACAGGGCCCGCAGACGGTGCGTCAGCTCACGTTGGCGTCGAATCTCTGCTCGGTGGCGAAGCGCAAAGCGCCACGAACCAACGACGGCACCGACACGGTCGCTGTCACGACCGGCCGCCGCAATGGCGATCTCGGCGAGCTCGAACGCAATGAGCAGTGGGATGACGATTGCGAGCGAGGGAAGACTCCACGACGCGAGCAACGTACAGAGCTGGTGTCGCCGTCGTAGGTCTTGCAGGCTGCGGCGACGTGTGCCCATTGCGGTCGATGAACGTTCACCCGAACTCAAGAGTTGTCGGTGTGCCACTACTGCCGACGGCACCACCATGACGCGCGCTCCCGCAATCTGAGCTCGCCAACAGAGATCGACGTCTTCACCGATCAGTGTGATGTGGTTGCTGTATCCCCCGAGCGACTCAAAGAGGTCACTGCGAATCAGAGTCACGCCACCGGGAGCCACGAAGACATCGCGTTCGGCGTCGTGCTGTCCAGCGTCGATCTCGCCGTCGTCGATACGCTCGACCACCGACCCAAATCGATCCAGCATCTGTCCCACGTGGACGAGACGGGTTTCGTCGTCGTACCCCACAAACTTGGGTGACACGATGCCGGAGTTGGTCCGATAGGCCGCCTCAACGAGAATCGACACGGTGCTGGGAGCGAGCCGGACGTCATCGTGACAGAACAAGTAAAACGCCGCTCCCTGGACGTTGCCAATTACCTCATTCGCTGCGACCCCAAATCCCCGGTTCTCCGTCAAAGTTCGGACAAACGCCAAGGGCGCCACGCCGGCCACCCGATTCGCCACGTCGGGGTGGTCACCGTTGGCGAGCACGAGCAGGCTCACGTCGGCGTAGTCCTGGGCCACCAGTGAGGCCAACGTCGCCTCTAATTCGGGTCCAGGACCCGTGGTAACGACGACGGCGACAACCGCCGGAGCGCGGGTTTCCATGAGATAAATAAGGCTAGTTCGCACCCTCTCCGCGGCGGGGGTGCTAACTATTGTTAGCAAACCGCTATACTGTGGTTAACAGTTAACGAAAGGACTGAATATGGCTGAAATCACCCAAGTGGCGAGCAATGTCGGTCGCGAGGCCGCCCAAAAGGCACGGGCCTTCGTCGCCTCAAACGACACCGCCAAGAAGGCGAAAGATGCGCTCTACACCCTGGTAGGACTCGGCGTGCTGGGCGCTCAGAAAGTCACCATCGCCGCGAAGGCGGTGCAGCAGAAGGTCGACGCGAGCGTGGACACCGACGGACTCAAGGCCGCCATGGAGCGCAACGCTGACGAGATCGCGACGACCGTCAAGCGTCAGGCGGCCAAGGCCGACGCCAAGGTCAATGAGGCTTTCGCAATCGCCGAAGCGCTCGTAGCGCCCTACGAAGAGAAGCTGCCCGCCCCGGCCCGTGAAGTCACTGCCAAGGTTCGCGCCGTGGCGTCCAGCGCTCGCGGCAAGGTAACCGAGGCTCTGCGCTCAAACGACGTTGCTGCCGACGCGGTGACGACGGATGCTCCTGCGGACGAGACGACTCCCGCTCAGTAGCTCTATCGCACGCTGGCGATCACGTCAGCGAGTGTGTCCGACCACGACCAACGCGGCGACCATCCGGTCGCCGCGTTGATCTTTTTCGCGTTACCACGCAGAACCGGGACATCGACGGGCCGCATTAGCGTCTCGTCCGCCACCAACGTCAGTGAGTCGTCGACGAGCGAACGGATCTCGTACGCGATATCGCTCATCGACCGGTCCACGCCGGAAGCGATGTTGTACACCTCACCGGCCACACCATGCTCCACCAATAGTCGATAGGCCGACACCACGTCACGGACGTCCAAAAAGTCTCGGCGGGTCGTGAGATTCCCTACGGGAATTTCGCGTCGCCCGTCACGCACCGCATCCACCATGCGCGACGCCATCGCGGGAACAAAGAACTGCGGGGACTGCCCGGGACCCACGTGATTAAACGGGCGGGCGATGACGATTCGTTGACCAAACGCCCGCACCGCCTGTTGGGCCAAGATCTCTCCCGCCAACTTGCTCGCCGCGTAGGGCGAAATGGGCGCTGGGGTGCAGTCTTCGTCGAGGGGTAGGCGGTCGGGTTGGACCGCACCGTACACCTCGGCAGACGACACAAACAACGTGGTCGCCTCGGGAACCACCTCGCGAGCTACCGCGAAGACCACGGCGGAACCGATCACGTTGACTCGCAGCACTGTGCTCGGGTCACTCCACGACGAACCCACGTGGCTGAGGGCAGCGAGGTGATAGATCGCGTCGGGGCGTGCCTCGCGCAGGACTTTTTCGACTACTCCCCCGTCCGTGATGTCGTCCGGAAGATCGAGAATCGTGACCTCATCACCTTCGCGACGTAGATGATCTGCGAGGTGCCGGCCAACGAAGCCATTACCTCCGGTCAGTAGCGCCCGCATAGTGATCGAAGCCTAGTTACCTAGTCGGCGATAGACGTCTCGGTGATGTGCCGCGGTCGCGTCCCACGTGAAGAGTTGCGCACGCCGGGCCGACAACTGAGCGCGCACCTGTCGCTCTTCGTCGTTGCGGTAGATCGCTGATGTGATCGACGTGGCGAGGGCGTCGGAGTCACCGACCGGGACAAAGGTTGCTGCGTCACCGGCGACTTCCTCCATCACCGTTCCCTTTGTCGTCACCACCTCAGCACCGCACGCCAACGCCTCGAGCACGGGGAGGCCGAAGCCTTCACCTCGTGACGGATAGGCCACGACACGGGCCTCATGCATCAACGTCGGCACCAAGTCATCATCGACGTAACCCAACGGGCGGATGCGATCACGGAAGGGGTGGTGTGCAATCTGAGTCCTCGTCGCTTCCACGTGCCAGCCACTTTGACCGGCCAACCACAGTTCCACATCAGCGTCACTGCTCGCTACGTCGCGAAAGGCGTCCAGTAGAACATCGAGTCCCTTGCGTGGTTCCCACGTCCCGAGAAACAAGATGTATGGCGTCGTATGAGGAAGGCCTGCCGAGGTGAGGCTACGTCCATTCGCCGTCAGAGAGAAACGCGAGTGATCGACACCGAGTGGAATGGTGGTGACCGGTATAGACGGCTCCAAAATCTCCTGAATCAAGTCGGTGGTGGTGCGGGAGATGGAGATTATTTCGTCAGCGTGTCGTGCGGCGTACGCCATCGCGCGGCGAAAGAAAACGACTTTCGACGACTCGTGCCATTCGGGGTTGGTAAAAAACGTCATGTCGCAGAACGTCACCACCGTCGGTGTGCGACGGTGACGGGGCATCGTGTAGTGCGGTCCATGCCACACATCGCCGAGAGCGGGTGCTCGGTGACCCAGAACGAACGCTTCGTAGAGCAGTCGGGAGGGGCGGGCGCGGGGAACGATCTCTTCGATGTGGGATGCCGGTGACCACTCCCGCCAGCGGGCGCCATCGTTCTTCTGTGTGACGAGCGACAGTGAGACGTCGTCCGCACCGACACGCGACGCGAGTTCCACGATGTAGCGACCGGCGCCGGCGGGTCGCGCCGGAACAGCAGAGACATCGAGGGCGACTCTCATTGCCACACCCCCAGGTGCTGTTCCGCCATTGCTCGCCACGTGAGACCGGCGACCGAGTCCCGCCGAGCGGCGCGATCGCGTTCGTCGGTCGATAGTTCCATCGCCGACAAGATCCCCTTCGCAATGCTGTCCACGTCGAGAGGATCGACGGTCACCACATCTGATCGCCCCTCAACACTCGGTACGGTGCTACTCGCAAGTACGCGAGTACCAAAGCTCAATGCTTCGAGGGGAGGAAGTCCCCAGCCCTCGCGCAGGGGTATGTAGGCGGCGATGCTCGCGGCACTTTGCAAAGCGCGCACGTCGCTCGTGGCGAGATTGTGCAGCCACGTGACGTCCGGATCGGGTGAGATAGTCCCCCAGCCGCTCCAACCCACGATCACGAGTCGAGGGATGTGAGGAAACCGTTCGCGGGCGAGACGCCAGGCCGCAATCATGCGAGCGATGTTCTTTCGCGGCTCGCTGGTCCCGACCGCGACGATGAATGGATCGTGTAGTCCGAGTCGTTCACGTACCTGATCGACATCGACCGGCGGAGGATTGAGATCGAGGCCGAGCGTGACAAGGTGAACGCGATCGGCTGTCACGCCACTATCCACGACCTGTTGCGCGAGACGCGGGGTTGTCACCATGACAGCAATGTCGCTGCGCTGCACCACTTTTAAATAGCGCAGTTCGTGAAACTTACGACCCCGAACAGTAAATGTCGCTGGCTCCTCGCGCCACAGGAGGTCTTGCAACATGATTGTTCGACGTACGTGAGGTGTCGTACCAAATGGTCCCGCGAGTGATGTCGCGTGCACGACGTCGAGGTGCGCCGGTACTCCTCGATCAGAGTTCACCCACGCCAGAGTTTGGAGCCGGTCGGCCAGCCGCGACGAAGTTGAACCAAACGGCACGACGGTCGGTGGCGTCACCAGCTCTGAAAGACCGTGTCGCAAACCGTGAATATAGGTCCCGATTCCACCCGGCGCGGGTCGACTTAACTGATCGATCGAGATTCCTACACGCATTATCTCGACCAGCCTGCCACAGCGTCGCGGTAGAGAACGTCGTAGTGCTGGGCAACAACATCGGGGGTGAAGTCCGCAGCCCGTACGGGTCCCGCGGACGACACCAAGGTCCGGTGAGCGGCGTCAGTGAGCAATCGGGTGATGATCTGACGTGCTTCGTTGGCGTCGTCCATCGGGACGAGGTCAACGCAGCCCTCCAGCAACTCGCGATTGACGTCAGACGATGTCGCAGCGGTAGGGATAGAGCATCCCATCGCCGCAATGGGGAGTGAGGGGAAACGCGCCCCGTCCGAGAGGTGAATCACGCTGTGTGCCTCGGCCACGACATACCGTGCTCGGTGCCGTGATTCCACTTTCACTCCAGTGACCTGAGCGGCAATCTTTGCCTCTGCTTCACGACTCGCCAACGCCACGACTGAAACGCCGAGCTGACGAGCCACCTCGACCATCGCCGGAGCGAGCTCAATGAAGTAGTCAACAATTCCAGTCACACTGACAACGATGTGCCGGCGATCAAGCGAGTGGGGAACGGTGGGCACCACGGGCGAGGCAACCGCGACGTCGGAGGCCTCCAGTCCGAGGGCACTAACGACTTGTCGACGAGCGGCATAGGACGTCGCCACAATGAGAGCGCCCCGCGACACCGCCCGCTGCAGCTGACCCACTCGCCGCGCGTCGTCACGACTGAGTAGCGGACGCAAGTCATCGACGGAGATCAGCAGCGGGGTTCGTACCGTGGGCGGCACGTGATGTCCCGCCACGTGCACAATGTCGACCGGTGGCACCAGACGATCGATCGCGACACCCCGTCCATAGCGCCACCATCGAGAAAGTGGTCCGTAGAAGCGTCGGGGATGCACGGGACCGTAGTTCCCGCGAACCGACGCGTAGGGAACGACGTCGATTCCCCGGTCAACGAGCGCTTCGGAAAGGGCGACCATGGAGCCCCCCATCGGCTCTAAAGATCCGGCGAGATCTAGTGCGACGCGCAGTGGCATCACGACATCGATTCGTCGTGGCAGCGAGCAGTCCACTGAGGCCAAGTTGTCACGGCCCAGCTACCGAAGCCGCGATCGCTGACCGCCACAATGGCGGTGCGACGCTCGGGATCAACGAGAAGTAGTGAACCGGACTGACCGAAGTGTCCAAACGAGGTCACGGGCCAACCCTCACCCATCCAGTGAAGTGACGCACCGCGAATTTGGGGACCTAGGCCCCAGGGACATGGGGCAAATCGGCCAAAACCCGGCACCACTCCTTCGAGGTCGGGGAGAAAAGCCCTGGTCATTGTGGGCAACGTATCACCAATCACATCATCGCGACCCAGCCACCGCATGGCGACTTCTTCGAGATCTTCGAGCGTTCCCATCAGTCCGCCCGCGGACGTCCCGTCACTGATGACCGACGTCAAGTTCAACTCTCGCCTCGCTCGTTCAAGGATGATGGGAACTCCACCCAGAAACTCCACCACAATGTCGTAGCCGAACGTCGAGTAAATGCGCTTTCTCCCCACACCACTACGAAGGGCCGACCGATCAGGTCCTAGTCCCGATGCATGGCTCAAGAGGTGGGCCACGGTAGATCCCTCCGGGCCGAGTGGTTCGGTCAGCGCATATATGCCCGCGGCCACATCGCGACCCACCAAGAGGGCGACAACCAATTTGCTGACTGACGCCCAGGGCATCATGACACCGCGATCACCGAATGACGTGGTGACGTGATGTTCGTAATGGAGAACTGACCATCCGGTCGCCCACTCCGCACTCACTCCTTCGGCGGTCATGAACTGAAACTTTAGCCATGGCGCTTCGAGCGAAGCTGCCTGAACGTCTTACGATGTCGTCACTTCCGCAACGACCGCTTCACGTTCCGCAAGCTCGCGACCCCACCGCCGCCCATAGACGGCGTCGGCGATCAGTGCCGCGATGGAGAAAAAGATGATGGCACCGTTCCACGACGAACCTAAGACGAAGAGGAAGTACAGGGCAAGAAGTGTCAGTGCCCCGTAGCGAGTAACAAATCGCCAGTCGTGTAGTAGTTCATCGATGGAACGGCGTGTCGTTTCCACTGATTCCCCTCGCATCATGTCGAGTCGGCGCTTCAGATAACCCGTTGCCATCGTGACGATGATGGTGCCAGAGAGTCCCACCTGGATAAATCCCGAGGCGGTCGTTGAGGTACAGCCCGAAAAGTTCTCTGCTTGGTTGTTCAATCCGCAGGCCAAGTTCCCAAGAAATCCGCTCAACACAGCGAAGGAAATCACCATGATGCCGAACATGTAGAGGTTCTTAAATGCGCGCAAATTCAGGCACTGCGATGCGAGCATTACCGATCCCACCACCACCACGAGCAGAGGAAACCACGACAGGCCGCGCGTTGTACCGCACTGGGATGTCGAGTAGCCACAGTCCAACTGTGGAACGCCCATCGTCCGAGCACCCAGGCCGTACACGAGCAAGAGGGCTCCCGCAACGATGATGACCATCCGACGAAATGGTGTGTCGGGGGTGGTCGCGGCGGAATTCACCCGTCATTTTTAGCAGGTTCATGAGCGATTGAATATTCGCCCAGGGACACGCACACATCAAATCGACATGAGATTCCGAATTCAAGAACACCCCGTATGCCACGGCAACGCTCACTGAAATACTGTCGAAATCAGTGTGCTCGTCACTCCCCTAAAGTCTCACTGTGATTGCAGTTCTGTGCGGTGGTGTCGGGGCGGCTCGGTTTTTACGAGCCTTGCGACGTCACCGCGACGATAGCGAGATCACGGCCATC
>JAGWWX010000112.1 GCA_018970215.1 Acidobacteriota bacterium | reverse complement strand
ATGGACGGCTCTCGGATCTTGTGTATCTCTGACTTCGCGGACTTTCGTTACGTGCAGTTTTGGGCTGAGGGCGGCACACTGGTGGCGGAAACAATCTCAAATATGCATTTGACGGAAAGCCCTCTAACGAGCGAGCAGGAGTCGGCACTTCTCGACGATGGTTGGAATCCACCGACGGAAGACGGCAACCCCAACTTTTGGATAGAGACCCGCAACGTGAAGGAGATCCCCGCACTGTGTCGGATCGTGCAGCGCGCAGTGACGGAGGTGCTCGGCCAAGGTCGGTCGCCCGAACTCATGATGTGTCACGTGAAGACGTGGAATCCCGGCAACATCGAATATCTATCGAGAGACGTTGCGCAGCGACAGTCGCGACAACGACTGCAATCACCACCCGATTCCTCCGAAGGAGATAACCCTCCCCGATAGATTGGAGGACATGGTCACCTTTGACGAGGCGTGGCAGATCGCCGATGGGATAGAAGGCTGGCTGCTGAAAGAACAGGGTCGGGCTTTGTTCGAGGCCGCTCATTCACTCGCTCCGGGTACGAGGGCCGTTGAAATCGGAAGCCACCGTGGAAAGTCCGCGACCTTGATCGCCCTCGGACTGCCACCTGCGGCCCGCCTGACCGCCGTGGACCCTTTTGATGACCCACGGTGGGGTGGGGGGCCGGAGTCGCTCGCGGCATTCAACGCCAACTTGACGGCCGCGGGAGTGAACGAACGAGTTGATCTGTTTAAGGGGCTCTCCGAGGAAGCGTCGGCCACTTGGTCGGAAGAGCCGGTGGGGTTTTTGTGGGTCGACGGCGCCCACGATGTCACGAGCACGTTGAAAGACTTTGACGGCTGGCTCCCTCATCTCGCACGGGGCGCTCGGCTCTACGTTCACGACGCCTTCTCGGCCGTGGGGACAACGCACGCAATATTCCGGCGATTCTTCTTCGCTCGCAACGTTCGCTTTGTTGGCAGTGTGCGCTCGCTGGCAATGTTTGAAGTAGGGCCGGTGTCGATCGTCGGTCGAACTCGGTCCGCACTCACGTTGATCGCCCGATTGGGATTCTTTGCGCGAATGATTGCGATCAAGCTGGCCCGACGAAGTGGTCACCCTCGCCTCGAACGGCGTTTGATGACGACCGACAACGAACCACTCATCTAGCGATGAGCGAATCGCTCTCGATTGCCCTGTTGGTGCACCATCAACTCGTTCCGGGAGCGGGTGCGCCCGGTTCGACGATGGCGCTCGCGGCCGCTCTTCGGGAACGCGGACATCGCGTTGATGTGGTGGGCTTAGAAATCGCCGGTACGGGCGAACGACTTCTCACTCATCTGCGATTCCCCTTCGCGGCCGCACGACGTATGCGTCGGGCACTACGCAATCACACCTACGACGTGATCGACGCCTCGACTGGTGACTTGTGGCTGTTGACCCGAGCCGAGATTGCACGCTCCTCCACGGTCGTAGTGACACGAAGTCACGGTCTCGAACCGCTGGGTGTGCTCGCTCGACGCAACGGAGTACGGCGTCAGGAGCTCACGCTTCGCCGCCGATACGGCATCTACCACGGAGGGTGGCGACTCCACGAGGTTCGACGCACTCTGCGGTGCGCCGACGCCGTACTCGTACTCAACGAACGTGAACGCGACTACGTGACGTCGCTCGGTGTCGACCGCGACACGATCATCCGAACGGCCCCGCTCGCCGGTGTCGCCTTCGCCGACACGCCCGACGCGCAGTTTTCTTCGTCCGTGGCGGTGCTCGGTGGTACGCAGTGGCGGAAAGGCGGGAGTGATAACGCCGGCTTCATCGTCGACTTACTTCGCACTCACGATCGAGCGACGGTGACGTGGGTGGGCGCTTC
>JAGWWX010000044.1 GCA_018970215.1 Acidobacteriota bacterium | reverse complement strand
TACGTCGGTCCCGATACAGCCCGCATTCTGGCGCGTCGAAATCACGATCTCGTAGTGGGTGATGCCGAACCGGAGCTCGTCGCCGAACTCGAGAGTTACGGTGCGACGGTGGTCAACGTCGAGGGCGGGTCGCGGGCGAGAACTCACGAGGACTACGCGCGTCTCCTCGCCGCCGGCGTCGAGCGGTTTGGACAAGTACACGCCGCGACCATGTTTTCTGGTCGGGTGGTGACAGGAAAGTTCGTGGACTCGACACAAGACGATCTCGACACGGTGTACCAAGGGTGCGTCGTGCAGCCGTATCACTTCCTAAAGGCCGTCGTTCCCCACATGGTCGACCACAAGGATGGTCAGATTTTGATCTTGACGAGCGCCGCGGGATCGCGCCCCGTCTTTGGTGCACCTCTCTACTCTTCACTCCGGGCCGCCGGCACCATGTTGGCGCGCAACGTTGCCGAAGAAGTAGTGCGGTCCAACGTGCAGGTGAATATTCTCGGGACAAACTTCATGGACTTCCCCGAGTTTCTCCGCGCGACCGGCGGTACCGACCCTGAAGTGCGCAAACTTATCGAACAGCAAGTACCGATGCGCCGCTTGGGCGGTGTCGAAGAGTGCGCCTACTCGTGTGCGTCATTCCTCGACGGAACGAGTCGCTTTCTCACGGGTCAGTGGATCTCGTACTCGGGTGGTTGGTCGTAGTTCACCACTCGTTAGCGGGTGATCGCCCGTAACGAATTGATGGAGTCCCAGTATTCGCCCCAGGTCATCTGGTAGGTCGTGCCCCACGTCACGACGAGCGGACCCTTCTCCGTGTACCCGTCAATGATGGCGGCGTGACCGCCGACGCCAACGGGGCGACCAGCGACGGTGGCGTTGCGTCGAAACGTGAAGATGGCGAATACTGCTTTGTACTGTCGGATCTCTTCTTTGATGCGCTCCTCGTTGATCTGGGAGAGCACCTCCCATCCTTGGACCCGCACATTGCCGATTCCTTTGGTCTTCCACCACCAGATAAAGAGATCTTCGTCGACGCCGCTACTCGAACTCTGGGCGGCTGCGAGGTACTCACGCTTGACCTGAGGAGACGACGGCGTCGTACCCAGAACGATGGTCTGCCAGTTCGCCGCCGCCGCAAACATGCAGTCGGCCAGATTGCTGGGGTAGACGTTGCCGTAGTGGGGGAAATTCGTTCGATGGGTGGAACGAAAGCAGACCGCGTCGTCAGTGCAACGTTTCGCAATCGGTGCTGCGGAGTAGTGCGTGGCAACGACCGTCGTTGACGCAATCAGCAGGACGCCTCCCGCGAGGAGGGACCATCGCCGGCGTGACATCACTGCGGGCCAATTTCGAGGCGCGATTCGACGACGCCGGACGCCGTTCGCTCCACGAGGTACGCCGCGGGTCCCGTGAGAGGTTCGTAGGGTCGATCGGCGACGACGGCACGTAGTTCGGTGCCTTCGTACCACAGGCCCACGTGATCGTCAGTGGCGTACGCCCGGGGAGGCAGAGTCTCGTTTCCCACGAGTTCGTGGAGCAGCGGGCGGCGTTGCGCTTCTGAGTCGTAGTGCACTCCATTGCCATACGGCAACAGCGCCAGCCCCGTGGTGACCGGTCGTAGCTCGGGACCAAACGAATCCGTCGTTCCTCCCACGTGCCAGCACAGACTGCCCGCGGAGACGCCCCCGAGAATGACGCCGCTCTCCCACGCGGCGCGCATGGCGAGATCGACGCCGTGGAGTTGCCACAAGGTCAAGAGATTCGCTACCGATCCACCTCCGACCCAGATGAGGTCACACGACGTGAGTCGTTCCATGGGATCGGCGGACGGCTGGGGGAAGACCTTGAACTCAGTGACATCACATCCCGCCGCGTTAAAGGCCTCGTAGCTCACCGCGTAGTAGTCGGCGGCGTCGCCGGAAGCTGTGAGCACGAGACAGACGCGAGGTCGGGTCGCACCAGTCGCCGCGAGGGCGTCGAGCAACATCGCACCGAGTCGAGCGGACTGTTGGACGGGACCGGGAACAAAACCACCGGAGGTGGCGAGAATGCGCGGAGTAATCACTCCGACATTCTTGCCGCTACGACCTCATCTCTCACCGTGAGGGCCTTGAGGGGGAAGTTCGTGGTGAGCGCATCAACGGTGCTGTCTGTCAACAGTCGGGTCATTGCGTCGCGGCCGTTGACCGTCCAGACCACGATGCGGCGCTGGCGGCGGTGCATCCATCGGGCGAGGCGTGGTCGAAGCAGTGAATGATGCAGAGCAACTCCCGTGGCATTCGTCGAGATCACGTTCCAGTAGGGAAAGATTTCGCTCGCCCGTAACCACCATCGAGACCACCGTGAGCGGTGGCCCCGGTCGCGACCCACGGTTAAGAAACTGTCGGTCTCGGGGCGTTCTCGGCGCAACAGTCGAACAGAGGATTTTTCTAGCGTGGTGACGAAGAAGGGCCGATTGACGGCGAGCAGAGGGTCGACGGCAGCCAGTTCGTAACCGACGTCTTTCAGGTCGAGGTGGACTCCCGATCGCCGATCGGGGTCCCGTTCGTGGAGGACGTGCACGAACTCCTCCCACTCCATGAGGTCACTGACCTGCTGCTGTGTGGCGTCGCGCACCGCAATGCCACTCGGCAGGAATTCGTCGTGCCAACAGACGAGCAGTCCGTCTCGGGTGGAGCGTACGTCGATCTCAATCAGCTCTGCCCCACGGTCGATGGCGGTGTAGAAGGCTTCGCGTGAGGCGTGAGGCTGTAGTTCCTGTCCACCACGGTGCCACGAGATGAGCGGATAAGAGGTGAACTGCACTCGTGCCATACGACTGTGTTTAGCGGACGAAATGACGTTACGGAACACACCTCTCTAGTCTTTTGGCATGGAGACGCGCGCTCGCATCTTGGATGCCACGGTCTCGCTCGTCAACGACTTCGGCCTCGATCGAGTCTCAATGTCGGCGGTCGGGTCTCGTGCCAGTGTCTCGCGGGGAACTCTCTACACCAACTTTGAAACTCCCGATTCAATCATGGCGGAGAAATGGCTCGAAGATGGCGAGCGTTGGCTAGCAGCCGTTGCCGAATTGAATTTTTCGGAGTTCAGCGACGCCCTGACGGGCGCCTTCGTGGACGTTATCTTTACGGCTCCGCGTCGCTTAGAGCTTTTCGAGGTCGTTCGCCCCACGTTGGCCGCCGCCTTCGCAGTCGCGCGAGAAAGTGGGCCAGGCGGCGTCGAGATATTCACATGGCGACTCGCCATCGGTCTTGGCTCGGTTTTTCTGCAGTCCGCCAATCTCTCCGTGAATATGGACCTGCAACGGAGCGTTTTGGAGTTACTTCGCAACGCGAACTCCGCCTCACTCGCGAAAAATCCCACGTCTGGCGAACTCCTCGATGACCAGGTTGATATTGCGGGCACCCTTGAGGGTGATGACGTGCGACAGCAGTTGATACGTGCCGCCGTGATCGTCGTCGCCAATGCGGGTGTCGAGAATTCATCATCACTACGAATCTGTCGTTTGGCGCGACTGACCCCTGGTGCACTCCCGGCACACTTCGCGTCCCTTGATGAACTCATCGCAGAGTCGTTTCGATTTGTCTTTGACCTCATCATTGAAGAGAACCGGCGTGAGTACCTCGACTCGCTCAGCAGTCCTCATCGAGCCCAAGAACTCGCTCGCGCGATTGGCAATTCTCTGCGACCCGAGCGCACGATTTGGCGAAAACTTCGGAGAGAAATGCTGGTCGCCTCTCGGGCCAATGTGGCTGTTCGACAACAAGTCGAGCAACTGTTAAACGATACCGACCAACGACTCCATGACCTCCTCGTGAATACGGGGTTTACGCCGGAAATTGTTTCCGCGTTCCTAGGAGTCAATCGGGCGTTAACTCTCGGAATGTCAGGGCTTTTCGATTGCGGCCTTCCCGTGGACACGGTGAATCACTACGGTCTAGCCAATCTGCTCGCTACGTCCTTTGGACCTCTCCGCGATCCTCAGACAGACTAAAAGGGGCCGGTTGCCCGGCCCCTTTTAGTGTTGTTCGACTTAGCGACGACGCGCCGCATCGGCATCAGCCGACTTGTCACCTTCGAAGAGGTCGCGGCTGTCGAAGACCAGACCGGCCTTGGTTTTTACGCGCCGGTTACGCGTTGCCACCGACAGATCGCGGAACGCAAGTGTTGTACCGGCCGAGTCGGCGACCCAGTTGGAAGCGTTGGCCATCCCGACGCCGATATCGCCACCTGCGGCATAGGCGTCTTGATTGGCGCCCATGAAGACGAACGTCCAACCCTCTTCCTGCTTCAGATTCACCAAGTTGAAGATGCGTTCGCGCGTGTATTCCGCGCTGGCGTTCTCTTGTCCATCGGTGAAGGTGATGAAGACCACGTTCTCCGCGGGCTTGCTCGCCGCCTTGAGTTCAATTTCGCGCTGCAACGCCAACGACATGGTGAAACCCATGGCGTCAAAGAGCGGAGTCCCGCCACGGGGTACATAGGTCTGGCGGTTCAGCTCCGCTACGGTGCCGATTGCGCTGTTGACGCAGAGGTACTCCTGTGCATTCTGCGAGTCGAACTGCACGAACGTCATGAGCGCGTCGTCGCCCTCAGCCTTTTGGTTGGCGAGAAAGGCGTTAAATCCGCCGATGACGTCATCGGCGATGGAACCCATCGATCCCGACCGGTCGAGGACGAAATAGATATGGGTGATGTGGTTTTCGGTGGTGCACGTCATACGAGCCTCCTTGGTAGTTGTACGACACAATGAAGGTACGGCGGGGCTGTAACACAACTTCGAGGTGCGTGGCGGAAGGCTGACCGTGGGGGCCGGTGGCCGCCAACGGCACGATGATCGCGTCGTGTAATAGCCCGTTTCTACTGTCGGTCCAGAGAGAAAGGAAGAAAGATGAATTGGAGTGCACTCACCAAAGGCGGCCGTCAGGGAATGATGACGCTCGGCGCCTTCGCAGCGGGAGCTCTCGTGATGCTGGCTACTTCGGCTGTGGCATCAAGTGGGGGTTCTGACGAGTTGGTTGCCGAGGCGACCACGACGACAACCACGCTGCCGACGCGGTTGGCAACACCCGACTGTACGCGAGCCCCATTTCGAGGAGCTAACTACGAAGGCTGCGATCTCCGTAATGCGATTTTTGACGCATCGGAACTCACGAACGCGAATTTTCGTGGCGCAAATCTTGATGGCGCACGTTTTCGCAACACGGTGCTCGATCACGTCGACTTCTCCTACGCCTCGCTGCACGGCACCATCTTTGAGTCCGTTACTTTTAAAACGTCTAACTTCACCGGTGCCTCACTGGAGTTGGGCAACGTTTCCGCCTACGAAAGCGACGGAAAGTCGATTGGACTGCCCGTGTGGAGCGTTCCTACTCACATCAATGTGAATCTTGACGACACCTACTCTTTTGATCTGGAGTCGTACTTTGATCACCCGTGGAATCTGACTGTGCGACGGCCGAACATGCCGATGTGCACGATTCCGATGGTTGGCGATGGGTTCTCAATGAGTCCGGTCCACTTGGTGAACTGCCCATCCGAGCCGTTGCAGTGGGGCCCTGAATTCATCTTTGGGAATGATTTATCACTCAGCGATCTCAGAGTCATGAATCTCAGTCACGAGACGCAAACCCGTCAACTCCCTCTCGTCCTCGAAGATCCCTTTGGCCGCCGAAAGACGGTCGAGCTCAGTATCACTGTTGCGGACGTAACGAAATTTGAGGAAGGTGAACCAGGGGAGTTCTACGTCTGGTAGGTCGTCGTTGGAATCTCCGTGAGCCCTATGCAGTTCGGTACACCGCGGGTTCCGTCACCCAAGATGTCCGGGGACCGGCGATTGAACACCACCAACCGAGGTCCACGATCAATGAGTCGGTGCCATGCACTGCCAGAAGTGGTGGAGGTAAGGGGACTTGAACCCCTGACCCCTTGCATGCCATGCAAGTGCTCTACCAGCTGAGCTATACCCCCAGGACTAGGAAAGATTAGCAGTCGTCGTTGGTGTCACTCGTTCGTCGAGTAAGTCGTGACGTGCAGTTTCGTAGAATTGAGGTATGGCGCGACCATTTGATGTCGAAGAGGTTGAACTGAAATGGCAAGAGCGCTGGCGACAGTCGGGTCTCTACGAGGTTGACAATGACGACGCTCGAGAGCGGTTCTACGCCCTCTGCATGTACCCCTACCCATCGGGAGTAGCGCACCAAGGCCACGTGCGGAACTACACGTTTGGCGATCTCGTCACTCGCTATCAGACCATGCGTGGCCGTGCGGTCCTCTCACCGTTCGGTTTTGACTCCTTTGGATTGCCCGCGGAAAACGCCGCCATCAAGGCCGGAAGCCACCCTCGTATTTTTACGGACCAGCGAATAGGGGAGTTGCGTTCATCCGTTCAACGGCTGGGCGCGGTCTACGACTGGCGACGCGAAGTGCAAAGTCACGACCCTGAGTACATCAAGTACTCCCAATCAATCTTTCTCAAGCTCTACGAGGCCGGTTTGGCGTATCGTGCCAACGCACCAGTGAACTGGTGTCCAGGGTGCGCCACCGTCTTGGCAAACGAACAAGTGAACGGTGACGGCACGTGTGATCGTTCGGGTGACCTCGTCGAGCGCCGGAATCTCGAACAGTGGTTTTTTAGAATTACGAACTACGCGGATGAACTTCTCAGCGAACTCGACAGTCTGGAGTGGCCGGAGCGCGTCAAGACGATGCAACGTAATTGGATTGGTCGCTCCGAAGGGGTCGAGTTCGCCTTACGAGTCGCCGGTCGTGACGACCTCACCCTTCGTGTTTTCACCACTCGACCCGACACGGGATTTGGCGTGACGTATGCCGTGGTGGCTCCTGAACATCCGTTGTTGGGTCAGCTCACCACTCCCGAGTGCGAATCCCAGGTAGAGGATCTCGTCGTCCGCGCGACGAATGCGAGTGAACTAGAGCGCACGGCGTCGAGCGATGCGGGCGCGGGACTCGCAAAGCGCGGGGCGTTTACGGGTAGCTACGTCATTAATCCCTTCACGGGGGATCCAGTGCCCGTATATGTCGCCGACTACGTCTTGGGCACCTACGGCACCGGCGCGATTATGGCGGTGCCCGCCGAAGATGAGCGTGACTTCGCTTTTGCTGAGGTCCACGGGCTGCCCGTGGTGCGCACGGTCGCTCCACCTGACGACTTCGAGGGTGGTGCCTACGCCGGCGACGGGATCAAAATTAACTCCGGATTTTTAGACGGGCTCGACGTGGCAACGGCGAAGTTGCGGGCTCGTGAGTTTTTGGTAGCGAACGCCGAAGGCGAAGCTCGCGTGAACTATCGCCTCAGGGACTGGCTGGTGTCGCGTCAACGATTCTGGGGATGTCCCATCCCGATCGTGTACTGCGCGACCTGCGGTACCGTGCCGGTGCCCGAGTCGGCACTCCCCGTGACGGCGCCCGACGATGTCACGATGGACGCGACGGGGCAGTCACCGCTCGCCACGCACGAGGGCTTTCGTCACACGACGTGTCCGCGCTGCGGGGGATCGGCCACGCGCGAAACAGACACACTCGACACGTTCACCGACTCGTCGTGGTACTTCCTTCGATACACCGATCCATTTACTCCTAATCGACCCTTCGATCCTGCGCAAGCGGCGAAGTGGATGCCGGTTGATCAGTACATCGGTGGTATCGAACACGCCATCTTGCACCTTCTGTACGCTCGGTTTTACATGAAGGCTCTCGTCGACGTCGGCGTGGCGCCGGGCGTCACCCGCGAGCCATTCCGTCGGCTCTTTACGCAGGGGATGATCCGCATGGACGGCTCGAAGATGAGCAAGTCCAAGGGCAATCTCGTGGCGCCCGAGCAGTACTACTCGACCGTTGGCGCCGACGGCCTGCGTCTCTTTCACCTTTTCGTCGGACCTCCCGCCGATGACTTCGACTGGACCGACCAAACAAACGACGTGATTGAGGGCTGTGCCCGTTTTCTCGATCGCCTGTGGCGACTCGCGGACTACCACGATGTTCGTTGGCACGACGCCGAGGTACCAGCGGATCGCGAGGTGCGTCGGGCGATACATAAGACCATCGCGAAGGTCACTGACGGAATGGAACGATGGAGCTACAACACCGCCGTGGCGGCGTTGATGGAGCTCCTCAACACTCTCTCCAAGTGGGCCCGAGAGGGTGACGGCGCGTATCGTCCCCTTTTGGATGAGGCCATCGATGTGATGTGTCAACTTCTCGCTCCGATGGCTCCGCACGTGAGTGCCGAACTGTGGGCTCGCCGCCACGACGATGAGATGGTTCACGCGACGGCGTGGCCCACCGCCGACCCGGACTATTTGGTCGACGACACGGTGACGTTGGTCGTCCAGGTCGCGGGAAAGGTGCGCGCACGTCTCGAAGTCGCCGCCGATATCACAGAAGCTGACGCCGTCGCCCACGCCCTGAACGACCCGGCCGTCCAGGCAGCCCTCGGCGGCGCTGCGCCGTCGCGCACGGTGGCGCGACTCCCGAAGTTGGTGAACTTCGTTCCGTGAGCAGTCGACGTCACTCTGGAGCGGGAACTTTTATCCAGCCCGCCGAACTTGACCGTCCCGAGGTGGAAGTTCGGGCGTCCACGCGGCGTACGAAGACGGGATCGGCTCACTGGTCGGGCTCGCGAATAATCGTTCAGATTCCCGCACGACTGCGGGGCAGTGAGAGGGTGCGTTTCGTCGACGACCTCGTGGAACAGTTAGTGCGTCAGCGGCCCGCCGTGATGACGAGCGACGCCGCTCTCGAAGCGCGGGCGCAGGTACTTGCCGACCTCTACAACGACGGGGTGGCGCCGAGTGGGATTCGCTGGTCCCGCAATATGTCGGCGCGGTGGGCGTCGTGCTCTCCCGCCACGCGGGAAATCCGAGTCTCCGACACACTGCGAAACTGCCCCGAATGGGTCATCGATGCCGTGCTCGTTCACGAACTCGCTCACTTACACGAGGCCGATCACAACAAGGCGTTCTACGCCATTGCAAACCGTCACCCGCGTCAGCGGGAGTGTGAGATATTCCTTGACGGCTACGCGCTCGGACTCGGCCTCGCCATCGACGGCGCCGATGTTCTTTAATTAGGGTCTTCGCCCCGCAGAAAACGTTCGAGTTCGGCGGCGAGCTCGTCGCCCGTGGGGATGGGCTCTTCGATCATCGGCTCTTCGCGATCGTGCTGCGATTCGAGAGATTGGACCATTGATTCGTGGTCAGGGTTGTTGCTGATGAGATCGTCGATGCGCTGCTGGGCATCGACGTCGCGGGCGCGAAGTTCGGCGGACGACACCGTGAGTCCCGCGACTGCGGCGAGGGCGTCGATGAGCGCCGCCGACGCCATCGGGTACGGGAGTGACGCCACGTAGTGGGGGACCCGAGCCCAGAGGGTGATCACTTCGATACCCGCTTCGGCGCAGCCCAGTTCGATCGCGGACATGATTCCCGCTGGCACCTCGATCTCACCGTCGACGGCGGTCAAGGCGTGGAGTAGGTGCTCGCTCGCCGCCGGGGCGGTACCGACAACTCGGAGGGGACGCGTGTGGGGGACTGGGCCGGGGAAGGCGCCGAGGCCGACAACCATGCGAACGCCGAGTCGATCACATAGGTCAACGATGAGATCGACGAAGTCGCCCCAGTGGAAATCAGGTTCCGGACCCACGAGCAAGAGGACGTCGGCCCCGTCACCGTCGGTCCCCGCGTGCACTTGAATTTCGGGCCACGTCAAGTTGGTCGTGACGCCATTGACAATTTTCACAATGGGGCGCCGAGCGCGCTGGTCGATGAAGTAGTCCGTTTCGAGACTGGCGAACAGCTCGGTCTTCATTGAACCAAGGAGAGAGTTGATGGCTGCGTTCGCGCCGAATCCAGCGTCAATCCAGCCTTCGAGACCGACGACGAGTACCGGTTCGTGCAGGTCGGCGTCGTGAAAGTACAAAATCCGGTCGTAATCGGCGTCACTCATTTGCCCTCATCCAACGTACGCTTCGCCGTGTCGGCGAGAAGTTTGATGTGGTGGGGGAAGGCGTCCACGCTTCCCGTGTCGCCCGCCGTTGCGCCACCCTTGTATCGCGCAAAGACTCCTTGGAGGATGCAGGCCAACTTCCAGTAGCCGAAGGCTTGATAGAACGCCACGTGTTGTACGTCGAGCGACGTGTGGGCGGCGTACGCTTCCAGCACTTGTTGGCGTGTGGCGAACCCCTCCGCCGTGGTCGGCGCCGCCCCCAGGAGCGCCTCGGTGGCGTCACTCGGCTCGGCCCAGTACACCAACAAGAGTCCGAGGTCGGCCATCGGATCGCCGAGAGTGCAGATCTCCCAGTCGAGGATCGCCGTCACGCGACCCGCGGAGTCGAGCACGGTGTTGTCGAGTCGATAGTCGCCGTGCACCACCGCAACTTTTTGTTGCGTAGGAATACCGGCAGCGAGTTCATCGCCCACGGCCGCAACGATGCCACCGTCGTCGACTCCGTCAACGTGCATCTGCTCGTACTGTCCGCGCCACCGCTTGAGCTGTCGTTCGATGTATCCCTCATGTCGACCGAGTTCGCCGAGGCCGGCGGCCACCACATCGACATCGTGAAGCTGCGCCAGCGTCTGCGCCAAATTGGCGCCGATGCCGCGGCGAACGTCGACGCCAAACGCCGATTCCGCACCGCGGCGGTCCCGGAGAATTTCTCCGTCGACAAAGTCCATGACATAAAACGGTCGCTCGTTAACGGCTTCGTCGACACAGAGTCCCAGAGGAGTGGCTACCGGGATCCCTTGCGGGGCCAGCGCCGAGATGACGGTGTGCTCTCGCACCATGTCGTGTGCGGTGGGGAGGACGTGGCTCGTCGGCGGTCGGCGCAGGGCGAAGCGCCGACCATCAGCGTCGGTCACTTTGAAGGTGAGGTTCGAACGACCACCGGCAATGAGTTCGAAGGTGAGCGGAGCACGGGCACCGACATGGTTGACCATCCACTCCGTCACGTTGTCGTGGTGAATTCCGACCACTTCATTCATGGTCGAAACGCTAGTCGGGTCAACGGCACGGGATTTTCTGTAACTCTTCAACCGAGAAATAGGGTGACATTAGGCTGACGCCGTGGTCGATGTCACAGACGCAACGTTTTCGCAGGACGTCATGGAGGCGTCCATGACGACTCCCGTAGTCGTGGATCTGTGGGCAGAGTGGTGCACTCCGTGTAAAACGCTCGGCCCCATTCTCGAAAAAGTGATCGGGGAGATGAACGGCGCTGTCACCTTGGCCAAAGTTGATGTGGATGCGAATCCTCGCGTAGCGCAAGCCTTCCAAGTCCAGTCCATCCCCGCCGTCTTCGCGATTCGGGAGGGAAAAATAGTCGACAGTTTTACCGGAGCGTTGCCGGAGCATCAGGTGCGGGAGTTCGTCGAGCGATTGGCGCCCGACGCCTCGCCGATCACCTCACTCCTTCGCCAGGGCGACGAAACGTCACTCATGCAGGCGCTCGCTCTCGAACCGACGAACGCTGAGGTCCTCGAGGCGGTAGCTCAGCTCTGGCTGGCGTCGGAGCGATGGGCCGACGTCATCACGCTGCTCGAACCGCACCACACAAACTCAACTCTGACGAGCCTGCTCGCTCGTGCCCGTCTTGCCGTCACGGGAGTTCTGCTGGATGATTCAGTGACCGCGACGTTGGACGGCCTGTTGCTCCGCGTCCGAACGGACGAGAGTGCCAAAGAGCAGCTCTTACAGATTCTCGACGCTCTTGGCCCCAGTGATGCGGTCGCACTGACCTATCGACGTCGGCTGGCGAACCTCCTCTACT